>NZ_JBPDIM010000002.1:0-338847 GCF_056821725.1 Sphingomonas sp. BLHR8 | reverse complement strand
ACCATCGCGTCGGTGAGGCCGGTAAGCTCGGTCACCTCCTCCGGTACGCCGAACTCGGGCTGCTCGAGCCAGCAGCGCGTCGGAAGATGCCCGACTGCCCAGCCGCCCCGACCGATCTCGACGACCTTGATCGCCAACTCGATGATCTCGGCGGTCTCGACGTTGAGCGAGGTCGTTTCGCAGTCCAGCAGTGCCACCTTGCGCAAGACCAGATCGGGTCGAGCCGGGCGCGCGCGGGGCTGGTCAAGACGTACCTGCAGCTTGAAGTCTGGATGGTCTCGCAGCACCGCAGCTGCTGCCGCGACCTCGTGGCTCGCGAAAACATGATTGTGAAAGTCCATAACTTTTTTCCTTCTGAGCAAAATGCTCAAAAGGCTTCCCAGAAACTTCGCATTCTCCTTCCCGTTCGCCGAATGATCGCGTCGTGCTTCGCTGTGTGCGGCCAGAAGGCTGATCCGAAGGTCATTCTCCTCGGGACCGGTCCGATCGGATCGTACCGAGAGCAACTTTCGACGCTCTCCATCAGGTAGGCGCCAAGTTCGCGCTGCCGTACCGGATCATCGAAAAGTGCGTATTGGGGGCACAACGAGGTCGCGGGAAATTTGCTGTCGCGAGGGGCGTGAGCGGAATGCAAAAGTCAGCTTCGACGGCCAGTTCGTTTCGAAAGGTTCGGCGAGCGACGCTCCGCCTTCCGAGAACACAGCTTGGGCACCAGGTCCAAGTCCCCGTGAGGGTGGCGCCTGAAGGGCCGGCAGGCCCGCACCGCCGACAGGCGGAAAGCATGCCACGAAGAGGCATGCCCCCGGGGAAGCGCCAGCTTTCACGGCTCCGTTCGACCAAAGGGAGAACCGCAACGCAAACTTCGTGTGCTGGCGAAGCCTGCATACAAGTTTGCGGTATTGCGCCTACAATTGAGGGGTCAGAAATCGCCTCAAATAGTACGCGAAAGGCAAGGGGGTGACACGGTTTTTCGCTCGGGACCCTGACACGGTTCTCCCGATTTGAGCTAATTCCGGAGAACCGTGTCAGGCTGGGGGTGACACGGTTCTCCGGAAATCGGTGTTTTTGGGGAAACCGTGTCAGGCGGGGGGTGACACGGTTCTACGGAAATCGGTGTTTTTGGGGAAACCGTGTCAGGCGGGGGGTGACACGGTTCTACGGATTTGGGTGATTTTGGGGAAACCGTGTCAGGGTTGGGGCCTGACACGGTTCTCCCGATTTGGCCTAATTCCGGGTAACCGTGTCAGGGGAATCGGAATCCGGGATTTTGGAGCGATTTCGGGTGAAATCGCTTGAGGAACCGTGTCAGGCAAAAACCTGACACGGTTCTCCCGATCTGGGCCAATTCCGGGAAACCGTGTCAGGCTGGGGGTGACACGGTTTCCCGGAAATCGGTATTTTTGGGAGAACCGTGTCATTTGGCGGTTTTCCGCCATTTCTTTGAGGCCCTGACACGGTTCTCCGGATTTGGGTGATTTCGGGGAAACCGTGTCATGACACGGTTCTCCCGTTTTGGCCTTAAATGGGCAAACCATGTCAGGCTAGGTTTTCCGCCATTTTTGGCTTGGGGTGACACGGTTCTCCGGAAATCGGGAAATTTGGGAGAACCGTGTCACCCCTCTTGCTTTCGATCGCAAAACCCGGGGTTTGTCCGCCAGGTCGGAGGATCAAAACACCGGGTTTTGAGGTTTTTCGGCAACGCCGCGTCAAGACAGTGATCTGAGGCCGTTCGAGACGGTGTCAAAGCCTCCGGCACGCACCTTGAGCGCGAGTCCGGATCGCTCTGAGGTGACGAGATGAGCACCGCTGTCAGCGACGGCTAATTTTGAAACTGAATAAGATCTGGGCTGGCGCAGGAGACGAAAACTTGGAAGGCGTAAATTCGCGAGGCGCTGACGCAAGGAGTGTGGATTGCGCTCGCCCGACACCGCTCTGATCGCGTGCCTAACAAACCAGCTGTTAGAATCTAACAAGATAGGTGGCGATCGCGACGCTTGCTGTGGCCTAGCCGCCGACGGTCGTCATTTCGATCACCGGGCCGGCAAGAGCAAATGTTACAACCACGGGAATGACGGATGGCGACACCGTCATCATTGTGCCTGACTAGGCGCTTCCTCGACCAACCCTAACATCTCTTCAAACTCACGCTAAAGGCTGGCGATGTCGCGATCGATCCTGCCGATGATGTCATGGACCTCTGCGTTGATTGCCGCGCTGGTCGGCGTTGGCGGCACCGTCGCGCTGATCGTCGCGGCGATGCGGACGCTCGGTGCCACGATCGAGCAAACCAGTTCGTCGGTGACCGCTCTCTGTGTCGGCATCGCCGTCGCGGGAGCGGCGCTTTCATTGCGCCACCGAATACCCGTCGTGCTCAGTTGGTCGACGCCGGGAGCCGCGATGCTGGCCGCCGTGGAAGGCTTATCGTGGCTGGTAGCGGTCGCTGCCTTTCTCGCGAGCGGCTTGATGACCTTGGCGGTGGGCATGATCCCTACGTTGGGACGAGCCGCCGAGCGTATTCCTTCGTCGATCGCGGCTGCGATGCTGGGTGGCGTTCTGCTCCCCTTTTGCCTCGGCCTATTCAAGACGGCCGCAACCGACCCCGTTGCTGGTCGGTCTGATCGTCATCGTCTTCGTCATAGCGCGTCAGCGAGCGCCGCTTTACGCGCTCCCGCTCGTGCTTGGTGCGGGCGTCGCCATTACGATGCTTCGAGGCGACATCGCGCCGCTTCCTCCTGGCGCGAGCCTCGGGACACTGGTGCCGATAACGCCGGCCTTCGATCTGAAGTCCATCGCCAGCGTCGCGTTACCGCTGTTCCTGGTGACCCTAGTGTCGCAGAATCTGCCCGGTCTGGTGGTGCTCCGAGGCGCCGGGTATCGACCCAATCCCGGCTCGCTGCTCGTGGGCACGGGGTTGATCAGTATGCTGGTTGCGCCGTTCGGGGGGCACTCGATTTGACTCGCGGCCATTACCGCCGCGATCTGTACCGGCGAGGAAACCCATCCAGACCCGGCAAGGCGATGGAACGTGGCGATGCTCTACGCGGGCTTCTACGTCATCCTCGCGCTAACGGCACCGCTGCTGGTGCGCTTCTTTGTCGCGCGGCCGCACCACACGATCGCCGCCCTTGCAGGAGTTGCGCTGATCCCGGCCATCGTGGGCGCCCTCGTGACGGCGATGTCCAGCAAAGAAGAACGTGACGCAGCGATCGTCACCTTTCTTGCAACAGGATCTGGCGTGGCAATCTACGGCCTCGGGGCCGCTTTCTGGGGGCTAGCGGTTGGCGCCGAGGCGCCGGCCTCTCGCAAGCTCCTAGCGAGACAGATTTGATGACGGCCCTTCAAAGCCGAAAGCCACGCCGGCTGGTGAATCCCCAGCGAGTAGATCGAACTCGACCGGATCGTGTGCGCAGAAAATGCGGACTTGTCCGGCGTGGTCGATCGACAGACGACGCAGGCGCGCTTGATTGGCGAGGCGCGCGGCGCGGCGTCGTCCCGGCTGTTTGTCGGCTTGCGAACTGTCCCTAGTGATTGTACCTAGTAACTGTCCCTAGTCGGACTTCGACCAAGAATAAGACCCACGGTTTTCTGCGGATTTCTGGCGTCGGATTTCTTGGCTGGGGATCCTGCCGCCCCAGCCAGTTTCCCATAACCCACTACCGCTAAACGCTTTTTTCTTGGCGCCCGAAGCTAGGCGGGGTTTTGCTACAGAACTCTGCTACAGAGCAGGGCTATGTGGGCATGGGATCAATCCCGAATACGATACGGCGCGGAGGGGTTTTCCACTTCCGGCGCGCCGTGCCAGCTGCCCTTCAACCACTCTTCAACAGGGCCGAGCTTACGTGCAGTCTGCGCACTGCCGATGCGGCAGTGGCGCGACGATTGTCGCGGTGCCTGTACGTCTGTTCCGAGGAGTTGTTCGATGCCGTCAGAACCGCCCCCGTGCTGAGCGAGCAGGACATCGCGGCAATGGTGAAGGACTTCTACAGCTCCATCCTGGAGCAGGATGAAGCTACCCGCCTCATGCGGGACGACCCGATCCCTGCGGACCGCCGCGAGCACTACATCGAACATTACGGGCAATTGGCCGAACGAGCGAGGATCGACCTGGCCAACAGCGCCTTCGGCTCGGTGCGGACTATTACCAACACCATGCTGGCACGCCACTTTGGTCGAGACGTCCACCTGGAGAAGGCCGACGCCCGCCGAGCATCGCATGCCATGCTGCGGGCAGGCATCGAAATCGCTGAAGTGCTGAAGGCTCGCGCCCAAGGCGATTTCAACTACGAACCGAAAGACAAGATGCTGGTAGCGGCGTTGCAAGCCCCAGCCCAGCCTGCGCCAGCATCATTACAGCCACAGCAAGCACCGCCAGCGCCGCCCGTGCCTTCAGGCCCGCCTTTCAGCGAGGAGGCGGAGAAGTTTCGGGAGACCCAGCTGCGCCGCAAAGTTTGGGAGCAGCAGACGGGCCTGCAAGCACGGAAGACCTACGCGCTTTTCGTCGAGTTCTTCGGTGACAAACCGCTTGCCAACTTCACCCGGCGCGATGCCGCTCGCTTCAAAGAGCTGCTAGAGGACCTTCCGGCCAACTCCGGCAAGGCTGCAGAATATCGCGGGATGAAGGCCGAACAGGTGGTGAAGCGATCCAAGTCCCTGGATGTCCAGCGCCTATCCCCGCGCACTGCGCAGCGGCATTTCGCTGCGCTCACCTCTCTCTGGGCATCCGTGATCGAACACGGGGCGCGCCGATACCAATGTCTTCGCCGACTGGAAGTTCGCCGCCAGCAAGCGCGCCCGCGACCAGCGCCAGATGTGGGAGAAGGACGAACTTCACGCACTGTTCGCCACGCCCGTCTGGTCTGGCTGCCAGTCGCCCAGTCGCCGATCGAAGTCCGGCTCGGTTATCTTGCGCGATGAAAAGTTCTGGCTTCCCCTGATCGCTGTCTTCTCTGGGGTGCGCCAGGAAGAGATTTGCCAGCTGCGGCTTGCCGACCTTCGACAGGTCGAAAGCATCTGGATCTTCGACCTCAACATGCGCATTGGCCAGCAGCTCAAGAACGCCAACGCCATCCGCCAGGTGCCAGTCCATAGTGAGCTCATCCGGCTTGGCCTTCTCGCCTATGCAGACGAGCAGCGGCATGCGGGCAAGGAGCTACTCTTTCCCAACCTGCAGCCCTGCTTCAACGGTGTCTGAGCCGGGAGCTACCGTAACCTGGCCGAGCTCCTTTTCCCAAGATCGCGAGCGCCTCGCGAGCGCGGTCAGCTGGTTTTCGATTTGCCGCTGACCGGCAGGATCGAGCCTGCTCGACAAGCCTTTCAACACCCGAGGACGCCTGCGCCACCAGAGCCGAAGGATCGAGGTCCCCGCCGATTCCTCCGCCGTTGTTCGCCGGCACGATCGCGAAGGGCTGTCCCGCGCGCGCGACAAGCGCGGGAGCGTTGCGATCTCCGCCCTGGAGACTGACTACCGCAGTTCCATCGAGCAGAGACCTCGCGATCGACGCAGTCATACCTCGGCGCAGCGGGACGTTCTCGGTCAGAACAAAAGAACCACGATCAGTCGCGGATTGGCAGGTTCGATCTGGATTTGGGTGACTCTTCCGACTGGAACGCCGAGCAGATCGACCTTGGCGCCCTTCGTCAGGCCGCGACCGACTGTTCGAAATGGATCTCGTAGGTTGGCCCTTCAGAGCCGCCCTCCAACCCGAGCCAGAGGGAGAACGCGATGGTGGCTACGAAAAGCAAGCTACCACCACGGTGACCATCAGCCAGTTCGCTCGCGTTTCCAAAGTAACCTCGTGTCCTCGAGGGCGCGGACGCAGGGATCATCTCGGAATCCTGACCCGAGATGACGGTACACCTACCGTGGTCTTCGCCATTCGTAGATCGCCATGCTCATGCTCGTCAGCGCCAGAAGCGCCGCCAGCACAGGCTCGGATGAAAGAACGATCGCTGCCGATACACCCAGCGCAGCCGGGTAAAGCTGGGGACTGCCGCCGCTGCTGCGAGCGCCGCCGCGCAACCGTTCGAGGTCTCGCGGCGCGATGCCCACCGTGATGACACCCGTGCGGGCTACCTTTTCGATCTGTCCGACGATGCTTGGTGTCGACAACGCCGCCCTGCCTAGCGCTGCAAGCAGCTTGCCCGCTTCTCCACGTAGACGTGCAGGGCTGGTTCGTTCCCGCATCAGCACCTTGGCAAGTGGAGCAAGCTCACGGGCGATATCGAAGGCGGGGTCGAGGCGTCGGACAAAGCCTTCAGCGGTGAGCAGTGTGCGAAGCACGAGTGCCAGATCGGGCGGCAGGGCAAGATGGAAGTCGCGCAGCAGCGCAAAGACCCGCTGGAAAATATCAGCAAGGTCGATCTGCTCGAGCAGCGTGTTGCTGAACAGGTCGATCAGTTCGGCAAGAGCCTCCTCCAGCCTCACACGGTCGACGTCCGGATCCCCCGCCCAGAGCATAAGGGTGTCCGCAACTCCACCCGCGTCCTCCGACGCTATGGCGAGGCCGAGCCGGACCAATTCCTCGCGCCGTCTCGGAAGCAAAGTCCCGACCGCTCCGAAGTCGATCAGGCCAAGTGTCCCGTTCTCCAGAAAGAATACGTTTCCTGGGTGGGGATCGGCATGAAAGTGGCCATTGATGACGATCATCTGCAACACTGCTTGAGCATAGTTGCTAGCCATTGCGGTGAGATCGAGATCGCTGCGGCGCAGCGCCTCAAGGTCGCTTGCCGGAATGCCGTGCAGCCGTTCCTGAACGTTGACCCGCCTTCCTGAAAGCTCCCAATCGAAGCGGGCGGTGCGGACAGGAAGGTCCTTGAGGAAATCACCGATCGCATCACTGGCGCGGGCCTCGGCACTGAGATCCATCTCCCGGGCGAGGCTTTCAGCGAAGTAACGCAGCAACTCGTCCGGCTTCAGCCGTGCAATCTCGGGAATGCGGCGCTCGGCAATCCTGGCAAGGCGTCGCAGGAGCCGCAGGTCGGCGTCCACGATCCGCTCTATCCCTGGCCGGCGAACCTTGACGATAACGTCGCGCCCATCGAGCAAAGTCGCGGCGTGCACCTGTGCGATGGAGGCGGCCGCGAGAGCTTCCTGTTCGATTTGGCTGAAGCAGGTTTCGATTGGGCCGCCGATGGCTTCCTCGATCAGCGGGCGCACTTTCTCGAACGGGAGCGGCGGAACCCGGTCCTGCAATTTCGAGAGCGCGGCGACCCACTCCGGCTCAAGCAGGTCGCTTCGCATGGCGAGTATCTGGCCGAACTTTACAGCAACAGGTCCGATGTCGCGCAGCAATGCCACCACGGCTTCAGGCCGGGCATACTCCAGCGGCTCATCGCGGGTCGACCCGAGTCCCAGACGCGCGGCCAGTCCCTTGAGGCCATGGCGCCCGAACAGGACTGCAATCTGGGCGAACCGCTCCCGCTCCTTAAGCGTAGCGGCATCAGGCTGGCCCAACAGGTTCCTATCAGCCACCGTTCTTCACCGCGCGAGTACGGCCGGGAGCTTGTCGAAAGCCTGCATCCACTTCGAGCCCGTCCACGATCCGGTTGAGGTGCGCGATCGCGGCAGCAAGTCCTTCGAGCTCCTCCGCCGTCAGGCTGCCGAAGGTCTGAGCGACGATAGCGTCGCAGAGTGGCATGCTCTCCTCCAGCATCGCCATGCCCAAGTCAGTGATCTGCACGAGCTTGGCGCGACGGTCGCCGGGGACAGGCAACCGCACAACCATTCCAGTCTGCTCAAGCGCGTCGATCGCCTGAGTCACCGTGCGTGGCGCCTGGTCGAAGAAGCCGACGATGTCAGTCGATCGGCGTGGCTTTTCTGCAAGGAAGGCAAGCAGCTTCAGCCGCGCCATCGATGCGCCCCGCGCGGCAAGGTGCGCGTCGATTATGCGGCGCATCCGGTACCACGTCCATCCGAACGACGTCGCGGCGGTGCGCAATACGTCTTTGTGAGGTTCCATATATTATGGCATTGCACAACCTTGGCCGATATGGCAAGGGCCTGCGCCTTCAAACCAGAACCGGACTAATCTTCGCATGGCCGATCAACCGACAACCGTGACGGCAGACACTGAAAAGGTCGAAGAACCTCGGAGTTCCCCGCTCAAATCGCCGCGCGTCAGAGTCGCGCTCCTGGTTGGGGCGATAGTGATCCTCGTTGCCGGGTTCCTCTGGTATTCCGATCGCCAGAACCGCGGCATTTACATGCAGGGCACCGACAACGCCTACATTGCTGCAGACTCGGTGGTCGTGGCACCCAAGATCGCCGGCTACGTTGAGCGTGTACTGGTTTCCGAGAACCAAGCGGTGCGGCAAGGACAGCCGCTCGTCGAACTCGATCCCCGCGAGGTTCGGGCCCAGACCGAGCAGATCACCAGCCAGATTGGCGTGTCGATTGCCGCGGCCGAGACCACCCGCTCCCAGATCGCCGAGCAACAGGCAGCAATCAGTCAAGCGCAGGCGCAACTCGACGCGGCCCGCGCCGAGGCTGCCTTTGCTGGCCAGCAGGTCGCTCGCTACGCGCCGCTTGCCGCATCCGGAGCCGAGCCACGCGAACGGCTTGCTCAGCTGCAGATACAGGCCCGGCAGGCACGCGAGCGCGCCGATGCGGCACAAGCCGGGCTAGTGGCCGCGCAGCGCCGGGTAGGCACGCTGGGCGCGCAGATCCGTCAGGCCGAGTCTCAGGCCGAAGCGGCCCGCGCCCAGCTCGCCGCGGCGCGGGTGAACGTCGAGTCTGCCGTGCTCAGGGCCGCTATCAGCGGCCGTGTCGGCGACCTTGCCGTCCGCGTCGGGCAGTTCGTCCAGCCCGCGACACGGCTGATGACACTGGTTCCGGTGGATCGCCTGTTCATCGAGGCGAACTTCAAGGAGACCCAGCTAGGACTGATGCGGGTGGGCCAGCCCGTCTCCATCGAAGTCGACGCGCTACCGGGTGTTGAGCTCGCCGGACGGGTCGCGAGCTTTGCTCCAGGGACTGGCGCGCAGTTCTCCGTGCTTCCGCCGCAGAACGCGACCGGCAACTTCACGAAGATCGTCCAGCGTGTGCCGGTTCGCATTGCAATCGACGCGCCTCCCACAGTCCGACAGCTACTCGTTCCGGGAATGTCGGTGGAAGTGACCGTCGACACACGATCAGCCAAAGGCGAATTGGACCGGATTCGCCAGGCTGCTGGCCGGGAGCGCTAGCAAGTGGCCACAGCCGCAGCTCCTTTAGGTGCAGCGCGTCCCGAGAGGGCCGACGCGGCGGCGTGGATTGCCGTGGCTGCAGGCGCGCTCGGCGCGCTGCTTGCAACGCTCGACATCTCGATTGTGAACTCCGCCCTACCTACCATCCAGGGCGAAATCGGTGCGACGGGGACGGAGGGAACTTGGATCGCGACCTCCTTCCTCATTGCGGAAATCATCGTCATTCCCTTGAGCGCGTGGCTGGAGCGTCTGCTGGGCCTCAGGACCTTGCTTCTCATCGCCGTCGTTTCTTTCACCGGGTTTTCGATCCTGTGCGGTATTGCCACCGACCTGACGACTATGATCATCGGCCGCACGGGGCAGGGGTTCATGGGCGGAGCGCTGATCCCGACCGCGATGACCATTGTCGCCAAGCGGCTTCCTCCGCAGCAGCAGCCAATCGGCATGGCCCTGTTCGGAATGACGGTGATCCTCGGTCCGGTCCTCGGGCCGCTGCTCGGAGGATGGCTGACGGAGAACCTGAGCTGGCACTATGCCTTCTTCGTCAACGTGCCGGTCTGCGGGGTGCTGCTGCTGTTGCTGTTGCTCGGCCTCCCGCATGAACGTACGAACTGGGAGTATCTGCGGGAGGCGGACTGGTTCGGGATCCTCGGATTGATCCTTGGGCTCGGAGGGCTGACCGTTGTTCTCGAAGAAGGGCACCGGGAAGAATGGTTTGAATCTTCCCTGATCATTCAGTTGACGATCATGACGGTGGTCGGCTTCGCTCTGCTGAGCATTGGGCAGTTTCGCGCGGCAAAGCCGGTCTTGAAGCTTCGGCTGCTTCTCAACCGACAGTTCGGCAGTGTGGTCGTGATGGCGCTCGCGCTCGGAATGGTGATGTACGGCTCGACGTTCGTCATTCCCCAATTCCTCGCACTCGTTGCTAACTACAACGCTCTTCAGACCGGCCAGGTCATCTTTCTCATGGGCGTGCCCGCCTTCTTCCTGATGCCGTTCATTCCGTTCATGATCCGCCTCGTTGACATCAGGATCGCAGTTGGGGCCGGGCTGGCGATCATGGCCGTGAGTTGTTTTGCGAGCACGAGCCTGACAGCCGGGTCGGCCGGCGAAGCATTCACAGCCGGACAGCTGATGCGTGGCGTTGGCATGATTCTCACCATGCTCTTCCTGAACCAGGCAACCATCGCCTCAGTAAGCACGGAGGATGCAGGCGACGCGTCGGGTATCTTCAATGCGGCCCGAAACCTTGGTGGCTCCTTCGCATTGGCAGCCCTCGCCTCCGTTCAAGACCAGCGCATGTGGCTCCACAGCCGGCGGATGGAGGAGACGCTTTGGGCAAATGATCCGCGCTTGCAAGAGTATCTCGGCGGACTGACCGGCGCGCTGGGGAGCATGGAGGCTGGTTTTCAGTCGCTCGCTGGAACCATCCAGCAGCAGGCCTTCGTCATGACCTACAACGACATCTTCTGGGGAATGGGTTTGCTAACGCTCCTTACCGTTCCGCTCGTACTTTTCCTCCGTCCGCTGCCCAAGGGGCTCTCGCTGGCGATGCACTGAGGCGTTCCATGATCAAGTCTAGATATCTGGTCTTTGCTCCCTTGCTCCTTGGCGGATGCGTCGTCGGTCCCGACTAGTCAGGCCCGCCAGACCTCGGACGCGCCACTCCCAATGCCTCATTTGTTCGGAAGGGGCAGGCGCACAGTCAAATCAGCCGACGCTTGCGTCTTGGTGGACATCGCTTCAGGATTCGGTGCTGGCGGAGATTGAAAGGCGGGCGCTAGCCTCGAACCCCTCGCTCCAGGCCGCGCAGGGAAGCACTACGACGCCTACGCCGCCTCCCGCTCCCGCGGCGTCGGCACAGGACGAGGACAGCTCGCTCCGATTCTACAATCTCGGCCTCAATGCGAATTGGGAGATCGATCTTGCCGGCGGGCAGGCGCGGACCATTGAAGCCGCCAACGCGCTGGCCGCGGCAGCGGCTTAGTTGACGAAGACCGACCCCCGCCGCGACGCCGTGCCAGCGACCTGAACCAGCGGCGTGACCGCCCAAAGCTGCGCGAAATTCTCTGTCTTGTAGGCTGCCGCCACATAGCCGGTGTGGGCTGCGTCGCGCTGCTGGGTTTCCCAGTCCTTGAGCTGAACGTCGAGGTTGACGCTGATCGTCCGAGTCGAGCCCGGATAGACAACGTCGCACGCGACCGTTGTGCACAGGCGGACGCGCACCGACGTGGCGACGCGACCACGCGGAAGGTTCGGCGCCACTTTCAGCGGAACCTGCACCGCGCTGCCCGAGACGGTCGGCGAACCGTCCAACGCAAAGCGCGCGTCGCTCACGTGCACGTCGGCGACGACAGGTTGCGAACTGGTCCCGCTGTAATTTCCGGGGATATTGAAGCTGGCGGGCCGGCCCTCGGGTGAAACCAAGTCGAGAGACGGGGCCCACAGGGTCAAATTGAGCGTCGGGATCGTTGCAGCGGTGGGGCTCCGCCGCCGCCAGTGCCGCCGCCGCTACCACGGCCGCCGCCCCCGCCACCGCCGCATCCCGTCAGCAACGCCGCGGCCGCCGCAGTCGCGGCGAACCCCTTCCGCTGGACCATCGCCCCCTCCCCCTCGCGCGAATTGCACCCCCTGTGCAATCATCGCGATGACGATGTGACGCCCGAAAAAATGAAAGGCAATAGTCGGTTGGACCTCGGGCCGCGCGCTCTTCAACGCTGCGCGGCAAGGAGGAATTCGACGTTGCCCTCGGGCCCGGTGATCGGGCTGGTCATGATCGGGCAAGGTGCCCAATCCTGCTGTTCGAGCCACGCGGCGACTTCGGCGCAGACGCGGGCGTGCACGTCGGGGTCGCGCACGACACCCTTCTTCCCGACCTCGGAGCGCTCCGCCTCGAATTGCGGTTTGACCAGCGCCACCAGTCGCGCGCTCGGCTTGGCGAAGCTCAGCGGCACCGCCAGCACCTTGGCGAGACTGATGAAGCTTGCATCGCAGACGATGAGGTCAACCGGCTCCGGGATATGCTCCGGCGTGAGCAGGCGCGCCGACAGTTGTTCGAGCACCACCACCCGCTCGTCCTGGCGCAGCTTCCACGCGAGCTGATTGGTGCCGGAATCGACCGCATAGACCCGCGCCGCCCCGCGGCTGAGCAGCACGTCGGTGAAGCCGCCGGTCGAGCTCCCCACATCGATCGCCACCGCGCCGGTCACGTCCCAACGAAGCTCGGTCAGCGCATGGTCGAGCTTGACCCCGCCCCGCGACACCCAGGGATGGTCTCGGCCGGCGAGGCGGAGCGCGGCCTTGGCGGCGACCGTCTCCCCCGGCTTGATGATGCGCCGGTCGCCCGCGAAGGCGAGCCCGGCCATGATCAGCGCCTGCGCGCGCGCGCGGCTTTCGGCCAGACCGAGTTCTACCAGCCGAACGTCGGCGCGCGTTTTCATCCCCCGGCTCGCGGCACGGCGGCGGCGCGGTCGATCAGCATCGCCGGCGTCAGCAACTGCGGAAGCAATTCGGGCGCCTGGGCGCTCGGCGCATACCAGAGGTAAAGCGGCACCGAATTGCGTCCGTGACGCGCCAGCTCGCGAGTGATCGCCGGGTCGGGGCGTGTCCAGTCGGCAACGAACACCGCCACCCCCGCGCGCTCAAAAGCCGCGCGCGTTTCCGCCCGGTCGATTGCCGCCGCTTCGTTAACCTTGCAGCTGACGCACCAGTCTGCAGTGAAATAGACGAACACCGGGCACCCCGCCGCGCGCGCCGCCTCCACCCGCGCGGCGTCCCATGGCTGGCCGAGCGTCGGCGCGACCGCGCGTGGCGTCGCCTCCGCAGCGGGCAGCAGCAGCGCCAGCGGCACCGCGCTCGCGGCGAGCAGGAAGATCGCAGGGCGTGGGTCGAGCCCGGCGCGCTGGCGCCGTCCAGCCCACCAGCCAAGCGCCAGCACCACCGCGCTTGCCGCCAGCGCCACCAGCAGCCCGGTCACACCCGCCTGCCGCCACAACAGCCAGACCAGCGCCGCGAGCGTCAACGCCATCGGCAGCGCCAGCCAGCGCCGCAGCCGCTCCATCCACGGACCGGGTTTGGGCAGGCGGCGGCGCAGCGCGGGCACGAACGCCAGCAGCAGGAACGGGAGCGCGAGCCCCAACCCCAGTCCGCCGAACACCGCCAGCGCGGCGTAGCTCGGCAGAACCAGCGTCGCGCCCAGCGCTGCGCCGAGGAACGGGCCGCTGCACGGCGTCGCGACAAACGCCGCGAGCGCCCCGGTGGCGAACGCGCCCTTGGCGCCGCCCGCCTGCGCCCAGCGGTCGCCGATGCCGATGTTGCGAAGCTCGAACAGCCCGGCGAGGTTGGCGGTGATCGCTGCCGTGAGCACGATCAGCAGCAGGATCATCGCCGGGTTCTGCAGCTGGAACGCCCAGCCGATCGCTTCGCCGCCCGCGCGCAGCAGCAGGAGAGCCGCCCCGAGCGTGAGCGCGGTGAATACCGCCCCGAGCGTATAGGCGACCCCCTCCGCGCGAACCTCCGCTTCGTCACCGCCCGCCCGCGCAAGCGCCAGCGCCTTCAGGCTGAGGATCGGGAACACGCAGGGCATGATGTTGAGCAGCAGCCCGCCGATCAGCGCACCTAGCAGCGCCCAGCCAAAGGTTGCGCCCGACGCGGCGCGATCGCTAGCGCTGTCGGTCGCGATGGGATTGCCGCCGCTCGGCACCGCTCCCGGCGTCGCGCTGAAGCGCAGCCCGCGATGCTCGCCGATGCGCAGCACGCCGCTTAGCGCCTGCGCCGGTCGGTCGCCGACCGCCAGTTCGGCAATTAACAGGTCGCCCGCGCGAAAGAAGCGCTGCGTCGCCCCCGGCGCGGTCGGACCTTGTTCAGCGATGAAAATATGCGGTGCCGACAGCGGCGCCCCTGCGGGATAGGGGAGCGCGATGCGCAGCGTCTCGCCCACCCGCGCAAAGCGCGCGGGCGAGCCGAGCGGCTGCGGCAGATCCGCGCGCCAGGCGTCGAACCGCGCCGCCGTCGGCGCCTCCACGTTGCCATCCCCGGCAACCAGCTCCATCCGCAACGTGCCGCGTTCGGGCACGCAGACGCGATCGGTGCAGGCGAGCCAGTTGGCCTCCCCGACGATCGGCAGGCGCGTCCCGCGCGGCACGTCCGCCGCGACCTGCAACGGCGCGAGCAGCGCGTAGGGCCGCTCGTACACATGGTTCATTAGCCCGGCGATGACGAGCGTCTCGGGCACCGGATAGGCAAGTTCGCCGACCGTGACGCCCGGCGGCAGGCGCCATTCAACCTGCATCCCGAAGCCGGCGTCGCCGCCGTTCAGCCAATAACCGTGCCACGTCGGCGACGGCGTCATGGCGATGGCGAGCGTGGTCGTTTGGCCGGGTGCCGGTGCGGCAGTTTCGGCAACCAGCTCGGCCGCAATATGATTGGGCCCTGTCGCCGCGCCCAGTTGCGCGGCGACAGGGGCGCCGAGCAGCAGGACGATCAGGGAGAGCAACAGGCGCAGCGCGGTCATCGCCAAATCGCTTGCGCCAAGCGCCCCTCTTTCCGCAAGAGCGCACGCGCGGTCATGCGCACGTGCCGCACTACGGAGTCGCCACCGATGCGTCGTTCTCAGCTCGCGTTGCTCGCCCCGCTGTTCGCCGGGGCGGCGCTCGTCGCCTTGCCCGCGTCGGCGCAGGAACAGGGCAACCGCACCCCGCCCCCGACGCGTGTTCCGGCCGCGAGCGTCAACGTCGCGCCCGCACCGACCGGCGCCCCCAAGCTGATCGTCGCCATCTCGATCGACCAGCTAAGCGCCGACCTCCTCAACCAGTATCGCGGCCAGTGGGGCGGCGGCTTCGCGCGGCTGCTCAACCATGGAGTGGTGTTCCCGCAAGCCTATCAGGCGCACGCCGCGACCGAGACCTGCCCTGGCCATTCGGTGATCCTCACCGGCGCGCACCCGTCGCGCAGCGGGATCATCGCCAACAACTGGTTCGACCTGTCGATCGCGCGCGAAGACAAGCGCGTTTATTGCTCCGAGGACCCGAGCGTCCCCGGCACGTCGAGCGCCAGCGGCCGCTACGCCCCGTCGTCGCAATATCTGCGCGTGCCGACGCTTGGCGAACGCATGAAGGCCGCCAACCCCGCCACCCGCGTCGTCGCGGTGGCGGGCAAGGACCGCGCGGTGCTGATGATGACCGGGCGTAACGCGGACGAACAATGGTGGCTGGCGCCGACCGGTCTTGCCAGCGTGCGCGGGCGTGAGCCGAGCGCCGATGTTGGCCAGATCAGCGCTGCAATTCAGCGCGCCATCGCAGCGCCGCGGGCCGCACTGACGCTCCCGGCCGACTGCGCGCGTTACGACCGGGCCGTAGCGCTGCCGCAGGGACGCAGCGTCGGCACCGGGCGCTTCGCCCGCGAAGGCGGCAATTTCCGCGCCTTCCTCGCCTCGCCCGAAGCCGATGGCGCCGTGCTCGCCGCCGCCGCGGCGCTGCGCCAGTCGCGTCGGCTCGGCGAAGGGCCGCAGACCGACCTCCTCGCCATCGGCCTCTCCGCCACCGACTATGTCGGCCACAGCTACGGCACCGAAGGCAGCGAGATGTGCCTGCAGTTGCGCGGGCTCGACCGTGAACTGGGCGATTTCTTCACCCGGCTCGACGCGAGCGGGGTCGATTATATGGTCATGCTGACCGCCGATCATGGCGGCCACGACCTCCCCGAACGCAACCGCGATCAGGCCGCGCCCACCGCGCAGCGGGTCGATATGGCGCTCGCACCGGCCAACCTGTCGCAGCGCATCGCGCGGGAGCTCGGCATCGCCACCAACGCGCCGCTGCTCTACGGCGACGCGCCGTTCGGCGACCTGTACATCTCACGCGCCCTCACTCCGCGTGACGCCACCCGCGTGCGCGATGCGGCGGTGCGCATCCTCTCCGCGCATCCGCAGGTCGAGCGCGTGGTGCTCGGCAGCGACCTCGCCCGCCGTGCGATGCCGACGCGCTCGCCCGAGCTGTGGGACGTCACCGACCGGCTGCGCGCCAATTACGATCCGGAGCGTTCGGGAGACATCTTCCTGGTATTGAAGGACCGCGTGACACCGATCCCCGAAGCGGGCGTCGGCTACGTCGCGACGCACGGGTCGGTGTGGGACTATGACCGGCGCGTGCCGCTGATTTTCTGGCGACGCGGGATGCAGGGCTTCGAACAGCCCAATCCGGTGCTCGTCGCCGACGCCATGCCGACGCTCGCGTCATGGATCGGCCTCTCCATTCCAGCGAACGAGATCGACGGCCAGTGCCGCGACCTGCTGCCCGGGCCGGAGACGAGCTGTCGGTGAGAGAAGGTCGCCGACCCCTCAAGCATCGTCATGCTGAACCTGTTTCAGCATTCACATCCGGCGGTGCGGTCGAGACCCTGAAACAAGTTCAGGGTGACGGGAGGGGGCGACCAGAGGGCAGCGTCACGGTGGGGCGAGGGACCAGTCAGGCCGCCACCGTGACGCTACCAAACTGCCCCGCCGGGTGAGGCGGAGCCCGTGGGGCGCGCGGCGGATCAGCACCGACGCCCCGCAGCCTTGAAACTTTAGGCGGCGATCGCCTCCGTCCGCTGCAGCCCGTGGCGGCGCATGCGGTCGATGAACGTCGTGCGCGACAGGCCGACGGTGCGCGCGGCATCCGCCACCACCCCGCGCGCCCGATCGAGCGCCAGTTGCAGTTGCCGCCGCTCGATCGCTTCGAGGAGGCCGTTGAGGTCTGGATCGGGCGCATCCGCCACCGCATGCAGCTGCGGCCCGGTCGCGATAGGCTGTACGTCCTGCGGCAGCCGCACCTGACCGAAGGCGCTCAACAGCTCGAGATCGCCCGGCTCCACCCGCCGCCCGCGCACGAGCAGCGCCGCGCGCTCCACCAGCGTACGCAGCTCGCGCACATTCCCCGGCCAGCGCCGCGCGCACATCGCCGCGAGCGCAGCGTCGGAGAACTCCGGGGTGGGGCTGGCTGCCGCGGCGAGGTGACGAGCGAGCTCGGGCACATCCTCGCGCCGTTCATCGAGCGCGGGAACGGTCAGCGGGAAGACCGCCAGCCGAAAATAGAGGTCTTCGCGGAAAAGCCCTGCCGCGACCATCGCCGGCAGATCGCGGTGCGTCGCCGCGACGATGCGCCCGGTGAAGGCGATCGGCCTGGTCGACCCGACCCGCTCGAACGTCCGTGTTTCGAGCACGCGCAGCAGCCGCACCTGCGCGCTCAGGGGCATGTCGCCGATTTCGTCGAGGAACAACGTGCCGCCGATGGCGGCCTCGAACCGGCCGATGCGCCGTTCGCTGGCGCCGGTGAACGCGCCCTTTTCATGCCCGAACAGCTCGCTCTCGATCAGCTCGGCGGGGATCGCACCGCAGTTGATCGCGACGAACGGCCGCTCGCCGCCGCCCGCCGCATGCAGCGCCCTGGCGGTGACGTCCTTGCCCGCGCCGCTCGGCCCCGACAGCAATACCGGCGCCTCCGCCGGCCCGAGCAGAGCGACGAGCTCGCGCAGCTGCCGCATGGCGGCACTGTCGCCGATCAGCAGCGATTCTGGCGTGGCGGCGTTATGCGGTGGTGAAGTGGGGCGACTGGTCATGCGCTGCTTGTGCCGCCGCCGCCCTTCGACTTTGTCGCCGAACCTTCCGGTGCGGCACCGAACTGGAGCGAACTCATGACCCGCGCCCTTCCCCGCCTCGCCGCCACCGCTGCCGGAGCCGCCGCCATCCTGGCGCTGTCCGCGTGCGCGACGCCCGAGCAGCGACTCCGCAATGGATTCATCGAAGCGGGCATTTCGCGGCCCGTCGCCGGCTGCCTCGCCCAGCGCATGGCGAGCCGCCTGTCGATCACCCAGCTTCGCCGATTCGGCGATGCCGCCGGCCTGCGTGGGCAGAACATCGGCTCGATGCCGGTCGACCTCGTCCTGCACCGCGCCCGCGCGCTCGGCGATCCAGAGATTCTTGGCGTGGTAACGAGCTCCGCCGCGATCTGCGCGGTCACCAACTGACGTTTGCGGCGGTTGCGCCGCGCGCCTCGCTTGGACTAGGGGCGGGGGAGCAATCCCCCACTCCGGCAAAGGCGCGGCGCACATGAACATCCACGAATATCAGGCCAAGGAACTGCTCGCGAAATATGGCGTCGCGGTCCCGGCCGGCTATGCGGCGATGAGCGTCGAGGAAGCGGTCGCCGCAGCGAAGAAGCTCCCCGGACCGCTGTGGGTGGTGAAGGCGCAGATCCACGCCGGCGGCCGCGGCAAGGGCAAATTCAAGGAACTCGGCGCGGAAGCCAAGGGCGGCGTCCGCCTCGCCAAGTCGGTCGAGGAAGTCGAGAGCAACGCCAAGGAAATGCTCGGCAACACGCTGGTGACCATCCAGACCGGTGATGCGGGCAAGCAGGTGCAGCGCCTCTACGTCACCGACGGCGCTGACATCGACAAGGAATATTATCTCTCGCTGCTGGTCGACCGCGCCACCGGCCGCGTCGCGATGATCGTTTCGACCGAAGGCGGCATGGACATCGAGGCGGTCGCCCACGACACGCCCGAGAAGATCGAGACCATCACCATCGACCCCGCCACTGGCCTCACCGACGCCGATGCGGCGAAGGCGGCAGCCGCGCTCAAGCTCGACGGCGATCTTGCCGAACAGGCCAAGGACACCGTCAAGAAGCTCTATGAGGCGTTCATGGGCTCGGACATGTCGATGCTTGAGGTGAACCCGCTGGTGTCGACCACTGACGGCAAGATCATGGTGCTTGACGCCAAGGTCAGCTTCGATTCGAACGCGATGTTCCGCCACCCCGACCTCGCCGAGCTGCGCGACGAAACGGAAGAGGACCCGATGGAGGTCGAAGCCTCCAAGCACGACCTCGCCTACATCAAATTGGACGGCAACATCGGCTGCATGGTCAACGGCGCGGGCCTCGCCATGGCGACGATGGACATCATCAAGCTGAACGGCGCGTTCCCGGCCAATTTCCTCGACGTCGGCGGCGGCGCGTCCAAGGAAAAGGTCACCGCGGCGTTCAAGATCATCCTTTCCGACCCGGCGGTGGAGGGCATTCTCGTCAACATCTTTGGCGGCATCATGAAGTGCGATATCATCGCCGACGGCATCGTCGCCGCCGCGCGCGAGGTGAACCTGTCGGTCCCGCTGGTCGTCCGCCTGGAAGGCACCAACGTCGAGGAAGGCAAGCGCATCCTCGCGAACTCCGGCCTCGCGATCGTTCCCGCCAACGACCTCGGCGACGCGGCGAAGAAGATCGTGGCGGAGGTGAAGAAGGCGGCCTGAGCCAAGGCGAGGCGAATAGCGTAGCTGTCCGCCGGTCCACCGCGCCACAGGCAGGTGGACGCCGCAGGCCGGCCGGCGGGTCGCGTGAGCGAACCCGTCCGACGTCATGGGATTCACTCCCATGACGGCCTCCCCGCGTAGCCTTAGTCATCCGCCGCCCCGGACCCCATCAGCGGCAGCGGCTACTCGTCACGTCCGTGCGGGGGGGGGGGGCAGATGAAGTTCGCGACACTTGTGACATTGCTCGCCGGAGCGATCTTGCTGACCGGTTGTGCGACAACGCTCGACTGGTCCGGTGCAAAGGCCAACGATGATGCCGAACGGGCGGCACTTGCCGGACTAGAACCGGGCATCGCCCGTCGCGACCGCAACCGCACATTGACCCTGTTTCCCGGCACGTCGACCGAGCGAAAACTGCGCGACGTTCACCCGGAAGAGCATCCCGACGAGGGCGTCGTCTATCATCTCGACCGCAGGTTCGGCACAAGTATCGTGGGCGTTCGCCTCGGCTTTTATGAAGGCAGCGACTACATGCTGTTCTCACGCGACGGCACCGCGCTCTCGCTGGGACAGGCTCCGTTGGTTTCCCCTGACGGCCACAAGTTGGCAGCATTTTCCTTCAGCGAGTCGCACCCATCCGACGAGGGCATCAACGTGGTCGATCTGTGCGGCGGTCGCCTCATGCGCCTGTTCTATATGCCTAGCGGCGCACAGCCGGGCACGCTCGCGGCCTATGAAAACGCACGCTGGGTGACCGACCGATGCATCCAATTTGACGCCCAGACTGTCGGCGCGGATGGGAGTTGGAGCAACGTGCCGCAGCGCACCCACCACATCGCCGAGAACGCCGGCCGCTGGTCGGTGAGCGAAGGCACCTGCTGACCCCTCACCCCTCCGCAAAGCTCCAAGGCGTCGCCCCGCGGTAGCTGTCATCGGGGAGGAGGGCTCGCCCTAATGGTGGGTGTGCGCGTGCCGGACATTGCGTGCGGTCGCACAGGCGGCAGGTGGGACCGATCGGGGTCGGGCGCTCGGGATCGGGTGCGCCCTCGCCGCGGGTGTAGATCAGACGGTGCGCTTCGCTGGCGGCGGTGCCGAGCGCGACGACGCGCTCGACCAGCGGCGCGCCATATTGCCCGCCCCCCGAGGTCACCGTCCGCGCAATCGAGAAGAAGCGCTTGCCGTCGGGCAGCTCCAGCCACTGCGTCAGGATACGACGCGGCTCGCGAAAGGCGGCGTGGACGTTCCACAGCGGACACGCCCCGCCGTGCCGCGCAAAGGGAAAGCCCGCGCCGTCCAGCCGCTTTGACACATTGCCGGCGATGTCGACGCGCAGAAAAAAGAACGGGACATGGCTCGCCCGCGGCTTTTGCAGCGTCGTCAGCCGATGCGCCACCTGCTCGAAGCTCGCCCCCCAGCGCCGCGCCAGCCGGTCGAGGTCATAAAGCGACCCCTCGGCATCGCGCGCGAAGGCGGTGTAGGGTAGCCGCAGCGCCGCCGCCGCATAGCCGCCCAGCGCACGGCGAATCAGCACCCGTGCCTCTTCGCCCAGCGCGTCGGTGTCGCCCATCGCCGCCTCGATCGGCGCCCTCAGCGCCAGCCACGCCAGTTGCAGCGCAACCTGAAAGCGGTGCGATGCACCATCAAGCGTCTCGTCGATCCACAACTCCTCGCGGTGCCGATCATAGCGACGCTGCGCGCCCATCATCACGTCGCTCGGCAACGTGCGCACGCGCACTTCGAAGCGGTCGGCAATGTAGCGCTCCATTCCACCTGCCCCCTCGACCTTGGCGGCGAGGTCCTCCGCCGCCTCATCGAGCGAGGGGAAGCAGTTGCGCCGCGCGGCGATGAAGTGCTGCGCTTGCGCGACCGGGTCGTTCGCCGCCGTGCCGGTCTGCGCCGCCTCAGCATCGGCCAGCGCCAGCATCCTTTCGCTAAGCGCGGTGTGCAGCCGGACCATCGCTTCGGTGATGCCGGGATAGTTGGCGGCGACGTCGCGCACTTCGATTGCCGGCACGTCGACCCCCGCCAGCAACGGATCGCGCAGCACCGCCGCCAGCCGCGTCGCGTCATCCTCCGCCCCGCCGCTCGCCAGCGCCGCGAGATCGAGCCGATACGTCGCCGCCAGCCGCAGCAGCAGGTCCGCGGTCACCGGGCGCTGGTTGCGCTCGATCAGCGCGACGTAGGAATCGGATATGCCAAGGTCGGCGGCTAGCTGCGCCTGCGTCAGCCCCAGCTCGCGCCGCAACCGCTTCACCCGCGGACCGAGGTACGTGGCCTGCTTCACCGCGTCCTTACAAGCTTACGCGGCGAGTTTGTAAAGTCTGACAAGCTGACCACGCGCCGCCATGCGACCCTCCCACTGGACCCTAGTCTCTGTGCCAGCAGATCGATGGAGGCACGCGATGGGTTATCAGCAGCAAATGCAAAACGCGCAGCAGGCGATCGACCGCGGCGGTTCGCCGTGGGCGGCGATCGACGCCGGCGCGGTCGCGCGCATGCGGCTGCAGAACCGCTTCCAGTGCGGGCTCGACATCGCCCGCTACACCGCGCGGATCATGCGGGAGGATATGGCCGCCTATGATGCGGACCCCGCCAACTACACCCAGTCGCTCGGCTGCTGGCATGGCTTCATCGGCCAGCAGAAGCTGATCGCGATCAAGAAGCATTTCGGCACCACCAAGCGCCGTTACCTCTATCTTTCGGGCTGGATGATTGCCGCGCTGCGGAGCGAATTCGGCCCGTTGCCCGATCAGTCGATGCACGAAAAGACCAGCGTTCCCGCACTGATCGAGGAGCTCTACACCTTCCTCCGCCAGGCCGACGCGCGCGAGTTGGGCGGGCTGTTCCGCGAGCTCGATGCGGCGCAGGCGGCGGGGGACGAGGTCAAGGCGCGCTCGGTGCAGCAGGCGATCGACGGATATGAAACGCACGTCGTGCCGATCATTGCCGACATCGACGCCGGCTTCGGCAATGCCGAGGCGACCTATCTCCTCGCCAAAAAGATGATCGAGGCGGGCGCCTGCGCGCTGCAGATCGAAAACCAGGTCAGCGACGAAAAGCAGTGCGGCCACCAGGACGGCAAGGTCACCGTGCCGCACGAGGACTTCCTCGCGAAAATCCGGGCCATTCGCTACGCCTTCATGGAGCTGGGGGTCGAGGACGGTATCATCGTCGCGCGCACCGACAGCCTCGGCGCCGGCCTCACCAAGCAGATCGCCTATGTGCGCGAGCCCGGCGACCTCGGCGACCAGTATAACAGCTTCCTCGACTGCGAGCCGGTCGATACCGCGAATCTGCGCCACGGCGACGTGCTGATCGCGCGCGACGGCCAGCTGCTGCGCCCGAAGCGCCTCCCCTCCAACCTCTACCAGTTCCGCCCCGGCACCGGGGAGGACCGCTGCGTGCTCGATGGCATCACGTCGCTACAGAATGGCGCGGACCTGTTGTGGATCGAGACCGAAAAGCCCCACGTCGAGCAGATCGCCGGCATGGTCGACCGCATCCGCGAGGTCATCCCCAACGCCAAGCTCGTCTATAACAACAGCCCGAGCTTCAACTGGACGCTCAACTTCCGCCAGCAGGTGTTCGACGCGTGGAAAGCGGAGGGCCGCGACCTGTCCGCCTACGATCGCGCCAAACTGATGAGCGTCGATTATGACGGCACCGCGCTCGCGGACGAGGCCGACGCGCGCATCCGCAGCTTTCAGCGCGACGCGGCGCAGCGGGCGGGGATTTTCCATCACCTCATCACCCTCCCCACCTATCACACCGCGGCGCTGTCGACCGACAACCTCGCGCGCGATTATTTCGGCGACGAAGGGATGCTGGGCTACGTCAAGAAGGTGCAGCGCGAGGAGATCCGCCAGGGCATCGCCTGCGTAAAGCACCAGAATATGGCCGGCTCCGACCTCGGCGACGACCACAAGGAGTATTTCGCCGGGGAAGCCGCGCTGAAGGCGGGCGGCAAGGACAATACGATGAACCAGTTCGCCGCCTGACGCGGAGCCGGGTTCGGGAGAGCGGGGGCGGGACGTGCAGGCGTCCGCCCCCTTTTTTGTCAGCGCGCCACAGCAGGAGTAGCCGCGACCGCGGTGAGCATGCGACCGATCGCCTCGCCGCCAACCGCACCGACGCCCTCCCGCCAGGCGACCGCGTCCGCGTCCATCCGCATCCGCCGCGTCCGGCTGGTGCCGCCGCCGAGCAGCGAGCTCAGCACATTACCGACCAGCTCCCCGGTGCGCTGCCCGCGCGTTGTCGCGTCGACGAATTAGTGCCGCGATCCGCATCGCAATTAAGAGTTTGTTTACGCTCCGCTGCGACTTTGTGCATCGAAGGCGGCGCTAAACCCCTTCAGACTGTCCATGGTCTGGTCCCCTTGGACGGTCGAACCCGAAGGGCGGTCACGTCGCTGCAGCGAACGTGGCCGCCCTTTTTCGCATCCCGTCGATCTGGTCCTGCGACGTTCAGCGTTGTGACGTGGCGCGCCCGCTGGGGAGCACTTCTCGTCGACCAGCCGCAGATGCGCGCTGTCTGGTTAACAAATCGTTACGCGCTCGAAAAAACGGCTTCGATCCGGTAGGATTTCGTTAACGATTTCGGGTAGAGTGGGCAGCGGGGGATTCAGGACTGTCAGGCGATGGCATATAGTTGGGTGTTCGCGACGGAGCAGAAAGCGCCCCTGTCGCTCGATATATTGGTCGATCTCGTGCGCCGTGACACCGGCGCGTCAATGACGGCGGTCACCTTTGTCAACGACGATACCCAGCGGCTTTACGCGCGGTCCGGAACCGACGTGGACCGCACGACTGCCGCCGCGTCGATCTGCCGACATGTCATCGCCACCGGCGATGAACTGCTCATCCCCGACCTCTCCGCCGACCCGCGCGCGCTCGAAGCCGGAGTGGACCCGGGCGCACCGCAGCGCGCCTACGCTGGCTTTCCGATCAACAACGATCGCGGGCGGACCGTCGCCGTGCTGTGCGCCCAGTTCGCCGGACAGCCGCCGCCCGAAGATGCCTTGCGGGAAACGATGCGCAACTTTGCCGTGATGGCGAGCGACATTATCGAAAATCAGCGCTGCGCCAGGCTGCTCGAACGTACGCGCGAGGGCGTCGCGACGACCGCCGCCGCGCTCGAACGCGAAGTGCGCCGCACGCGGCTCGCCTCGACCGAAGCCGACATTGGCTTCTGGGAAATCGACCTTGCCAGCCGCAAGATCAGCTGGTCCGACAATCTCTACGCCATGTTCGGGATGACCGAGCGGCGGGCGATGACCGTGCCCGAGGTGCTCGAATATCTGACAGAGGCGAGTCAACAAGGGTCGACCGAGGCGGTGACGGATACGTCGTCGGGGCAGCGTTTCGACCTCATCCTCGAACTCGCGGACAAGGGTGCGGATTACCTCATCGATTGCCGCGGCGAACGCACGCAGGACGTCGGCGGTCGCGACATCATGACCGGCATCATGCGCCGCGTGCCCAAACTCGATTAAGCCCCCCGCGCTGCCCACGCCTGTGCGACAAGGCGGAGCGAGCGTTCGCGCGCCGCCGGATCGTAGATCGACCCTGCGGTGATCACCTCATCGACCCCCGTCGCCGCGACGAAGTCGGCGATCGCCTGCGCGACCTCCTCGCCGGTGCCGATCGCGCCGTAGCGACCGACGTGCGCCAGCATGGCCTGCGCCGACTCGGGCAGCGTTTCGCGATAGCCCTCGACCGGAGGCTTCAACCGGCCCGGCGAACCGCTTCGCAGCGCGACGAACGCCTGCGCCTGCGAGCTGGCGAGATACACCGCCTCCTCACGCGTCGGCGCCGCAACGACACCCATGGCCGCCGCAGCATAGGGCTGTGAGAGCGTCTCCGACGGCCGAAAGTCACGCCGATAGATGGCGAGCGCGTCCATCAGATGATCGGGCGCGAAATGGCTCGCAAAGGCAAATCGCAGCCCGAGCATGGCCGCCAGCTGCGCGCCGAACAGGCTCGAGCCGAGGATCCACATCTCGACCTCCGCCCCTTCGCCCGGGGTCGCGGTGATGCCGAGCCGCGGGTCGCCCGCGAAATAGGCGCGCAGCTCGACCACATCGCGCGGAAACTGGTTGGCATCGCTATCGAGGTTGCGGCGCAGCGCCTGCGCCACCCGCCCGTCGCTCCCCGGGGCGCGCCCGAGGCCGAGGTCGATCCGCCCCGGATGCAGCGCGGCGAGCGTCCCAAACTGTTCGGCGACGGCGAGCGGGGCGTGGTTGGGCAGCATGATGCCGCCCGCGCCGACGCGGATGGTCGAGGTCGCGGCGGCGACGTGGGCGATGACCACGCTCGTCGCCGCCCCCGCGACGCCCGCCATCCCGTGATGTTCGGCGATCCAGTAGCGCTTGTAGCCCTCCCCCTCCGCCACCCGAGCCGCATTGGCGCTGCGGGCGAGCGCCTGAGCGACGTCGCCGCCTTCGATGACGGGGACGAGATCGAGGACGCTGAGCGGTGTCATGCTGCCAAGATGGGCAGCGCCATCGTCGCGCGCAAGCGATGGGCGAACTCGTGCCTACGGTTACGACTCGTCCGCGACGCTCGCGTACCACGCCGCGTAAGGCGTGTTCTTCGCCATCCGCCGGTTGAGGTCGGGCGCGCCGTCGTCCCACCACAGCGGACCGCGTTCGCCAAGTGCGACCTTGGCCGCGTCCACCGCGGCGCGTGCTGCCTCGCGCGCGTTCGCATCGCCCGCCGCCATCGCGGCCTTCTTCGCGCGACGGGCGTCCATCAGCGCCTTCACCGCCGCGGCGCGTTCGCTATCCGAGAGGTTCGGATTGCTCGCCCGCCACAGCCGTCCGCGCACGATGATGTAGCGCCCGTCGGGCGTGGTCAGCACCATTGCGCGAGCATTGCCCCCCTCGCACGCCCGCGCAAGCCGCCTTACATGATGAGCATGGCGACCCTCGCGCCTCCGCCGTTCGTGCCGGTGCACCCCCACCGCCCCAGAACGCTGCCGCCGGTGTGGGCAGGCTTTTTCGGCGAGCGGCTGCGCAACAGCGTTTACGGCTGGACCGAAGCGGCGTTCGAAATGCCGATCTTCACGCGGCGGATCATGGGCTTCACCGTCCATTTCGTGAACGATCCTGCCGCCATCGAGCGGGTGTTGCTCACCAACAAGCCCAATTATCTCCGCCCCGGCATCGCGCAGCGGCTGCTCGCGCCGCTGCTCGGGCGCGGGTTGCTGTCGGCGGAGGGAGAGGATTGGCGCGTCCAGCGCAAGCTCGTCGCGCACAGCTTCGCCCCCGCCGCGGTCGATCGGCTGGCTCCGGTGTTCGACGGTTGCGCGGCCGACGCGATGACGCGCTGGCCGCAGGCGGGCGGGCGCGTCGACCTCGCCGCGGCGGCCACCGACACCACCATGCGCATCATCGCCGCGGCGCTGTTCAGTGGCGATCCTGCGCTGGTGACCCCGCTCGCCGCGCGCCACATCGAAACGCTGGTGATGTCGGGCGGGCAGGCGCGGCTGTCTGCGCTGCTCGGCGTGCAGGACTGGGATTTTTCGCCGACCATGCGCAAGGCTCGCGCGTCGCAGGCGTGGCTGCGCGCCACGCTCACCGATCTCGTCGACCGCCGCGGCGACGCAGGCGGTGGCGACAGCTTCGGCGAGCTGATCCGCGGCCTTCGCGAGCATTACCCGCCCGACGAAGCGCGCACGCTGGCGATCGACAATGCCGTCACTTTTTACGTGGCGGGCCACGAAACCACCGCCAACGCGATTGCCTGGACGCTCTACTGCCTTGCCGCGCAACCCGCGTTGCAGGCGCAGGTGCGCGCCGAAGCCGCCGTCGCCAATCGGTCCGATCCCGACGCCCGTTACGACGCGCTGCCGCTGCTGCGACAAGTGCTGGAGGAATCGCTGCGGCTTTACCCGCCCGCGCCACGCTTCGATCGCGAGGCGCAGGCCGGTGACATGCTGGGCGACGTCGCGATCGAGCGGGGCAACCTCGTCTCGATCTGGCCATGGGTGGTGCACCGCCACCGGCTGTGGTGGGACGATCCCGATAGCTTTGACCATCGCCGCTTCGCCCCCGAGCGGCGCGGTGCGATCCGTCGGTTCCAGTACATCCCCTTCGGCGGTGGCCCGCGCGTGTGTGTCGGCCAGCGTTTTGCGATGGTCGAAGCGGCGCTGATCCTCTCGCGCTGGATCGAACGCTGGCGCATCGCGCTGCCGCCGGGCTGGCAACCCGACCCCGCCGGCGGCGTCACGCTGCGCCCGCGCGGTGGCATGCCGCTGATCGTGCATCCGGCCTGATCGCTCGACCGCGCGCACTGGATCGTCTCGCCCCCGCGGGGGTTGTGGGTGCTGAGAAGATCATCTGCGGGAGTAGCAGCATGCCGAACATGGACGTCCGTCACGAAGAGTCCGCCAACGGCGGTCGCTACGTCGCCAAGGTGGAGGGCGTGGCCGAGGAGGCGGAGCTGATTTACGGCCGCCGCCCCGACGGCACGATCAGCGCCGACCACACCTACGCTCACGGGGCGACGCAGGGCACTGGTGCCGCGCGCAAGCTGGTCGACGCGCTGATTGCCGACGCCCGCCGCGACGGTATCAAGGTTCACCCGACGTGCAGCTACGTCGCACGGCTGTTCGACAAGAACCCCGACTGGGCCGACCTGCGCGCCTGACGCTTAGGCGCCGGCCTTCGCCCGTAACCGATAGGCGTGGAGCAACGGTTCGGTGTAGCCGGACGGTTGCTCTACCCCATCGAACACCAGCGCGCGCGCGGCTTGATAGGCAAGGCTGGTGGCTTCGTTTCCGGCCATCGGTCGGTAGAGCGGATCGCCCGCATTCTGCGCGTCGACCTTGGCCGCCATACGCGTGAGCGCGGCGTCCACCTGCGCTGGCGTCACCACCCCGTGCAGCAGCCAGTTGGCGATATGCTGCGAGGAAATCCGCAACGTCGCGCGGTCCTCCATCAGTCCGACGTCGTGGATGTCGGGCACTTTGGAACAGCCCACGCCCTGGTCGATCCAGCGCACGACATAGCCCAGAATGCCTTGCGCGTTGTTGTCGAGCTCCGCGCGCACCTCCTCGTCGCTGAAGTTGCGTCCGCCCGCCAGCGGCACGTCGAGCAGCGCGGCGAGCGGCGCCACGGATTCGCTGGTGCGCTCCGCCTGCCGATCGGCGACGCTCACCCGATGATAATGTGTTGCGTGCAGCGTCGCCGCGGTGGGCGACGGCACCCAGGCGGTCGTCGCGCCGCTCATCGGATGCGCGATCTTCTGCTCGAGCATGTCTGCCATGCGGTCGGGCGCGGCCCACATGCCCTTGCCGATCTGCGCGCGCCCCGCGAGCCCGCAAGCAAGCCCGATCTGGACGTTGCGATCCTCATAGGCCGCGATCCAGCGGCTGGCCTTCATCTCGCCCTTGGGGATGACCGCCCCGCCTTGCATGGCGGTGTGGATTTCATCGCCGGTGCGATCGAGAAAGCCGGTGTTGATGAAGCAGACGCGGTGCCGCACCTCGTGGATCGTCGCAGCGAGGTTGGCGCTGGTGCGGCGCTCCTCGTCCATCACCCCGATCTTCATCGTGTTGCGCGGGAGGCTCAGCAGGTCCTCGACGCGGTCGAACAGCCGGTCGGCGAAGGCGGCTTCCTCGGGCCCGTGCATCTTGGGTTTGACGATGTAGATCGACCCCGCGCGGCTGTTCTGGAAACGGCCTTTGCCGATCAGGTCGAGCTTGCCGATTGCGGCGGTGACGATCGCGTCGAGCATCCCTTCGGGCGCATCGCTCCCGTCGGCGAGGCGCACCGCAGGCGTGGTCATCAGATGCCCGACGTTGCGCACGAACAGCAGGCTCCGCCCCGGCAGCGTCTGCGCGCTGCCGCTCGCGTCGGTGTAGGCGACGTCGGGATTGAGCGTGCGGTGGACGCTGGTGCCGCCCTTGTCGAAGCGCTCCTCGAGCGTGCCGAGCATCAGCCCCAGCCAGTTGCGATACGCGGCGAGCTTGTCCGCCGCATCGACCGCCGCCACCGAGTCTTCGAGGTCGCAGATGGTCGTCAGCGCGCTTTCGAGCATGACGTCGGCGATCCCCGCCGGATCGTCGACGCCGACGGCATGGTCGCGATCGACGATGATCTCGATATGGAGGCCGTGGTGGCGGAACAGCGGCCCGCGATGCGTCCGACCGATGCGCACCGACGGGTCGGCAAGCTCCACGGCGTCAGCGTCGGTGACGTCCGCCCAGCTTCCCTCGCGCAGCGGCAGCGCCTCGTCGAGGAACGCCTTGGCCCAAGCGATTACCCGGCTGCCGCGCGCTTTGTCATAGCCCCCGCCCGCCGGCGCGTCGCCGAGCGCGTCGGTGCCGTAGAGCGCGTCGTACAGGCTCCCCCAGCGCGCATTGGCGGCATTGAGGAGAAAGCGCGCGTTGAGGATCGGCACCACCAGCTGCGGCCCGGCGAGCCGCGCGACCTCATCATCGACGTTGGCGGTGTCGACGGCGAACGGCGCAGGTTCGGGGACGAGGTAGCCGATCTCGCGGAGAAAGGCCTCCTGCTGCTCGACTGTCGGCGCGGCATCGCGTTGCTTGCGCCACCAATCGTCGATCTGCGCCTGCAGCGCGTCGCGCTTCGCGAGCAGCGCGCGGTTTTCGGGCGTGAGGTCGGCGAAGATCCGCGCGGCGTCCGCCCAGAACGCTGCGAATTCGATGGCGGCAGCGGGCAGCACCTCCGTTTCCAGAAACGTCGCCAGCGCCTCGTCGACCTGCAACCCCGCCCGCTCCACCATCGCCATGCGCATCAAGCTCCATCGTCGTGCCCCCGCGGCGTAACGCGGGCGGCGGGGGAGCGCCACCCATCCGCAAAACACAACGCCGCCCCGGGCTTGATCCAGGGCTGGTTTCACCGCGCTTCGAAAGGAAAGCCTGACCCCCGAACAAGTCCGGAGTGACGGGATGGAGGGTCACTCGCTCACACCCCCTCAGTCACCCTGAACTTGTTTCAGGGTCCATGCGGCAGCGCGCCCCTGCTGGATGACGAACCAAGTTCAGCGTGACGGACTGGGGTTCGGGACCGGCTCAATGCCGGAAGTGGCGCACCCCGGTGAACAGCATTGCAAGCCCCGCCTCATCCGCGGCAGCTGTGACTTCGGCGTCGCGCATCGATCCGCCCGGTTGAATGACACAGGTCGCGCCTGCTTCGGCCGCGGAGATCAGCCCGTCGGCGAAGGGGAAAAAGGCGTCGGAGGCGACCGCGCTGCCGACCGTGCGCGGCGCATCCCAGCCGAAATGCTCGGCCGCTTCGCGCGCCTTCGCCGCAGCGATCCGCGCGCTATCGCGGCGGTTCATCTGCCCGGCGCCGATGCCCGCGGTCGCGCCGTCCTTAGCATAGACGATGGCGTTGGATTTGACGTGCCGTGCCACCGTCCAGGCAAGCGCGGCGTCGGCGCGTTCGGCCTCGCTCGGGGCGCGCTGCGTGACGAGCTTGAGTGAGTTGAGGTCGAGCTTGGCCGCATCGCGGTCCTGCACCAACCAGCCCCCCGCGATCTGCCGCACGGCCAGACCCGCGCGCGCCGGATCGGGGAGCTCGCCGGTCAGCAGCAGCCGCAGGTTAGGCTTTTTCGCGAACACCGCGCGTGCATCGGCATCGGCGTCGGGCGCTACTACCACTTCAGTAAAGATCGCCGCGATCGCCTCCGCCGTCGCCCCGTCGAGCGGGCGATTCAAGGCGACGATCCCGCCGAAAGCGGAGACATGGTCGCACTCGAACGCGCGGGTGTAGGCGCTCACCAGATCGTCGCCCAGCGCCACGCCGCACGGGTTGGCGTGCTTGACGATGACGCACGCGGGGCGGTCGTCGCGAAACTCCGCCACCAGCTCGAGTGCGGCGTCGGCGTCGTTGAGGTTGTTGTAGGAAAGCGCCTTGCCCTGCACCTGCTCGGCGTGACCGATGCCCTTCACGTGCGGACCCGTGGGGCGGTAGAAGGCGGCGTTCTGGTGCGGGTTTTCGCCGTAGCGCAGCGTCGACACACGCTCCGCCACCAGCGGCAGCGTCGCCGGGAAGCGCTCGCCCTGATCGCCGAAGCCGAACCAGCTGGCGATCATCGAATCATAGGTCGCGGTGTGCGCGAACGCCTTGGCGGCGAGGCGGCGGCGCTGGCCGAGGTCGGTGGACGCCACCCCCGAAGCGGCGCTTTCGATCAGCGCGGCATAGTCGGCGGGGTCGGTGACGATGGCCACGTCGGCATGATTCTTCGCCGCCGAGCGCACCATCGCCGGGCCGCCGATGTCGATATTCTCGATGATCTCCTCGCGCCCCGCCCCGCGGGCGACGGTGGCGGCGAAGGGGTAAAGATTGACGACAACCAAGTCGATCGCGCCGATGCCGTGTGCGTCCATCGCGGCGCGATGCTCGTCCGAGCCGCGCACCGCGAGGATGCCGCCGTGAACCATCGGGTGAAGCGTCTTGACGCGGCCGTCCATCATCTCGGGAAAGCCCGTGAGGTCGCTGACGTCGCGCACGTCGAGTCCCGCGTCGCGCAGCGCCTTTGCCGTCCCGCCGGTGGAGATTAACTCGACCCCCGCCTCGCTGAGCGCCTGCGCCAATTCGACTACCCGGGCCTTGTCGGAAACGCTGAGCAGCGCGCGGCGGATGGCGATACGATCGATCACGGGAGAGTCCTTGTTCTGATTGGATTAACCGAGCTTGCGCAGACGCCAGCCGACACTGACGCCGCCCTGGGGAACTTCGCCCGAGAGCTCGATCTGATAGGAGGGGACGGGGCGGCCGTCGCCGTCAACCCACAGGCTGTCCTCGATCCGCACCGCCGCGCCCGCGCAACGAAAATGCCAGCCCGCGCCGCTGTCATGGCGGAGCAGCAGCTGGCCCTCGCCATCGAGCACGCTCACCTGCACCTCGGGCGCGAGATGGAATCGCACCGCGAACGGCAATGCATCGCCGCGGCGTTTCCGGCCCGCAGGAATCAGCATATCCTCGCCGCGCAGCTCTCGCCCCGACCCGGCGAGGATCAGCAGCCGCCGGTGGACGAAGCCGTGGCGGCGGCGATAGCCGTCGTGGGAGAGTTCGATGCGGCTGCCGCTATCGAGCTCGCGCCGGTCGATCTCGACCTCGGTCACGCCCTGCCCGAGCGTGCCGTCGGCGAGGATGGCGGTCGAGTTCTGATCGGCCAGCGTCAGCGTCGAATGCGCTGCGGTGGTGCGCAGCCCCTTAGCAAGCTCGCTCGGGACCAGCGCGCCCGCGAGTCCCGCGCCGCCGCAGTTGACGATCAGCCGGTCGCCGCCGTCAGAAAATTCGAACGCCAGCGTCGAGGCGCAGCCCGCGTCGGTGGCGCGCGCGACCGGCGGCGGGGCGGCGTCAACCTGCAGCACGGTGCGCCCCGCGGTGAGCCGCTGATAGCCCCAGTCGCGCGCCTGCCGCAGCGGCCGCGCGCGCACCTTGCTCGCGGCGACGATGGCGGCGACACGCTCCGCGGGGATTGCGCCCGAGCCTTGCCAGTTGCCGAGCCCGCCGTCGCCGTGGGTGAGCGCGGTCAGCGCCGGCACCGCGACGCCGAGCGTCTCCGCGATCCACGCCGGCACCTCCAGCCGCCGCAGCGCATAGACGCGCGCGAGCATCGACAGCGCTGCGATCGCCTCGATCTGCGCGTCAGGCGAGCGGCTGATGGTGCCGCCGTCGGCGTAGAAACAGGCGAGCAGCGCATCGCGCAGGCCCCCTTCACCGAAGGCTCGGCGCCCATCGCCATTAGGCAGCGCGAGGCCCGCCGCGACGATCGCGCTCCACGCCACCACCTGCGCCACGCCCGGCCGCGCCGCGGGCGCGGTGCGGTCGAGATGCCGCGCGACGCGGGCGATGTGGTTCAATGTCTTCGAGCGATGGACGATGTCGTTGCTCGCCAGCAGCGCCGGGGCGTAGGCGAGCCAGAACAGCAGCCGCCAGCCGGCCACGTCCTGGCGCCAGGCGGCGGTGGTGATGCGCTCGTCATGCGCGTCGAGCCAGCGGCGCTGCAGCGCTTCGGCGGTGGGCGCAACTTCCGCCATCGGACCGGCCGCGGCGAGATCGCGCAGCCAGGCAAAGCTGTGCAGATGGTCGGCGAACTGGTTGGGGACGCCCGGCTGCCCGAAATCGGTGCGCGCGGTCGGCAGTTTGAGGCCGCGGAACAGGAAATGCCCGGCGCGGATCGCCTTCCCCGCCACCACGTCGCCGGGGATCGGGTCTTCGGGCACGCCCAGCAGTTTTAGGGGGAACTTTCCCTTGAGTTTCAGCGCGTGCAGCGGCGTTCGCCAGGTCAGCCGATAGAATTGCGCCGCGACCCGCTCGGCAAGGCTGGCACCGCGGTTTTCGCTGAGGCGGATCAGTCGCTTGCCCGTCTCGATCGTGTCGGGGCGATCGGCGTCGACCGGATCGACATCGCGCACGCCGGGCGGCAGGTCGTCGAACAGATCGGGCGCCTGCCGGGCCATCAGCCGCCCCGCAGCGCGGCGATGTTGGCGGCGTAGTGATCGCGCCCACCACGGAACGCCGCCGAACCCGCCACCAGCACGTCCGCCCCGGCCGCCACCACCTGCGCGGCGTTGGTCGGGTCGACCCCGCCATCGACCTGCAAGCGAATGTCGCGCCCGCTGGCGTCGATGCGACGGCGCAGCGCCTCGATCTTGTGGAGCTGGCTGGCGATGAACTTTTGCCCGCCAAAGCCCGGATTGACGCTCATGACGAGGATCAGGTCGAGGTCGCCGATCAGCCAGTCGACCGCCTCCACTGGCGTCGCGGGGTTGAGCACGATGCCGGCGCGCTTCCCCAGCGCCTTGATCGACTGGACGGTGCGATGCGGATGCGGCCCCGCCTCCGGGTGAAAGCTGATCAGGTCCGCGCCCGCCTCGGCAAACGCTTCCAGCATCGGGTCGACCGGCGCGATCATCAGATGCACGTCGAACGGCTTGGCGCTGTGCGGGCGCAGCGCCTTCACCACCGCCGGACCGATGGTGATGTTGGGCACGAAATGCCCGTCCATCACGTCGATGTGGATCCAGTCGGCACCCGCCGCATCTATCGCGCGCACCTCTTCGCCCAGCGCGGCAAAATCGGCGCTGAGAATCGACGGCGCGATGAGCGGAGCAACAACGGTCATGGTGCCGCCGCCCCTAGCGTGACCCGCCCCGAGGGGCAACGCGAGCGACGGCGGGTTGGCCCGCCCCCGGCGCTGCTTAGTCGGCGTCGATCGACGACCCCACCGAAGCGTGCACCAGCCCGCCATCGACGGTCAGCGTCTCACCGATGACATAATCCCCTGCCCGGCTGGCGAGGTAGATCGCCGCCGCCGCCATGTCTTCGGGCGAGCCGATGCGCTTGGCGGGAATGTTGGCGCCGACCGCGTCGCCGTGATCGCGCGCGGCCTTGTTCATGTCGCTCTGGAACGCACCGGGCGCGATCGCCGTGACATGGATATGGTCGCGCACCAGCCGCGCCGCGAGCCGCCGCGTGAGGTGCAGGATCGCGGCCTTCGACGCGGCGTAGCTGTAAGTTTCCCAACCATTGAGCCGCAGCCCGTCGATCGAGCCGACATTGATGATCTTCGCCGGCCGCTCGGCGCTCGCCGCAGCCTTGAGCTGCGGATACAGCGCCTGGCTGAGGAAGAAGGGCGCCTTCACATTGACGTCCATCACCTTGTCCCAGCCGCTTTCGGGAAAGCTTTCGAAGTCCGCCCCCCAGGCCGCGCCAGCATTGTTGACGAGGATGTCGAGCTTTTTTTCCCGCCCGGCGATCTCTTCAGCGATGGCGCGGCAGCCGTCGACCGTCGACACATCGCCTGCGAAGCCGACCACGCGGTCGCCGCCGAAGCGCTCCACCGCGGCAGCGATCTGATGCTCCTTGCGCGCGGTGATATAGACCTTCGCCGCTCCCGCCGCGAGGAATCCCTCGACGAACATCGCCCCGATCCCGCGCGACCCGCCGGTAATCAGCGCCGTGCGCCCTTCGAGAGTGAAGAGTTGGTTGAGGTTCATATCGTCGCGTCCTTCAGCTCGTCACCCTGAACTTGTTTCAAGGTCCATGTTCTCGCGCCCCGCCGCTGGATGCTGAGACAAGTTCAGCATGACGGGCTCAAAACTTCTCCCCTCCCGCTTGCGGGAGGGCGTCGCCTCAATACCCGTTCATCCGCGCCACGCGGTCGGTGTGGTATCGCGCATCGCCCATGAACTCGCTCAGCGCGCGGTCGCGTTTCATGTAGAGGCCGATGTCATATTCGTCGGTCATGCCGATGCCGCCGTGCATCTGCACCCCTTCGCGCACCGCGAGGTTGGCGGCGGCGCCGACCTTGGCCTTGGCGACCGAGACCATCAGCTCGGCGCCCTCGCTCCCTTCGTCGAGCAGCTGCTGCGCCTTCATCACGCTGGCGCGCGCGATCTCGAGCTCGGAATAAAGATGCGCGGCGCGGTGCTGGAGCGCCTGAAATTCGCCGATAAGCCGCCCGAACTGCTTGCGCTGCTTGAGGTAGCCCATGGTCATATCCATCGCCCCCTGCCCGACGCCGAGCATTTCCGCCGCGGCACCGGTGCGGGCGGCGGCGAGAAGGGGCTTCACCGAGTCCCACCCCGCGTCGACCTCGCCCACGACCGCGTCGGCATCGACCGTGACGCCGTCAAAGGTGAGGTGGCTGGCGAGGCTAGCGTCGACCAGACGGCGCGGGTCGGCGGTCATGTTGGCGGCGTCCTTCGGCACCGCGAACAGCGTCAGCCCCGCCTCCTCACGCTCACCCCCCGCGGTCCTCGCGAGGACGAGCAGCACGTCGGCGACGTGACCGCCTAACACGAACTGCTTAGTGCCCGACAGGCGAAAGCCGTTGCCCGCGCGCTCCGCCTTCATTGCGGTGCGCTCGGGCGCATGACGCGGGCCTTCGTCGATGGCGAGCGCGGCGACCGCCTCACCCTTGGCGATCTTTGGCAGCCATTCGTCGGCCAGCGCGCCGCCCGCCGCGCGGAATGCCGACGCCGCCGCGACCGATGTGGTCAGAAACGGCGAGGGCGTCAGATTACGCCCGATTTCCTCGAGCACGATGCCCGCTTCGGCATGGCCCAGCCCCATGCCGCCCTGCGCTTCGGGCACTAGGATGCCGGTGAAGCCCATCTCGGCAAACTGCTGCCACAGGTCGCGCGAGAAGCCGGTTTCGTCCCTCGTGTCGCGCAAGGACCGCAGGTGCGCGACCGGCGCCGTCTCGGCGACGAACGGCGCCACCATGTCCTTGAGCATCGCCTGGTCGTCGCTGTGGTAGAGAGGCATTGTTCTTCCTTCGTCTCCCCTCCCCTTCAGGGGAGGGGCCGGGGGTGGGGGTTCTCCGGTTAGCGCGGCGTGAGGACGGTAGCCCCCACCCCAACCCCTCCCCTGAAGGGGAGGGGCTCGAGCCGCCCTACCCCCCCGGCAGTTCCAGGATTCGCTTGGCGATGACGTTGAGCATCACCTCGCTCGTCCCGCCTTCGATCGAGTTCGCCTTGGTCCGCAGCCACGTCCGCGCCTTGGCGCCGCCGACGCTCGCTTCGCTCTCCCATTCGAGCGCGTCGCTGCCGCCGCCGGCCATGACCAGCTCGTAGCGGCGCTTGTTGAGCTCGGTCCCGGCATATTTCATCATGTTCGAGCTTGCGGGGTGCGCGCGGCCGGTTTTCCACATGTCCATGAAGCGTTCGCCCATCGCGCGGAAGGCGAAGACATCGACGTCGAACGCCGCCATCTCCGCACGCAGGATCGGGTCGTCGAGCTCGCCGTTCGCGTTGCGCCCAAGCGACTGCGCGTAGAGCGCGCCGACGGACACCATGTCACCGCCCGCGCCGCCGCCGGAGATCATCTCGCGTTCGTGGCCGAGGAGATATTTGGCGACATCCCAGCCGCGATTGATTTCACCGATGTACTGGTCCTTGGGCACCTTCACATCGTCGAAGAAGGTCTCGCAGAAGGGCGAGTTGCCGCTGATCAGCAGGATCGGCTTGGTGGAAACGCCGGGGCTCTCCATGTCGAACAGCATGAAGGTGATGCCGCGGTATTTGTCGCTCTTGTCGGTGCGGACGAGGCAGAAGATCCAGTCGGCCTGATCGGCGTAGCTGGTCCAGATCTTCGACCCGTTGACCACCCAATGGTCGCCCGCGTCCTCGCCATAAGTCTGCAACGAGACGAGGTCGCTTCCTGCGCCGGGTTCGGAATAGCCCTGGCACCAGCGGATTTCTCCGCGCGCGATCGGCGGCAGATATTTGAGCTTTTGCTCCTCGGTGCCGAAGTGGAGCAGCGCCGGGCCAAGCATCCAGATGCCAAAGCTGGAGAGGGGCGAGCGCGCGCCGATCCGCGCCATCTCCTCGCGCAGCACCTTTGCCTGTTCGGGCGAAAGGCCAGCGCCGCCGTAATCCTTGGGCCAATCGGGGACGGTGTAGCCCTTCGCGACGCAGGCCTCGAGCCACTGGCGCTGCGCGTCGTTCTTGAACTGCCACCGCCGGCCGCCCCAGCACACGTCACCCTCGCCCGTCGCGGGGGTGCGCATCTCCGCCGGGCAGTTCGCCTCCAGCCAGTCGCGCACCTCGCTCCGAAAGGCGTTGAGGTCTTCGGCCATGTTACGTCTCTCCTGTCTGGCGGCGCACGCTAGGAGAAAAGCGGGCCGCCCCGCAAGCACCGTTGCGATGAAACGGAATGTCGCAGCGACCGGCGTATTCGCTTGACGCGAGGCGATTGTCGAAAGCACAGTATGGCGATGGCGCACCGACCCGTCGGGCCGGGAGACGCCGCGAGGAGAGACGTGTCTATGCGCCTGTCGGGCAAAACAGCGGTGGTCACCGGCGCCGCCTCCGGTATCGGTCGCGCCACTGCGCTGCGATTCGCCGCGGAGGGAGCGCAGGTCGTCGCCGCCGACATCGACGAAGCGGGCGGCAACGCGCTCGCCGACGAGTCCAACAGGCGCATCCGCTTTCACCGCACCGACGTGACGAGCGCTGAGGACATCGCCGCGCTGATGGACTTTGCCGCAGCCGAGTCGGGCGGAATCGACGTCCTGTTCAACAACGCCGGCGCGGGCGGCGCGAAGGAGAACATCGCCGAGATCGCGCCCGACGGCTGGGACCGGACGATGGACCTGCTGCTGCGCTCGGTCGCGTTCGGCATCCGTTACGCCGTGCCGCACATGCAGACGCGGCGGGGCGCGTCGATCATCAACACCGCCAGCGTCGCCGCGCTGCGGTCGGGCTACGCGCCCACCGCCTATTCGGTGGCGAAGGCGGGGGTGCTGCACCTATCGAAAATCGCCGCCGCCGACCTCGCGCAGTTCGGCATCCGGGTGAATGCGGTGCTTCCGGGATTCATCAACACCAATATCTTCACGAGCAGCGTCGGCCTCACCGGCGATACCGCCGCCCAGGCGAAGGCATTGATCGCGCAGATGTCGTCGAACGCGCAACCGGTGCGCCGCAGCGGCACCCCCGATGACATCGCCGGGGCGGTGCTCTACCTCGCCAGCGACGATGCGAGCTTCGTCACCGGCACGTCGATCCTGGTCGACGGCGGGCTGACCATCGGCGAGCGTTACAGCTGGGACCCGGAAATGCCAGGGCTGTTCGACTCGCTCGAAGCCTTTGCGGCGCAAGCGGGCATGACGGCGAGCCCAGCGACGACGTGAGCCTCGCCGCCCCCGCCTCGACCAGCGTGCCGGCGGTGGCGCCCACCCTCCACCGCCCACCGGCGCAGGTGCCGCTCAAAGAGCGCTTTTTCTACGGGCTGGGCGCGGTCGCCTACGGGATTAAGGACAACGGTTTTTCCGTCTTCCTGCTGATCTACCTCAACCAGATGATCGGGCTCGATCCCGGCCGCGTCGGCATCACGCTGCTGGTCGTGCTGGTGCTCGACGCGATGTTCGACCCGGTCGTCGGCCACTGGACCGACGCCACCCGTTCGCGCTGGGGGCGGCGGCACCCCTTCCTCTACGCGAGCGCCATCCCGATCGCGCTGTTCTGGGTGCTGCTGTGGATACCGCCCTCGGGCGAGGGGTGGGCGCCGTATCTGTGGGTGTTCTTCTGCGCGCTGGCGGTGCGCATGTCGCTTTCGCTGAATGAGGTGCCTAGCCTCGCCATGCTGCCCGAGATGACCAGCGACCCGCACGAACGCACCGAGGTCGTCGGTTGGCGGTTCATGCTCGGCTGGCTCGGCGGGCTGATCACGCTCGGCCTCGCTTACGGTTTCTTCAAGCTGATCCCGATCGATGAAGCGAGCCAGGCGAGCTATCACGCCTATGCGATGACCGGGGCGGCGGTAATGTTCGTGTCGGTGCTCGCCGCGGCGATGGGGACGCACCGCCGCTATGCGCGCCCGGTGCCGGCGACCACCGCCCACCCCAGCATCGGCGATATGATCGGCTGCGCGCGTTATCGCCCGTTCCGTATCCTGGTGCTGGCGATGGTGTTCGCCTTTGCGAGCCAGGGGGTCACCTTTGCCATCACCAATTATGTGCTCGGTTACGTCTGGCAGCTTACGTCCGCGGGGCTGCTGGCGTACGCGGTGCTGCTGGGGGTCGGCGTCGCGCTCGGGCTCTACCTTGCGCGCGCGCTCGGGCGACGCGTCGGCAAGCGGCGCACGGCGATGACGATGGTGCTGATCACCCCGTTCATCGGCGCGGCGCCGTTCCTGCTGTTCCTGCTGGGTGAGCTGCCCGACGCGGTGACGATCGAGCGCGCGGCCGTCGTGTTCCTGTTCGCCGCGCTGTCGACCGGCACTGGCGTCGCGGGGTTGCTCACCGCGCAGTCGATGATGGCCGACGTCACCACCGCCTACCGCGTCGAAACCGGGCGCGCGCGCGAAGGCGTGTTTTTCGCCGGGCAGCTGTTCATCCAGAAATGCGTCGGCGGGCTCGGCATCTTCATCGTCGGGCAGATGCTGGTGCTGGTCGGCTTTCCCGCCGGCGCGGTGAAGGGCCAGGTCGCGCCCGATGTGCTCGACCGATTGATCCTTTCCTATGGCGCGGTCATCCTTTTGCTTGGGATGCTCGCTTCGTATTTCATTGCCCGCTTCCCGCTCGACGAGCGCGCGCTCGCCCCCGTTCAGGAGTAGCTTCATGGATTTCGCCCTTACCGATCGGCAGACGCACTGGCGCGACCGGGTGAAGCGCTTCATCGACGAGCGAGTCCGCCCCGCCGTTCCGACCTATGTCGAGCAGGATCACGTTGGCGATCGCTGGAAAGTGCTGCCGGTGGTCGAGGAACTGAAGGCCGAAGCCAAGGCCCAGGGCATCTGGAACCTGTTCATGCCGCCGCGATCTTCGCACCATCACCATGTCGACGAGACGGTCGCGTTCGAGGGGCCGGGCCTCACCAACCTCGAATATGCGCTATGCGCCGAGGAGATGGGCCGCGTCGGTTTCGCGAGCGAGGTGTTCAACTGCTCCGCCCCCGACACCGGCAATATGGAGGTGTTCCATCGCTACGGCACCGCCGCGCAGAAGGAACGCTGGCTGCGCCCGCTGATGAACGGCGAAATCCGCAGCGCCTTTCTGATGACCGAACCGCAGGTTGCCTCCTCCGACGCAACTAACATCGAGACGCGGATCGAGCGCGACGGCGACGATTATGTCATCAACGGGCGGAAATGGTGGTCGAGCGGCGCGGGCGATCCGCGCTGCAAGGTCGCCATCGTCATGGGCAAGACCGATTTCGAAGGCGAGCGCCACCGCCAGCAGTCGATGCTGGTGGTGCCGATGGACGCGCCCGGCGTCACCATCCTGCGCCACCTCCCCGTGTTCGGCTACGACGACGCGCCGCACGGGCACATGGAGATCGAGCTCAAGGACGTGCGCGTGAACGCCACCGACGCCATGCTGCTCGGGGAAGGGCGCGGGTTCGAGATCGCGCAGGGGCGGCTCGGGCCAGGGCGTATCCACCATTGCATGCGCACCATCGGCGTCGCCGAAGAGGCGCTCGAGCGGATGACCAAGCGGCTCCTTAGCCGCGTCGCCTTCGGCCGCACCATCGCGCAGTTTTCGGTGTGGGAGGAGCGCATCGCCCGCGCGCGCATCGACATCGAAATGACGCGCCTCCTCTGCCTCAAGGCGGCGGACATGATGGACAAGGCGGGCAACAAGATCGCGCAGAACGAGATCGCGATGATCAAGGTGCAGGCGCCGACGATGGCACTCAAGATCATCGACGACGCCATCCAGGCGCACGGCGGCGGCGGGGTGAGCGAGGACTTCGGGCTCGCCAAAATGTACGCCCACCAACGCACGCTCCGCCTCGCCGACGGCCCCGACGAAGTCCACGCCCGCGCCATCGCCCGCAGCGAATTCGGCAAATATGGCGGCCGCGAAGCCATGGCCGCCGCGCGCGAGATGAGTTCGGGGCAGCTGGGTGTGACGCGGTGATGAACCCTCCCCTCCCCTTCAGGGGAGGGGCCGGGGGTGGGGGCTCTCCGGCTGGCGCAGGGTTAGGACGATAGCCCCCACCCCAACCCCTCCCCTGAAGGGGAGGTGCTTGCTAGGATTATATCATGACCAAAGCCGCCATCCTCACCGCCCCCGGCCAGCCGCTCGTAATCGAGGAGGTCCGCGTCGCCGACTGCGGCCCGCACGAGGTGCGGATTCGCACCGCCGCTTGCGGCCTGTGCCATTCGGACCTGCACTTCATTGAAGGCACCTACCCCCACCCCCTCCCCGCAATCCCGGGGCACGAGGCGGCGGGGATCGTCGAGGCGGTCGGCAGCGAGGTGCGGACGGTGAAGGTCGGCGACGCGGTCGTCACCTGCCTCTCCGCCTTCTGCGGGCACTGCGAATATTGCGTCACCGGGCGCATGTCGCTGTGCCTCGGCGGCGAGACGCGGCGCGGGGCCGATGAACCGCCGCGCATCACCCGCCCCGACGGCAGCGTCGTGCATCAGATGCTCAACCTCTCCGCCTTTGCCGAGACGATGCTGGTGCACGAACATGCCTGCGTCGCGATCGACCCCGACATGCCGCTCGACCGCGCGGCGGTGATCGGCTGCGCGGTAACGACCGGCGCGGGAACGATCTTCAACGCCTGCAAGCTGACGCCGGGGGAGACGGTGGCGGTGATCGGCTGCGGCGGGGTCGGCCTTGCCACCATCAACGCCGCCAAGATCGCGGGCGCCGGGCGGATCATCGCCGCCGACCCGATTCCCGAAAAGCGCGAGCTCGCCAAGAAGCTCGGCGCGACCGACGTGGTCGATGCGGCGAGCGACGGCGCGGCAGCGCAGATCGTCGAAATGACCAAGGGCGGGGTCGATCATGCGGTCGAGGCGGTCGGGCGGCCAGCGTCGGCAAACCTCGCGGTCAAATCGCTGCGGCGCGGGGGAACGGCGACGATCCTCGGCATGATGCCTTTGACGGAACAGGTCGGCCTGGGGGCGATGGACCTCCTCTCGGGCAAGAAGCTGCAGGGCGCGATCATGGGCGGCAACCGCTTCCCGGTGGACATCCCGCGGCTGGTCGACTTCTACCTGCGCGGGCTGCTCGACCTCGACACGATCGTCGCGGAGACGATCCCGCTCGAGCGCATCAACGAAGGGTTCGACCGGATGAAGCGCGGCGACAGCGCGCGCAGTGTGATCGTGTTCGAATGAGGGGGCTGCTCCAGATCCTCCCCGCAGGCGGGGAGGGGGACCACCCGCGGGGTGGGGGAGGGGTCGACGGCCCCCCGAACACCCCTCCACCAGCTTCGCTGGTCCCCCTCCCCGGCGAGCCAGGGAGGATCGGATGAACGCCGAGGAAGCGTTCACCGGCACGGTCGAACCGCAGGGGCAGGACCGGCTCGACGAGGGGCGGCTGACGGAGTGGATGGCGGCCAATGTCGAGGGGTTCGCCGGTCCCCTGCGCATCGCAAAGTTCAAGGGCGGGCAGTCCAACCCGACCTATCGGCTCGATGCGGCCTCGGGGTCGTATGTGCTGCGCCGGAAGCCGTTCGGGCCGCTGCTCCCCTCGGCGCATGCGGTGGACCGTGAGTATCGCGTGATCGCCGGGCTCCATCCCACCAGCTACCCGGTCGCGCGGCCCTATGGCCTGTGCACCGACGACAGCGTTATCGGCGCGATGTTCTACGTCATGGCTCTGGTCGAGGGGCGCACCATCTGGGACGGCGCGATGCCCGGCGCGACCCAGGAGAGCCGCCGCGCGCATTACTTCGCGATGGTCGACAACCTCGCCGCGTTGCACGCGATCGACCCGGACACGGCGGGCCTCGGCGACTATGGCAAGCCGGGCAATTACTTCGGCCGCCAGGTGGAGCGCTGGTCGAAGCAATATCGCCTCAGCGAAACCGAGACGATGCCGGAGATGGAGCGGCTTATCGCGTTCCTGCCCGCCAGCCTCCCCGAACAGACGCGCACCAGCATCGTCCACGGCGACTATCGCATCGACAATCTGATCTTCGCGCCCGACGGCCCACTGGTGCGCGCGGTGCTCGATTGGGAGCTGTCGACGCTGGGCGATCCGCTGGCGGACTTCAGCTATTTCCTGATGGCGTGGGTGACCGACAATGGCGGACGGTCGGGGGTGCAGGATCTCGACCGCAAGGCCCTCGGCATCCCCGAGCTGGACGAGGCGGTCGCGCGATATTGCGCGGCGACGGGGCGCGACGGGCTGCCGCAGCTCGACTGGTATTTCGCCTATAATTTCTTCCGGCTGGCAGGCATCATCCAGGGCATCAAGAAGCGCGTCATCGACGGCACCGCCACCTCGGCTCACGCCCGCGCGATGAGCGAAAAGGTCGGCGAACTGGCGGCGCGCGCGTGGCATTTTGCGCAGAGGGCGGGAGCGTGACGGGGTTGCTCGACGGCAAAGTGGCGATCATCACCGGGGCGGCGTCGGGGATCGGGCGTGCGGCGGCGCGGCGGTTCGTCGCGGAGGGCGCGCGGGTAGTGTTGGGCGACCGTGCGGGCGGCGTGCACGACGTCGCGGGCGAGCTGGGCGAAGCGGCGGTGGCGCTGGAGGTCGATGCGGGGAGCGAGGCGGACGTCGCGCGCCTGGTCGCGACTGCGCAGGAACGCTTCGGCGGGCTCGACATCGCCTTCGCCAACGCCGGCGTGTCGGGCGGGCTACCCGGCATTTTCGACGAGACACCCGAGGCCTTCGCGGAACTCTTACGGATCAATCTGATCGGCCCGTGGCTGATGGTGAAGCATGCCGGCAAGGCGATGTGGGACGCGGGGCGCGGCGGATCGATCATCCTCACCGCGAGCGTCGCAGGGCTACGCTCGGGCGCGGGCGGGCCGGCCTATTCGGCGTCGAAGGCGGGGGTCATCAACCTCGCCGCCACGTCGGCGCAGCAGCTCAGCGAGACGGGGGTGCGCGTCAACGCGATCTGCCCGGGGCTCACCGAGACCGGCATGACCCAGCCGACGTTCGACTATGCGCGCGGCAAGGGGGTCGAGCACAAGCTCGGGCAACTCAATCCGCTCCGCCGCGCCGCGCAGCCGGAGGAGCTCGCCAACGCCGCGCTGTTCCTGGCGAGCGACCTTGCGAGCTACGTCAACGGGCAGGCGCTGGTCGTCGACGGCGGGTTGTCGTCGAGCCATCCGGTGACACGCCAGCTGACCGGGCGGACCGCGGTGTGATGGGGCTACGTCCGTCATTGCGCGGAGCGAAGCAATCCATCACCCGGGGTCGCGGCAGTCGCAACGTCGCGTAGCGTGCGAGCGTTGGTGATGGATTGCTTCGTCGCTTCGCTCCTCGCAATGACGAGAGCGGCGCGTCGAGTTGGGAAAGGTCACAGCCATGCAATATCGTAACCTCGGCGACAGCGGCATTCGCGTGTCGGAGATCTGCCTCGGCAGCTGGCTGACCTATGGCGTCGATGTCGACGACAGCGTCGGGCGCGCGTGCGTCGACCGGGCGTTCGAGCGCGGGATCAACTTCATCGACACCGCCAACATCTACGGCAAGGGCGCGGCGGAGGAGTTCCTCGGTCGCGCGCTCGAGGGGCGCCCGCGCGACAGCTATATCCTCGCAACCAAGCTGTTCTGGCCGATGACCGAACAGGACCGCGGATTGAGCCGCGCGCAGGTCGAAAAGCAGCTCGACGCGAGCCTTCGGCGGCTCAAGACCGATTATATCGACCTCTACCAATGCCACCGCTACGACCCCGACACGCCGCTCGAGGAGACGATGGAAGCGCTGTCGGCGGCCGTGAACAGCGGCAAGGTGCGCGCCATCGGCTTTTCCGAATGGTCGCCCGATCAGATCGAGGCGGCGCTCGCACTGTCCCCGCCCAACGTCAAATTCGTGAGCTCACAGCCGCAGTACAGCATGCTCTACCGCCGCCCCGAGGCGAAGGTGTTTCCGATCAGTCACGCCAACGGCATCGGTCAGATCGTCTGGTCGCCGCTGGCGATGGGGGTGCTGACGGGCAAATACGCACCCGGCGCGCCCGTCCCCGAGGGAAGCCGCGCGACGACCAGCGCGGGCGACAGCTTCATGGGCCAGTATCTCGAAACGTCGGTGCTGGAGGCGGTGCAGCAGCTGCGTCCGATCGCCGAGGAGGCGGGCTGCACCATGGCGCAGTTCGCCATCGCCTGGGTGCTGCGGCGCCCAGAAGTGACCAGCGCCATCGTCGGCGCGAGCCGGCCCGAGCAGGTCGACGACAATGCCGCGGCGTCGGGCCTCAGCATCGACCCCGCGCTGTTCGCGCGCGCGGAGGCGGCGCTCGAAAAAGTGCGCGTTTCGTGAGTTCAGGCGGCATGGATCGGGCGCGGCTCGAGCGCATCCCCGCGTTTCTCGACGAACATTACGTCCGCCAGGGCAAACTGCCGCACGCGGCGGTGCTGGTTGCGCGGCGGGGGGAGATCGTCCACCGCTCCGCCATCGGCGAGGCACGCCGCGGCGAGCCGCTGAAGGACGACGCGATCTTTCGCATCGCGTCGATGACCAAACCGATCACCTCGGTCGCGTTCATGATGCTGGTGGAGGAGGGCAAGGTCGCACTCGACACCCCGCTCCACGCGGTGCTGCCGCAGTTCAAGGACACCGGAGTGTTCGTCGCCGGTGGCGGCGCCATCCCGTTCGTGGCGCGCCCGCCCGCGCGCCCGATCCTGATGGTCGACCTCCTCCGCCACACCGCGGGGCTCACCTACGGCTTTCAGGAGCGCAACCCGGTCGACGCCGCCTACCGCGCGCAAAAGATCGATGATTTCGACGCCGATCAGTCGATGGACGAATTCATCGAGCGCATCGCGAAACTGCCGCTGCTGTTCGATCCGGGCACGCGCTGGTGCTATTCGATGGCCACCGACGTGCTCGGCGCGGTCATCGAGAAGGTCGAGGGGCGGCCGTTCGCCGACGTGCTCAAGGCGCGGCTGTTCGACCCGCTCGGCATGAAGGATACCGGGTTCGAGGTGCCCGAGAGCGAGCGCCACCGCGTGACCGACGCCTTTGTCTTTCACCCGCAAGGCAAGCGGCTGTGGGACAGCGGCGCGGATAGCCGCTGGGCGAGGTCTCGGCGGTTCCATTCAGGCGGCGGCGGGCTCGTCTCCACGCTCGACGATTATTACCGCTTCTGCGCCATGCTGCTCGGCGACGGGGCGCTCGACGGCACGCGCATCATCTCGCGGCGTACGCTCGAGCAGATGGGGCTAAACCACCTCCCCGGCGGCGGCGACCTCACCGAACATAGCATCGGCCTGTTCAGCGAGGATGAGAATGCCGGGGTCGGTTTCGGACTCGGCTTTGCCACCACCATCGACCCCGCCGCGACGCTGCTCCCCGCGAGCGTCGGCGATCTTTATTGGGGCGGGATGTTCTCGACCGGCTTCTTTGTCGATCCGGCGGAGCAGCTGGCAATGGTGTTCATGACCCAGCTTTCCCCCTCCTCCACTTACAAGGTGCGGCGCGAGTTGAAGACGCTCGTCCACGCCGCCATTGCCGACTGATCTCCCAACCAGCCAAGGATGTTCCTGCGATGACCGATGAAGCGACGCCGATGACCGTCACCACCACGCGCGATGGGGATGTCGCGATCGTCGTGGTCGACAACCCGCCGGTCAATGCGCTGTCGTGGCACGTGCGCGAAGGGCTGCAGCGCGAGATGACCGCCGCGCTCGCCGACGATGGGGTCAAGGCGATCGTGCTCACCTGCGACGGCGCGACCTTCATCGCCGGCGCGGACATCACCGAATTTTCGAAGCCGCCGCGCGGGCCCGACCTCAACAGCGTGTTCAACATGATGGAGGGCGCGTCCAAGCCGATCGTCGCTGCGATCCACGGCACGGCGCTGGGCGGCGGGCTCGAAACGACGCTCGCCTGCCATTATCGCGTGGCGGTGCCGTCGGCGAAGCTGGGCGTGCCGGAAGTGAAGCTCGGCCTCCTCCCCGGCGCGGGCGGCACGCAGCGGCTGCCGCGCGTCGTCGGGGTCGAGGCCGCGGCGCGCATGGCGGCGACCGGCGACCCGGTCCCCGCGCCCAAGGCGCACGAGCTGGGCCTGGTCGATGCGCTGACCGGCGAGGACAGCCTGCGCGTCGACGCGGTCGCCTTTGCGCGCAGCAAGATCGCGGAAGGCCCGCGCCCGACCCGCGAGCGCGAGGTCAAGGGCGATGCCTCCGCGATCGAGGCGCTCAAGCAGGAGTTCGGTCGCAAGTGGAAGGGCTTTGACGCGCCCTTCGCCAACCTCGCCTGCGTGGAGGCGGCGACGCGCCTTTCCTTTGACGAAGGCATGGCATTCGAGCGCGAGCAGTTCATGAAGCTGATGTTCGGCACGCAGTCGGCGGCGCAGCGCCATATCTTCTTCGCCGAGCGGCAGGCAGCGAAGATCGACGGCCTGCCCGCCGACACCAAGCTGCGCGAGGTCAAGAAGGTCGGCGTCATCGGCGCGGGCACGATGGGTGGCGGCATCGCCATGAACTTCCTGCAAAAGGGCATCCCGGTCACCATCGTCGAGACCGCGCAGGAAGCGCTCGACCGCGGCATCGCCACGGTGCGCAAGAATTACGAGGCGAGCGCCGCCAAGGGCCGCTTCAAGCCCGAACAGGTCGAGCAGATGATGGGCCTCCTCACCCCAACGCTGGCCCTCGAAGACCTCGCCGACGCCGACCTCATCATCGAGGCCGTGTACGAGAACATGGACGTGAAAAAGGACATTTTCGGCCGGCTTGACGCGATCGCCAAGCCGGGCGCGATCCTCGCCAGCAACACCAGCTACCTCGACGTGAACGAGATCGCGGCGGCGACCTCGCGCCCGCAGGACGTGGTGGGGATGCACTTCTTCTCGCCCGCCAACGTGATGAAGCTGCTGGAGGTGGTGCGCGGCGACAAGACCGCGCCCGACGTGCTCGCCACCGCGATGGCGACCGGCAAGAAGATCGGCAAGGTCGCGGTGGTTGCTGGCGTCTGCCACGGCTTCATCGGCAACCGCATGCTCGCGCCGCGGCAGCTCGAGGCGCAGAAGCTGCTGCTCGAAGGGGCGACTCCGGCGCAGATCGACAAGGTCCACACCGACTTCGGCATGCCGATGGGGCCGTTCCAGATGGCCGACCTCGCTGGGACCGACATCGGCTGGCACCGCGACGAAAACCGCATCGAAAGCATCCGCGACGCGCTCTGCGCGGAAGGCCGCTGGGGGCAGAAGAAGCAGGCCGGCTTCTACGACTATGACGACAAGCGGCAGGCGTCGCCCAGCCCGCGCGTCGAGGAGATCATCGAGCAATTCCGCCAGAAGGAAGGCGTGACCAAGCGCCAGATCACCGACCAGGAGATCGTCGAGCGCACGCTCTACCCGATGGTCAACGAAGGCGCGAAGATCCTCAGCGAAGGCAAGGCCCAGCGCGCGAGCGACATCGATGTGGTGTGGATCTACGGCTACGGCTGGCCGGTCTACCGCGGCGGCCCGATGTTCTGGGCCGGCCTCGAAGGTACCGACAAGATCGTTGCGGGGCTTGAAAAGCACGGGCTGGAGGTGAGCCCGCTGCTGCGCGAAAAGGCGGACGCCAAGGCAGGGTTCTGACCGGCGCCCGTGTTCCCTGATCGAGGTTAGTGCGATCGCGCGCAAAAGCCGGTTGCACCATCATGGACTGATCGCCATCCCCGCTCGCAGGGACTGCAGCGGGGATGGCATGGACTGGGGGTTGTTGGGTGCCGCCCTGCTGGGCTGCGCGCGGGAATGCGCGCTGTTCGCGGCGGTGCTGCTGCTGATCGGCGGCGCCGACGATGTGGCCCTCGACCTGCTGTGGCTGCATCGGGGGCGAGGTCCGAAACGTCACGGTCGTGCGCCCCGCCGCGACATCCGGCGCATCGTCGTTGCGCTGCCCGCTTGGGAGGAGGGCGCGCTGATCGCCGCGACCACTCGCGCGATGGGCGGAGCCTGGTCGAGTGACGACGACGTGCGCTTCGTAATCGGCGTTTATGCCAATGACCCCGCCACGGTGAGCGCTGCGCGGGCCGCTGCGGCGGCGGATGCGCGCGTGTCGCTGGCCGTCAACCCGCGCCCCGGCCCGACGACGAAGGGCGACAATCTCGGCAGCATCTGGGCCTTTGTCGAGCGGGAGCTGGCCGCGTTCGACCCGAACGCGCTGCTGATCCATGACGCCGAGGACCGCGTGCAGCGCGAGGAACTGGCGGCGGTGCGCGCATCGCTCGCCGATGCGCATTATACGCAGCTGCCCGTCATTCCGGACATCGGCCCGTCGTGGGTCGGCAATCATTATGCCGACGAATTCGCCGAAGCGCATGCCAAGGAACTGCCGCTGCGGGCCGCGCTCGGCGTCGCGTTGCCGACTGCGGGCGCCGGCTGCGCATTTCGCGTCGAGGCCATCCGCGCGCTGGCCGACCTGCGCGGCGGCGCGCCGTTCGAACCGCGTTCGCTCACCGAGGATTATGAAGCGGGGATTCAGCTGGCGAGGGCGGGCTTCGTTGGCGCGATGATCGACACGCGCGGCGATGACGGTCGCCCAATCGCGGTGCGTTCGCCGTTTCCGACGCAGCTCGGCGCGGCATTGCGCCAGAAGACGCGCTGGGTGCGCGGGGTTGCACTCGACGGTTGGGACCGGCTGGGCTGGCCGGTGCCCGAGGACGCCAGCCTTGCGCGGCGCATGATCTGGCGCTGGATGCTGTGGCGCGACCGGCGGCCCGTGCTCGCGGCGATCGCGCTGGTGGTGAGCTACGCAAGCGCGCTGATGTGGTTGGCGGGCGTTCTTGCCGGGGCTCCGGCCACCGCGCTGCCGGGCTGGGCGCCCTGGTTGGCGAGCGCCACCGCGGCGCTGCTGCTCTGGCGCCTCGCGGTACGGGCGGCCTATACCGCGAGGATTTACGGCTGGCGGCAGGGCGTGCGGTCGCTGCCCCGGCAATTCGGCGCGAACCTCATCCTCATTCTCGTCGCGCGCCGGGCGGTGCTGCAATATCGCGCGGGACGAGCGGGCGCACCGCTCCACTGGGACAAGACCGACCACCCGCAGCCGCATTTCGCCGAGTGACGCCCAGGCCGACCGCATCCGGCCCGTTGCGGCTGCTCGTCGGCGTGACGCTGCTATGGTTCGGCGTGCGCGGAGGCGCGCTGTGGTGGGATGCGAGCAGCAATACGACGTCGCTGCGCCCGCGGCTTGCCTTGCAGACGGCGGCAGTCGTGGGCGAAGAGCCTGTGAGCCACGCAACATCCCCCGCCCATCACGCGCTAGCGTCCCGATCGGCCGCGTCGCCCCGGACGTTCGCCAAGCGTCGTGGAGCGATCGCCGATCGTCTGCGCCTTACGGGCGGGAAGCCGGGGCGCGTCGTTGCGGCGGTGCTGGGCCCACACCCCGCGGCGGCCTGGGTCGCCACAGCCGATCCGACCGGGCAGGGCCCGGTGGTGCCAGGTGCGTCGGCCTCGGGAGCGGCGCCCTCCCCTGCGCCTGATGCAACCGACGGACAACAGAAGTCGGTCGGCGACGGCTCGACTTCGCTGCATGCACCCCCTCGCCCGCTCCGACCGGCCAGCGGGCGTTGGTCTGGCGGGGCATATATCTTCGCGCGTAGCGGGTCGGGCGCCGATCCGGTCACGCCGTCGCTCGGTGGCACTCAGGCGATGGTGGAGGGGCGCTATCGCCTCACGCGCGGGGTGGAGGCGATGGGTCGGCTGAGCGCGGATCGTCACGGCGCCGATGCTGCGCTGGGCTTGAGCGCGCGCATCGCCGGCACGCCGCTGGCGGCTGCGGCGTGGCGGCGGCAGGGCATCGCAACGCGCGGGCGCGACGCAACACTGGCGACATTGTCGGGAGGTCGGGCGGCGCGCGTCGGGCCGCTCGACATCGAAACCTACGCCACGGTCGGCGCGCGGGTCGCTCCGGACGCGCCCCTGCGCGACCCCGAATGGTTCGCCGAGAGCGCCATCGCCGCGCGCGCGCGGATCGGCGCCGCCGCGGTTGGGCCGGCCATCTGGAGCGCGGCGCAGCGCGACACGCGGCGCGTCGATGTGGGGCTGAGCTTCGTCGCGCCGCTCGGAAGACACCGGGTCGCGCTCGACTGGCGCCAGCGGATCACCGGCAACGCCGCGCCGGCGCACGGCCCGACCCTGACGCTGTCGAGCGGCTTTTAAGCGGGCAGCGCGTCGAACTGCAGGCTGGCGAGGCGGGCGTAGAGGCCGCGTTGCGCCACCAGCTCGTCGTGCCGTCCCATCTCGACGATGCGCCCTTCGTCCATCACGACGATCCGGTCCGCCGCGCGCACGGTTGCCAGGCGGTGCGCGATGACCACCGTCGTGCGCTGGTGCATCAGCGTTTCGAGCGCGTCCTGCACCAGCCGCTCGCTCTCCGCATCCAGCGCGCTGGTCGCTTCGTCGAGCAGCAGCAGCGGCGCATCGCGCAGCAGCGCGCGGGCGATGGCGATGCGCTGGCGCTGCCCGCCCGACAGCCGCGTCCCCGCTTCGCCGAGAAATGTGTCGAGCCCGTCGGGCAGTGCGCGCAGGAACGCTTCGGCATTGGCCGCGCGCGCGGCGGTCCATATCGCCTCGTCGCTCGCCCCCCAGTTGCCGTAGCGCAGATTGTCGCGCGCGGAGGCGGCGAACACCACCGTTTCCTGCGGGACGACCGCGATGCGTGCGCGGACGTCGGCGGGGTCCGCGTCGCGAATGTCCACGCCGTCGAGCAGCACGCGGCCCCCTTGGGGATCGTAGAAACGCTGCGCGAGCTGAAACAGCGTCGATTTGCCCGCGCCCGACGGTCCGACGACCGCCACCGTCTCGTTGGGCGCAATGTCGAGCGTGAAGTCCTTGAGTGTCGCGACGTCCGGCCGGCTGGGGTAGCGGAACTCGACCGCGTCAAACGTCAGCCGCCCCTGCGCCGGCAGCGGCAGCGCGAGCGGCTGCGCGGGCACGGTGATGTTGGGCTCTGCAACCAGCAGTTCGGACAGCCGCCCCGCCGCCGCCGAGCCGCGGATGAGGTCGCCATAGACTTCGGTCAGCGCGCCGAACGCACCCGCGACGAGGCCGCCCGCCAGCACGAAGGCCATGATCGTGCCCCCCGAAATGCGCCCGGCTGCGACCTCGCTCGCGCCGTACCAGAGGAGGGCGACGATCGAGCCGAACAGCAGCGTGATGACCAGCGCGGTCATCAGCGCCCGCAGAGCGATCCGGCGGCGGGCGGTCGAAAATGTGCGCTCGACCGCGCTCGCAAAGCGGTCCGCCTCGCGCCCCTCCTGATTGAAGCCCTGCACGATCTTCATCGCGCCCAGCACTTCGGTGGTCATCGCGCCCACGTCGGCGACGCGGTCCTGGCTCGCCCGCGCGATCTTCCCCAGCCGGCGGCCGAGCACGACGATCGGCAGGATGATGATCGGGATCGCCACCAGCATGATCGCCGTCAGCTTGGGCGCGAGGGTGAAGAGATAGAGCGTGCCGCCGATCCCCATCACCACGTTCCGCAGCGCGACCGAGATGGTGGTGCCGACCACCTGTTCGATCACCGCAGTGTCGCTGGTCATGCGACTGGCGATTTCGGACGGGCGGTTTTCCTCGAAGAATGCGGGCGACTGACGCAGCAGGTTGCGCTGCACCGCAGCGCGGATGTCAGCGACGGTGCGCTCGCCGAGCCAGCTCACGAAATAGAATCGCGCCGCGGTGGCAACGCCGAGCAGCGCGACCACGCCGAACAGCTCGTAGAAATAAACGTCGATATTCTGCCCACCGCCCGCGACGAAGCCCTGGTCGATGATCCGCTTCAGCCCCGCCGGGATGAGCAAAGTCGCCAGCGCCGCGACGGTCAGCGCGACCAACGCCACCGCGATCTGCGCCGGATAACGCCGCGTCGCGTCCCACACCATCCGCAGGCTGCCGAGGCGCGGCTTGGGGGGTTTGGCGTCGGGCGCGGCTGGATCGGTCGGGGCGGCGGGGGAGGGGGCGTCGGCCATGGTAAGCCGCGCCCTAGCAGAGCGGCGCGGGGGTTCACACTCCCCTGATCGCCTTGTCGGCCTTGCTCCCGTCATGCTGAACTTGTTTCAGCATCCACAGCCGGGCGGTGCAGCTCCTGGACCCTCAAACGAGTTCAGGATGACGGGGCGTTGAACGGGGACCGATCCTTAATCTTGCAGTGCAGCAAAGTGCGTGTCAGCGTGTTATATGCGGTGAGGCCGCTTCGGCTCGATCAGCCGCGAAGGGACGCGCGAACTTGCTTTATCAGGCTTATGACTGGCACCGCGCGATGCTTGCCGGGGCAGCGCAGTGGGCGAGCTGGTCTGCGCGCGCGATCGACGCGTTCGAACGTCACCCCGCCTATCTTGGCATGGGCCCGACGCTGTCATCGGCGCTGGAAGTATTCGCCCACGCCGCCGAACCGCGCGGAAAGCCCGTCTTCGGGCTCGACCATACGCTGATCGACGGCCGCCGGCATGCGGTGAGCGAGGTCGAGATCGTCCAGAAGCCGTTCGGCAATCTAAAACATTTCGTCCGCGACGGGGCGCCCGCAGGACAGCCGAAATTGCTGATCGTCGCGCCGATGTCGGGCCATTATGCGACGCTGCTGCGCGGCACGGTCGAACGCATGCTGCCAGGGCACGAGGTGTACATCACCGACTGGGCCGATGCGAAGCTGGTGCCGATGAGCGAAGGCACGTTCGATCTCGACGATTATGTCGACTATCTGGTCGAATTCCTTGAGGCGATCGGGCCGGGCGCGCACATGCTCGCGGTGTGCCAGCCGTCGGTGCCGAGCTTTGCGGCGGCGGCGCTGATGAACGCGCGCGAGCACCCCGCCATCCCCCGCACGCTGACCATGATGGGCGGACCGATCGACACGCGGCAGGCGCCGACCGCGGTCAACACGCTCGCCACCGACCGGCCGCATGCCTGGTTCGCGCACAATGTCATCGCCACTGTGCCCGCCTATTACCCCGGCGCAGGTCGGCGCGTGTATCCGGGCTTCCTCCAGCTCACCGGATTCCTGTCGATGAACCTCGGCAGCCATCTGATGAGCCACTACGCCATGTTCCGCCACCTCGTCGAAGGCGACGGCGAAAGCGCGGAGGCGACCAAAGCGTTCTACGACGAATATCGCAGCGTCTGCGACATGGATTCGGCCTTTTACCTGCAGACCATCGATGTCGTCTTCCAGCGCCACCTGCTGCCGCGCGGTGAATTCCGTCATCGTGGCGAACTCATCGATCCGGGCGCGATCACCCGCACCGCGCTGCTGGCGGTGGAGGGCGAGCGCGACGACATCTCCGGTATCGGCCAGACGCGGGCCGCGCTCGACATCGCGACGGGGCTGGAGGATGCGCAGAAACGCTATTTCCTCGCGCCCGACGTCGGCCACTACGGCATCTTCAACGGCAGCAAGTGGCGCGATCGCATTGCGCCGGTGCTGGAGGAGTGGATCCGCCAGCACGACGCCTGACCGCCCCGTGCGGCGGGCGGCTCGCTCAGCGCGCGCTCGTCTGCCGGCCGGGGAGCGGCGTCGGCGGTGGCGCGCGGCTGACCCGCCAGACCGCGCCGCCGACATCGTCGGTCACGAGCAGCGTGCCATCATTGGCGATGTCCGCATCCGCCGGGCGCCCCTGCGTCCGCCCCTGCGCATCGAGAAAGCCGCCCAGCACCCGGATCGGCAGCACGTCGCGCGGGCGCCCGCTGTCGTCGAAGGCGACGAACACCACGCTCCCCCCGGTCACCGGGCTGCGGTTCCACGATCCGTGCAGCGCGATGAAGGCGCCGCGATCGAACGGTGCGCCGAGCGCGTGCGGGGCGTTGGCGAGGTCGCTCCGCGCGAAGCTGATGCCGAGCGGCGCGACGTGCACGCCGAGCGCATAGTCGGGGCGCCGCACATAGCTCGAGCGGTCCTCCGCATCGGGTTCGCTGATCCGATCGTCGAGGAAACCGCCCCAATAGTACCAGGGCCAGCCGTAGAAATCGCCCTGCTCCACCCGCGTCAGATAATCGGGGACCATGTCCGAACCGAGCATGTCGCGTTCGTTGACGACCGCGTAAAGCCGCTTGCTCTGCGGTTCCAGCGCCAGCCCCGACGGGTTGCGCAGACCCGTCGCGAGCGCCGAGCGCGCGCCGGTGCGCGGGTCGATGCGATAGACCATCGCGCGGCCATATTCGGTCGCCATCCCTTCATCGGCGATGTTGCTGTTGGAGCCGACGCCCACATAAAGCGCGCCGTCCGGCCCCTCCGCCAGCGCCTTGGTCCAATGCTGGTTGCTTCCCGCGGCGGGGAGCTGGGTCACCACGCGCCCGTTGCCGGTGAGCGACGTCGCTTGCGGATCATAGGAGAAGGCGAGCAGCTTGTCGGTGTCGGCGACGAACAGCGTGCTCCCTTGCAGCACCATGCCATAGGGCGAATTAAGCCCGGTGATGTAGGTGCCGCGCACCTCCGCCACGCCGTCGCCATTGGCATCGCGCAGCAGCGTGATGCGGTTGGCGGAGCCGCGGTTGGAGCCGGCGCGTTGCATCAGCAGCTTGGCGATCAGCGCCTTGATCCCGCTCGCTTCCTTGCGCGGCGCATCGCTCTCCGCGACCAGCACGTCGCCGTTGGGGAGCACCAGCGCCTGCCGCGGGTGGGCGAGCCCGGTGGCAAAGGGCTGCACCACCATGCGCGGGAGCGTCGTCGGGCGCGCGTCGCCCTGCCAGCGCACAATCTCCGGCAGGCCGACCGTCGGCACGCGCTCCGGTCGCACGCCCGAAATGACCGGCACGCGGCCGGTCAGCTCGACCTGCGACAGGCGCGACGGGTCGGGTCGTGTCACGATGAAGAAAACGGTCCCCAGCGTGATCGCGATCAGGGCAGCGGCGATGAGGAGCTTGCGCAACATGACCTTACGCTAGGCCGCGCCACGTTCGGGCGCAACGCGGTCGCATCAAAACAGCGTTGACGCGACCTTCACCCTATCACGACACCGCGCAGGAGGGGGCGTTGCGCTACGCGGCGGCCATGACTGCTGCGACCCTCCCCACTGCCCTCACCCGCCGGTCGAGCGCGCTCGCTGCCGATTGCGCGCGGCTGGTGGCGGAACACGGTGCCGATGCCCCGCTGGCGGCGCGATCACGCGCGCTCGCCGGCCTCGCGCGCGACAATGCGGTCGACTACCTGCACTGGCGGGCGGTGGAGCGGCTGTCGGTCGCGCTCGATGCCGCTACCGACGCGACCCGGCACTAGGCGCCTGCCGCACGATCAGCGGCCGGCGTTGGTCACCAGGTCGACGTCGATCACATCGCCCGCGATCGGCCGGGCAAAGATGACGAAGCTCTTGTCGCCCTGCGTCCCGCCGAGAATATGTTCGCGCCCGTCGAGCAGATGTTCGGCGCTGAACCCGCCGCGCCGCGCCTGCGTATAGTAGAAATCCATCAGCGACTGCATGTCGACGCGGGTCTGGAAATTGACGACCCGCATGGCGCAGGCAGTCGATTCCGATCCCGCTGCCTCCACCAGCGCCGAGCGGGGATAGACGGGGAACGCTGCCGGCAGCCGCTGCGCCCAGCCGTCGCCGTAAGTGATCGTGCCGCAGCGACCCGCGCGGTCGGCCTGCTCGCGGGCGAGACCGCCCAGCGTCACCGATCGCGCCTGCGGATCGGTGCGCGTGCAGGCCCCCTCGCACTTCTGCGCGGCCCACGCCCCCGGCGCGGGCGCGCGGGTGAGTTCGCCCCCCGCCAGCGCGCGCGCATCGGCGATGGCCAGTCGCGGTTCACCCGCGCCCCGCACCACCGGCACCCCGCCGTCAGCCACGGCCGGGGTGGCGCGTACCGCGGTCGCATCGGTGTTTCCGGCGCGGTCGGGATCGACCATCAGCGGCTGGTTGAGCGCCTGACGCACCGCCGGATCGTTCGATGCGGCCGCGTCGTCGGCGTTCGCCGCCGGCGCCGGTTGCTGGCATGCGGCGAGACCCAGCGCGACCGCGACGGCAGCGCCCGCCATCGCCCCTCTGCGAAACTGCATCCCTGTCATCGCGCCCTCGTCCATCCCTCGCCGCGCGAGCCGATCGCGCACATCCTGCCGTGCATGATTGCGCTTTGGCGATGGAGGTCGCAACCCCGCAACAGCGTTAACGCGCCCTCCGCCTGTGCCAGCGCGGGGCAATGTCTGGCGCGGCGAAGGATGGTTTACGCAGGTGCCGCCGACATCACACCCGCATCGGCATCAGCACGTAGAGCGCGTTCGATTCCTCCGCCTCACGGATCAGCGTCGGCGCGCCTGGGTCGGCAAGGTGGACCTCCACCGTGTCGCCGTCGATCTGGTCGATGATGTCCTTGAGGTAGCGGGCGTTGAAGCCGATCTCCATCGACGCGGCGCTGTAATCGCCTTCGATCTCCTCGGCCGCGGTGCCGTTCTCGGGGCTGGTCACCGACAGCGTCACCTTGTCGGTATCGAGCAGCATCTTGACGGCCCGCGTCTTGTCGCTGGCGATGGTGGCGACGCGGTCGACGCCCTGACCGAACGACACCGGGTCGACCCGCAGCAGCTTGTCGTTCGCGGTCGGGATAACGCGGGTGTAGTCGGGGAAAGTGCCGTCGATCAGCTTAGACGTCAGCACGACGTTGCCAAAGGTGAAGCGGATCTTCGACGCGGACAGCTCCACCTCGACCATGCCCTCCCCACCTTCGCCGAGCAGCTTGTGCAGTTCGGCGACGCATTTGCGCGGCACGATCACGTCGGGCATCGCCTCCGCCCCCGCCGGCCGCGGCAGCGTGTAGCGAGCGAGGCGGTGGCCATCGGTCGCCGCTGCACGCAGCACCCCCGCGCCCTCGTCGGAGGCATGCAGGAAAATGCCGTTGAGGTAATAGCGCGTCTCTTCGGTCGAAATGGCGAAGCGCGTCTTGTCGATCAGCCGCACGATGTCCTTGGCATCGAGTTCGAACCGCGTCGGCAATTCGCCCTCGGCGATGACCGGGAAATCGTCGCGCGGCAGCGTCTTGAGCTTGGACTGATAGCGGCCCGCGCGGACGGTCATGATGCCGTCCTCCACCGACAGCGACACTTGGCTCCCGTCCGGCAGCTTGCGCGCAATGTCGTAGAGAAGATGCGCGCTGACCGTGGTCGCGCCCTGGGTTTCGACCACCGCGTCGATCGTCTCCACCACCTGCAGGTCGAGGTCGGTGGCCATGATCCGCATGACCGAGCCCCCCATTGCCTCGATCAGGATATTGGACAGGATCGGGATCGTGTTGCGGCGTTCGACCACCGACTGAACGTGGCCGAGGCACCGCAGCAGCACCGCCCGCTCGATCTTCGCTTTCATTGCATACCCTCTATTCGGCCGGGTTGCTGGGCGTCGTGCAGCGCCCGGTTGGCCGATTCCCCCCGGTCTGGCACAGCATCCTTAACGCGGCCTCCACGACTCGCAAGGCGGTGCGATGGTGGGCGAAAAGGGGGGTGGCTTTGCTCGACGGGACGACGTTCATCGCCCGCCATGGCGAAACGGTTTTCAACGCGGCCAAGCGCATTCAGGGCGCGCTCGAACATACCCCGCTCACGCGCCGCGGCTTTGCGCAGGTCGACGCGCTGGGCGCCGACCTCGCGTCGCGCATCGCGCCGGGCGCGCCGCTGCGCCTGGTTGCCTCACCGACCCAGCGCACGCGCCAGACGATCGCGATCATCGCCGAACGGCTTGGGCGCGAGTATGCGGATGTCGAATATGACGATCGCCTGCTGGAGATCGGCATGGGCGGCTGGGACGGGCAGAGCTATGCCGACATCGTCGCGCGCGAAGGCCCCATCTACAGCGATGCGCACGCCGCCTTCATCCGCGTCGCGCCGGGCGGGGAGAGCTACGCGGATGTGCGCGCGCGGCTCGAATGCTGGCTGGCGGACGAGACGGGACGCGGCGGCGACCGGCTGATCGTCACCCACGGCGTCACCGCCGCCGTGCTGCGCGCGCTGCTCGTGGGCGAAGGGCGACCCCACCCGTCATGCGGCACGCCGATCGCTTCGCCGGTGCCGCAGGGAAGCTACGTCGCCATCGCAAACGGGCGCGAGACGGTGCATTTCGTCGCATGAGGCGCACGGCGTTGCTCCTCGCGCTCACGCCGGCGCTGCTTGCAGCCGTGCCCGCGCGCGTTTCGCTGGGTGTGTTCGACCGCTGGGGGGCGTTTCGTGACGACGCGCCCGTACCGCACTGTTGGGCGCTGGCGCGCGGCGGGCGCGCCGGCGGCGGCGTGCTTCGCGTCGGCTATTGGCCCAACCGCGGCGTGCGTGGCCAGGTCAGCATCGCGCCCCCCGATGGCCGAGTGGTCAGAGAGGCGACACTGCGCGTCGGTGGCGCCCGCGTCCCGCTCGCCGGAGACGGACGCACCCTGTGGGCGCCGTCCCCTGCGCAGGATGCCGCCATCCTCGCCGCCCTGCGAGCGGACCGACCAGCCATCGTCGACGCGCGCAACTGGCGGAGTACGTTTCCGGCGCGCGGCGCGGCCAGCGCAATCGACGCTGCGGCGATCGGCTGCGCGCGCTAGAGCAGCGGGCGCGTCGGCGTCGCGTCGAGCGTCGCCCCGGCGGGGTGGTGGCGGTCCAGATGCCGCTTGATCGCCCTCAAATTCTTAGTGTTCGAGCGGTAGACGAAGTCGAACGCGTCGCCGACGAACGGCACCGCGCCGATCGCCGTATCGACCCCGATCCGCCCCGCCATGCGCGCAAGCTGCCAGCGCGACATGCCAAGATTGCGCCCCTCCCACACGAGGTAGGCGCCCATGCAGGCGGAGACGACGTCGCCCATCACCGGCACCATGCCCAGCACCGAATCGAGCCCCACGCCCATGCGCGTCCCCGGCACCGTGATCGCGCGCTCGAGCAGCATTTCCAGCCATTCGAGCCGGCGCCGGATGGCGGCCGGATCGCGCCGGTTCATGCCCATGCTCTGCGCCATGCGGTCGAATGCGGCAGGGTCGATCGTCGGCATGGGTCAAATTCCCCCGTTGGCGGTGTCGGTCAGTTGGGTGGCGCGGCGAGGTGCGTCAAGCTGTGCCGCCCGCGGGCGTTGGCGATGATACCCGCGCGCGACGTAGACAGCGCCCAGCGCCACGGCGTTGCGAGCGGGATGAACAGCGCATCGTCGAGCAGCGCGCTCTCCGCTTCGGTCACACGCTGCGCGCGGGTAGCGGCATCGGGCGCGACGGCGATGGCGGCCATCGCGTCGCGCCACGCATCATTGCACACCGGCCCTCGCCCGCAGCCGAGCCGCCGCATTGGCCAGAGCGGATCGTCGCTCGGCGCGAGGTCGTCGATCAGACGCAGGTCCGCGTTCGCTGCGGGCTCGACCCGCAGCAGATCAACACCGATGCGCGCGAGGTCCGCGCGCAGCCGGGCGTAGAGGATGCGCTCCCCCGGACTGCGCCCGAGCGCGATCCGCAGCGGCACCCTATGGTCATCGCCGGTCACCGCCGCGGCGGCGCGCGTGCGGCGCTCCGCAAGGGGCGCGTCGATCCACTGCGGCACCCCGGGCGCGGGCGTGCCGTCGCGCGGCCGGCGCAGCAGCGCCAGCGCCTCCCAGCCGTTGGCGCCGAAGCTCGTGACGATCCGCTCGCGATCGATGGCCATCGCCAGCGCGCGCCGCCCTTCGGCACGCGCGAGAGCGCCGGTGCGCGACACCACCGCCAGCCCGAACAGCCCGGGGGCGCGATCGATCGTGACTCGCTCTTCGGCAATCCGCGCCGCCGCGACATAGGGCCAGCTGTCGAACTTTCCGCCGAGCACGGCGTCGAGATCATTGGCGGCGAAGCGCGTCACCGCCCGGCGCGGTTCGCCTCCGCGCAGCCGCACCGCGGGTTGAGCGTCAGCGGGCAGCGGATCGGCGCCCGGCGGCGCCTGAGGACGGAGCAGCGCCGTCGCGCCATCCCATGCCAACGCGAACGGCCCCCACCCGCGCCGCTCGCGCAGAATCGCGACATCGCTCTGCGCGAGCAGGTCGAGCACGTCGCTGCGCGGTTGCCGCAGGCGCACCTCGACGACGCTGTCGGTCAGCGCGCGGACGCTTTCGACGTCGGCGAATTCGCCGCGCATGGCTGGGCGCGCGCGCGCCGACCGCAGTCGAGCATTCAGCGCGGCGGCCACGTCGCGCGCGTTGACCCGACGCCCGTCGCTCCAACGCGCGCGGCTGAGGCGGAAGATATAGCTCTGTCCGTTGTCGATGACCGTCCAGCGATCCGCCAGCGCGGGTTCGATCTGACCGTCGCGCCCAAAGCGCACCAGTGGCCCCGCAACCGAGTCGAGCAGCACGCGGTCGGCGGTGGAGAGCGTGGTCGCGGCGGCGGCAACGCTGCGCTGCATCGGCGACAGCACCACCACCTCTACCGGCCCGCTGCCACCCATGCCGCAACTCGCGAGGGTGAGCGATGCGACCACGCCCGTGGCGATTCCGGCGAACCACCTCCGAAACCGGACTCCCCCGGTCAGGCGAACGGTCGGACTTTCGGCAGGGGAGCGGCGGGGGCGGAGCATGGCCAGCGTTATGCGTCGTCGGCAGCCGATCACCAACCACCCCTCGACGAGCGATGTGGTGCGGACGGCGGGACTTGAACCCGCACTTCCAGGGGAAAACGGATTTTAAGTCCGCTGCGTCTACCGATTCCGCCACGTCCGCGTCACGCGATGCACGCGCGCGCCCTGCCAGAGCAGCGGCACCGACGCAATTGCGTGCCAGTGTCAGGCGGCGGGGTTGATCGCTTCGTGGAGGCCCTTGCCCAGCTTGAAATGCAGCACGGCCTTAGCCGGTGCCGCCACCGGTTCGCCGGTGCGGGGATTGCGGCCTTCGCGCGCATCGCGGTGGCGGACGGAAAAGGCGCCGAAACCGCGCAGCTCGACCCGGCCCCCGGCCGCGAGCTCTTCGACCATGGCGTCAAAGATCGTGTCGACGATCGCCTCGACATCGCGCAGCCGCAGGTCCGGGTGCCGTTCGGCGAGTTCCTGCACCAGTTCTGATCGCACCATGATCGACGTCCCCCGAGCTGAATTTTCCCGCTCAACGTCCGAGTCGGGGAAATGATGCAATGATCGGGCCAAAACAATGATGGGAAAAACCGGCCGAGCTAGGCCTGCTTACGCGAAAGGGGCGCCAGCTCTCGCCGACGCCCCTTTCCTCGTACCTGCTTTTGCGAAAGCTCAGTTGTCGCGCTTAGCCTTCAGCGCTTCGCCGAGGATGTCGCCGAGCGACGCACCCGAATCCGACGAGCCGTACTGTTCGACCGCCTGCTTCTCTTCGGCGATCTGACGCGCCTTGATCGAGAAGGTCGGCTTCTTCGAACGGTCGAAGCCGGTGACCATCGCGTCGAACTTCTGACCCGGCTGGAAGCGTTCCGCGCGCTGTTCGTCGCGGTCGCGGCCAAGGTCGCTGCGCTTGATGAAGCCGGTCGCGCCGTCTTCGCCGACCTGCACTTCGAGCCCGCCGTCGCGCACTTCGAGCACGGTGACGGTGACGACTTCGTTCTTGCGCAGGCCCGCACCCGCCGCGGCGCCCGCCGAGCCGACCGCCGGAGCGCCCTTCTCGAGCTGCTTCATGCCGAGGCTGATGCGCTCCTTGTCGACGTCGACGTCGAGCACGACCGCCTGCACCATCTCACCCTTGCGATGCAGCGCGAGCGCTTCCTCGCCGGTGATGCCCCAGGCGATGTCGGACATGTGGACCATGCCGTCGACGTCGCCGGGCAGGCCGATGAACAGGCCGAATTCGGTCGAGTTCTTGACCTCGCCCTCGACCATCGAGCCGATCGGGTGGGCGTCGGCAAAGGCCTCCCACGGGTTCGACTGCGCCTGCTTGAGGCCCAGCGAAATGCGGCGCTTGTCGTTGTCGACCTCGAGCACCGAGACTTCGACTTCCTGGCTGGTCGACACGATCTTGCCGGGGTGGACGTTCTTCTTGGTCCAGCTCATTTCGCTGACGTGGACCAGGCCTTCGATGCCCGGCTCCAGTTCGACGAACGCGCCATATTCGGTGATGTTGGTGACGCGACCGGTGAAGACGCCGCCGACCGGATACTTGGCGCTCGCGCCTTCCCACGGATCGCTCTCGAGCTGCTTCATGCCGAGGCTGATGCGCTGCGTCTCGCGGTTGATGCGGACGATCTGCACGCGCACGGTGTCACCGATGTTGATGACTTCGCTAGGGTGGTTAACCCGCTTGTAGCTCATGTCGGTGACGTGCAGCAGGCCGTCGATGCCGCCGAGGTCGACGAACGCGCCATAGTCGGTGATGTTCTTGACGACGCCGTCGATCACCTGACCTTCGGTGAGGTTCTGGATCAGACCCGAACGCTGTTCGGCGCGCGTTTCTTCGAGGATGGCGCGGCGCGAGACGACGATGTTGCCGCGGCGGCGGTCCATCTTGAGGATCTGGAACGGCTGCGGGATGTCCATCAGCGGCGCCACGTCGCGCACCGGGCGGATATCGACCTGGCTGCCGGGGAGGAACGCCACCGCGCCGCCGAGGTCGACGGTGAAGCCACCCTTGACGCGGCCGAAGATGGTGCCTTCGACGCGGCCGTCCTTGGAGAAGTCGCCTTCGAGGCGGTCCCACGCGGCTTCGCGGCGCGCGCGGTCGCGCGACAGCATCGCTTCGCCATAAGCGTTCTCGACGCGGTCGACGAACACCTCGACCTCGTCACCGACCTTGAGGTCGGCCTTCTGCCCCTGCGGCGCGAACTCGCGCAGCGGAACGCGGCCTTCGCTCTTGAGGCCGACGTCGATCACGACGAGGTCGTTCTCGAGCGCGGTGACGGTGCCCTTGACGACCCGGCCTTCGAACTGGGTGTCGGCGCCGCCGAGCGTTTCGTTGAGCAGCGCGGCGAATTCGTCGCGCGTCGGATGAGCCTGTGAGGCCATGCAATTGTCCTTCATCGATGTTCCGGCCAGGCGGTTGGGTCCGCCGGTCTTTCCTCCGCCCGCGGGACCATCCCGGGGCGGGCCAAAAGGGCCGATGTTGCCGCCAGCACCGCACGCGCACGACGACGCCCCGCGGAGTCGGAAGACTCAACGGGACGTCGGCGCGGTAGTGCCGGAAGGGCGCCAAGGCAAGCAGTTCGCCACGCCGCGCGTCGGATGACGCGGGCATGGCGCCGGCTCAACCCTGCGCGGGTGCTTCGGCCTCGCTCTCGGCAGCTGCGGCCGCAGCGCCCGTCGGCGGGTGATATTGCGGGGCGTGCGTGCGCAGGATGTCGAGGATCTTGGCCTGTGCCGCCTTCTCGTCGATCTGCTCGAGCGCGGCGACCTCGCGGGCGAGGCGGCTGCACGCGGCCTCGAAGATCTGCCGTTCGGAATAGCTCTGCTCGGGTTGGTCTTCGGGGCGGAACAGGTCGCGCGTTACTTCGGCGATAGCCGAAATCTCGCCCGAATTGATTTTTGCCTCATATTCCTGGGCGCGGCGCGACCACATGGTGCGCTTCACCTTGGGCTTGGTCTTGAGGATGTCGAGCGCTTCCTTGATCGTCTTGTCCGACGACAGCTTGCGCATGCCGACGCTCTCGATCTTGTTGACGGGCACGCGCAGGGTCATTTTCTCTTTCTCGAACCGCAGCACGTACAGTTCGAGCTTCATGCCCGCGATTTCCTGCTCCAGCAGTTCCACCACGCGCCCGACCCCATGCTTGGGGTACACCACATAATCGCCAACATCGAAGGCATTCGCCTTGGCCGTCATGTATCGCCCTTTCATCGCTGGCGAATGCGTCGGCGCGCCGGGCCCGACCGGTCAGCAATCCCGGCACCGACGTCGCCAACACGGCGCCGGGGAGAGACAGAGATCGCGGAACGTGGGATGGTCAGGTCAAGCGCGCGCAGCTTCCGCCAGAGGTTCCGCACTCCAACAGCGGCGCGGACCCATCGGTAACGCCTGCGCCATAGCAGCTTTGCCGCGAAAAAGCGAATCGGTCGCGAGCGCCGGACTGTTCAGACGCTGTCGCCGCGCTGTAGGAGCGTGGGTATGGATAACCGCCCGCTGCCCCCCGTGATCGCGCGCACGCGGCGGATCGGCTGGGCGCTGCTGGCCATCGCGCTGCTGGCGGCGGCCATTGCGCGGTCGAGCGACGGCGGCTTACGGACCGCCGCGATCGTTACCGCCATCATTGCGGGCCTCGGGGGTGTCCTTGCGGTCGTCAATGCGCTGATGGTGCGCGGGATGGCGCTAGCGATGCGTGACGCAGCGGCGCGGGCCGACCCACCGCCGCGTGACGATCAGAGCATGTAGCGCAGCCGCACCTCCTCCGCCTCGGGGCCATCGAGGTGGAACGCCGCCGCATTGAAGCGCGGCGGGCCCATGCGGATCGCGGGATTGCGCGAAAAGCCGAACCCTTCGCGCGGGATGCCCATCACCTTGTCCAGCCGACCGTTGGCGTTTTCGTCGTGGATGATCGCGACGGCGTAGTTGCGCCCGGTCGCAAGGCTCGCGCGCAGCGTCCCCGCATCGCTCAACGGTACCACCAGCCGCGTCGCCCCCGGATCGCGGCGGCAATCGGGAAAGGCTCCGGCGTTGGCGGTGATGCAGACGAGGAGCTGCCCGCGCATGCTGCGCTGCCCTTCAACGGTGAGCGTCAGCGGCACCAGTCGGCCGCCCGCGGTCGCCGCCGCGACGGCGGGTTCAGCCGCCGACGGCGCCGCGCTCAACGCGACGAGCGTCAACGCGAGCGCGATGCCCATCCCACGACGCAAGGCCGAGGTCGGTGCCGCACAGGCGGTCCCAGAAACGGAAGTAGAGGCCATAATTCCCCCGATAGCGCTCATGATGCCGTTGGTGATGCGTGGCGCTTATCAGCCACTTGCCTACCGGACCGTGAACGATGCCGCGCGGCAGCATCTCCCAGCCCATATGGTTGGTGATTCCCATCAGCGTCATGATGCCGAGCACCAGGCCGAGCATCGCGACGTGGATGGGGATGACGAACACCAGCGCCGGAATGACGATTGCGCCGGTCAGCGCCTCCCACGGATGAAAGCTCATCGCCGCCCAGGCGGTGGGCGGGCGGCTGGCGTGGTGGACGGCGTGCATCGCCTTGAACAGCCGCGGCTCGTGCATGGCGCGATGGGTCCAGTAGAACCACGTGTCGTGCGCGAACAGATACAGCGCGACGCTGACCGGCGCCCACCACAGCGGCATCGCGCTCCAGTCGGTGTAGATGCGCGTCCAGCCGTGCGTCTGCCAGCCCCAGGCGACGATCCCCGCGGGCACGCCATAAATGGCAGCGGAAGCGAGACTCCAGCCGATCTCCTTGCGGATCTGTGGGGTGAGCCCGGCGTAGAGCCCCGGCCGCACCCGCGCCGTGACCGCCGCGAAGGCTCCGGACGTTGCGAGATAGCGCACGCCGACGATCAGCGTCATCGCCAGCGCCGAGCCGAGCGCGGCGAGCATTGGGGCGGGGGTCGCTGTCACGCCGTGAGCTTAGCGGGTTCGGCGCGCGGGGTTAAGCGGCATCGTCGCGGCGTTACTGGAACGCGCGGACGGCAGCGCTCTGCGTGCACGCCGCGAGCCGCGCTTCGTCGACCGGCGCCCCGCGCGCCCCCACCGGCGGCACCGCCCAAGCCGCACCGATCGTCTTTGCCGCAAAGGCCTCCCCCGGGCTCCCCACGCAACGCTGCAGTTCCGCCAGCATCCGCGGCGGCGTCCAATAGGCTTCGTTGGAGAGGCGAAACGTCCCCCAGTGGATGGGCAGCGTCGGCGGGCGACCGAGCCGGTCCCAGATGCGGATCGCATCCTGCGGGCCGACGTGGCTGCCGGTGTTCATCATCCCCGGCGCAAAGCGAAACGCACCGATCGGCAGGATGGCGAGCCGCACCGGCGCCCCGTCGGCGACCGCCTCGCCCGGCCAGCGCCCGTCGCCGAAGCCGGTGTCTCCCGCGAAATAGACGCGGCCCGCGCCGGTATCGATGGTGAAGGCCGACCACAACGCCCGGTTGCGATCCGTGCCCCAGCGACTGCCCCAGTGATGGTTGCGCTCGACGCGCACGCGCACTCCCTTGGGATGTTCGGCGACGCCGCCCCAGTCGAGCCCGCGCGATGGAATGCCCGCCTTGGCGAGGATCGTGTCGTTGCCGAGCCCCGTAACGATCAGCGGCCGATCGCGCTCCCACAATTGTTTGAGCGTCGCGATGTCGAGGTGGTCATAGTGATTGTGGCTGATGACGATCAGGTCGATCTTGGGTAGGTCGTCGATGCGGATGCCGGGCGCGGCGACGCGACGCGGGCCGATCCCCCAGCGCCCGGCGACGTTGGACCAGATCGGGTCGGTGAGCATGGCAAAGCCGGCGGTCTGCACCAGCGCCGTCGCGTGGCCGACCCAGGTCACGCTCATCGCCTGTGGATCGAGCGACCCTGCATTACAGCGGGCCCACGGCTCCTGCGGCGTCGCTTCCTGCGGCGGGCAGGCGACGAGCTGCGGGTCGCCATAGCCGGGCGTCACCGCCACCCGATCGGGCCACGCCGGACGGTCGTCGCTGCCGGTCAGCCAGCGCAGCAGAAAACTCCCCCGCGACCGGCCCGCGGGCATCCTGAACGTGTCGTCACCGCCGGGATTGAAGAAGCGTTCGCCATCATAATGCCCGCTCACCGGTCCATCATAATAGATGCGGTCGAGCATCGGCGGCACGATCGTCAGCGCGAGGCCGAGGACGATGATCAGCCACGCGATGCTCCACCCGAGCACGCGCAGCGATTTGAGAAGAAACGGCATGGCGCGAGACTTAGTGCCCGCGCGGGTCGTGGCAAGCGGGAGGGCACTCTTCCCTCCCCCTTGTGGGAGGGAAGATGGCACGCCGCGCACCGCCACTTCACAACCCCGCCCTCCCCGCTAAGCTTCGCGCAAAACAAATTGGAGAGGGCCGCCGATGAGCGAAGCGCATGTCTATCCGGTGCCCGCCGAATGGGCGGAGCGGGCGATGATCGGCGCGGACGCGCGCGACCGCATGTGCGACGAGATCGCCGCCGACCCGGATCGATTCTGGCTGCGCGAGGCGATGCACCTCGAATGGATCACGCCGCCGACGGTCGCCGGCAACTGGAGCTTCGACGAAGCGGACTTCGGCATCGAATGGTTCGCCGACGGGGCGCTCAACGTCGCCGCCAATTGCCTCGATCGCCATCTCGACGAGAGAGGCGATCAGACGGCGATCATCTGGGAGGGCGACAATCCGTCGGAGAGCCGGCGCATAACCTATCGCGAGCTCCACAACCGCGTCTGCCGACTGGGGAGCGCGATGCGCGCGCTCGGTGTGCGCAAGGGCGACCGCGTCACCATCTACCTGCCGATGATCCCCGAAGCGGCGGTGGCCATGCTCGCCTGTGCGCGCATCGGCGCGATCCATTCGGTCGTATTCGGCGGCTTCTCGCCCGGGGCGCTCGCCGGACGCATCCGCGACTGCGACAGTCGGCTGGTGATCACCGCCGACGAAGGGCTGCGCGGTGGCAAACGCGTGCCGCTCAAGGCCAACGTCGACGCTGCGCTGCGATCCTGCCCGAGCGTCGAGCGGGTGATCGTCGTCGCCCGCACTGGCGCCGATGTCCCGATGGAGACGGGCCGCGACCTACCTTATGCGCAGCTCGTCGCGGCCGCCTCTTCCGACTGTCCCGCCGAACCGATGGCGGCGGAGGACCCGCTGTTCATCCTCTATACCTCGGGTTCGACCGGCAGGCCGAAGGGCGTGCTGCACACCAGTGGCGGCTATCTCACCTGGGTGTCGATGACCCACCGTTACGTGTTCGACTATCGCCCGGGAGAGATATTCTGGTGCGCGGCGGACGTCGGCTGGGTCACCGGGCACAGCTATGTCGTCTATGGCGCGCTCGCCAACGGCGCGACGACGCTGATGTTCGAAGGGGTGCCCAACCATCCGACGCCGAGCCGCTTCTGGGAGGTGATCGACAAACACGCGGTCGAGATTTTCTACGCCGCGCCGACCGCATTGCGCGCGCTGATGCGGGAAGGGGACGATTGGGTCACCGCCACCAGCCGGGCGTCGCTGCGGCTGCTCGGGTCGGTGGGGGAACCGATCAACCCGGAGGCGTGGGAATGGTATCACCGCGTCGTCGGCGATCATCGCTGCCCGATCGTCGACACTTGGTGGCAGACCGAAACCGGCGGCGCGATGATCGCACCCCTGCCCGGCGCGACCGACCTCAAACCCGGCTCCGCGACCAAGCCGCTGTTCGGCGTGGTGCCGCAGATCGTCGACAACGACGGTCGCCCGCTGGAGGGCGCATGCGAGGGCAATCTGTGCATCGAAAAGAGCTGGCCCGGACAGATGCGCACCGTTTGGGGCGATCACGACCGGTTTTTCCAGACCTACTTCACCACCTACCCCGGCCGCTATTTCACCGGCGACGGGTGCCGGCGTGACGAGGATGGGTATTACTGGATCACCGGCCGCGTCGATGACGTGATCAACGTATCCGGCCACCGCATGGGGACGGCCGAGGTGGAGAGCGCGCTCGTGGCTCACCCCAAGGTAGCGGAGGCCGCGGTCGTGGGCATGCCGCACGACATCAAGGGCCAGGGTATCTACGCCTATGTCACGCTCAACGCGCACGACGAGCCGTCGGAGGCGCTGCGCGGCGAGCTGGTGCAATGGGTTCGCCGCGAGATCGGCCCCATCGCCGCTCCCGACGCCATCCAGTTCGCGCCCGCGCTTCCCAAGACCCGGTCGGGCAAAATCATGCGCCGCATCCTGCGCAAGATCGCGGAGGGCGAGGTCAGCGCCGCTGCGCTGGGCGACACATCGACTCTCGCCGATCCGGCGGTGGTCGACAGCCTGGTCGCGGAACGCATAACATAGCATCAACGCCGGGGTCCGCTGGGGACCCCGGCGTTGATGCAGGTGCGCGCTCAGTAGTTGCCGGGCGGGTCGCTCGACGGGAAGCTTTCGTCGGCCTGCTGGTCGATCATGTCCCAGTCCTTGACGTCCGACTTCATCGCCTCCGGTCCCGCATTGCGGATCGGGGTGGCGTGAACGTCGGTCGCCTCGCCATCGGCGAACGCCGCGGGGGTGGCGCCGGCATGTTCCGGCTTCTGCATCCAGCGATAGATGCCATAACCGCTCGCGGCGATGATGGCGGTCCGCAACAGACCCATGGTGTTCACTCCTTGAAGAAACGGGGTTCGACTACCGAACGCGGTCAGCCGTCCCAAAGTTGCGATCGAGCCGCTCGACCAGCGTCGAAAGTGCGCCATTGAACGCCGTATCGATGGTCCGCGACCGTTCGCTCACCGCGAGCGGAGCCTCCCCGGCCGGTCGTGCCTCGATCGTCACTTCGATGCCGTTGTCGCCGTTGGTCGTGCCATCGATATCCTTGGCGTGGAGCTCGACCCGGGTTAGCCGCTCGCCAAAGCGCGCGAGCCGTTCGCGCAAACGGGTTTTGGTCGCTGCCACATCGAGCGCGCGGTCCGCGACGCTGTCATGATGATTGATCTGGACCTGCATCAGCGCGCCTTCCGGCTGCGTTCGAGCATCGGACGATGCCCCTCGGCATCGAACGCGCCCATCACCGGCGCGTCGGGGTTCATGCCGGGCACCGGGCCGTCGCCCGCGGTCGGCTCCTGCCGATCCAGGTAGTCGCGCGACTGATCGGCATCGGCACGCTGCTTCGCCTCAAGCGCCTGTTGGGCGAGCTGTTGTTGCTCGGTGGCTTTGTCCTGCTGGGTCAAGTCAACCTTCTTGTCTCGCGCTCGCGGATCGAGCGCCTGCGTTTCGTTTTCGGGTGTGCCAGATGAACGCGCCAAGGCCGCTTTCGTTCAGCCCTGTGTGGCGTAAAGGCGAGGGATGAGCTTGACGATCGATCCGACCATGGCCCCCTGGATCGGCATCGCGACCCTGATCGCGATGCTGGTGGCGTTCGCGTCGGAGCGGGTCCCGCCGGTCGTCGTCGCCATGACCGGCGCGGTCGCCATGTTGCTGCTCGGCTTTGTCACGCCGACGCAAATGACGGGGGTGTTCAGCAACGGCGCACCGCTTGCCATCGGCGCCATCTTCATCTTGTCGGGGGCATTGCAACGCACCGGCGCGCTCGAGAGTATTGCCGCTTACGCCCTGCGCCGCTCCGCCCGCCACCCGCGCGCGGCACTGGCGGAGTTCGCGGTCGGCACCGTCGCCGCATCGGGGGTGATGAACAACACGCCGGTGGTGATCGTGCTGATACCGGTGGTGAAGCGCCTCGCCCGAGCTGTCGGCATCGCCGCCAGCCGGCTCCTGATCCCGCTTTCCTACCTCGCCATCCTGGGCGGGGGGCTGACCCTGATCGGAACTTCGACCAACCTGCTCGTCGACGGCGTCGCGCAAGCCGAAGGGCAGCCGCGCTTCACCCTGTTCGAAATCACCCGCATCGGTCTGGTTTCCGCGGCGGCCGGCGCGGCGTTCCTCCTTTTGACGGGGCGCTGGCTGCTGCCCGACCGGGAGGATGGCGACGACGGCGCGGACGAGCGGCCCTATCTCTCCGACCTGCGCGTCCTCGCCGACAGCGACCTCATCGGGCGGAGCTGGGCGCAGAGCGTGCTGGCGCGGCGGCCGGGGCTGGCGCTGCGCGCGGTGCGCCGCGGCGGGCGAACCATTCGCACCGACGCTGCCCTGCAAATCCTTCAGCCCCGGGACGTGCTGATCGTGGAGAGCACGTCGGACGAGTTGCTGTCGCTGACCCCGATGCCGGGCCTCGAAATCGGCCTCAGCGTTCGCGACGGCGGGGTGACGCTAGTCGGCCGCGGCGCGCCCGCGGACCTGCAGCATGTCGAAGCCGCAATCGGCCCCTCGCACCCCTCGATCGGTCGCCAACTCAAGGAGGTGCCGTTCCTGTCGCGGCTGAAGGTGCGCGTGCTGGGCTTGCGCCGGCCGGGTCAGCGTCCGGGTCCCGACCTTGCCTCGGTGCGGCTTCGCCCCGGCGACCGCCTGATGGTCGCGGGCAGCAGCGACGCGGTGCAGGGCATGCGCGCGAATGTGAACCTCGTCGATGTCGCGCACGCGCGCGCCAGGACGTTTCGCCGCGACAAGGCGTGGATCGCGGTGGCGACGCTGGCAGGGGTCGTGATCGGCGCGGCGCTGTTCGGCTGGCCGATCGAGGTTGCGGCGATGGTCGGCGTGGCGGTCGTGCTGCTCACCGGCTGTCTCGACCCCGACGATGCCTGGAGCGCGATCGACGCTAATGTGCTGATGCTGATCTTTGCCATGCTGGCATTCGGCGCGGGGCTGCAGGGCGCGGGCAGCGTGACAATGGTCGTCGGCTGGATGCAGCCCTGGCTCGCCCACGCGCCGCCGTGGCTGGTGCTGGTCGGCATCTACGCCATCACCAGCCTGCTGACCGAGATGGTGACCAACAACGCCGTCGCGGTGATCATGACCCCGCTCGCGATCGCGCTTGCCGAAGCGCTGGGCATCGACCCGCGCCCGCTGATCATCGCGGTGATGTTCGGCGCGAGCGCGAGCTTTGCGACCCCCGTTGGCTATCAAACGAATACGCTGGTCTATACCGCCGGCGGCTATCGCTTCGCCGACTTCCTGCGCATCGGCATCCCGATGAACGTGGTGGTCGGCGCCGCGGTCTGCGCGGCGCTCGCCGTCTTCTATTGAGCGGGAAGGATCCCCACCGCCCGCCCCGCCCGCTCGAAACGCGCGAGGATGTCCTGCACCTGCTCGGCGCTATGCTCCGCGCACAGCGAACAGCGCAGCAGCGTCATGCCCGCCGGAGTCGCGGGCGGCCGCGCGAGGTTCACGTAAAGCCCGTTCTCGAGCAGCGCCTCCCACATCATCGCGCCCTTTTCGAGGTCGGGCATGATCACCGCGATGATCGCCGACTGCGGCTCGTCGGTGCCGAGCTGGAAGCCGAGCGCCTTCAGGCCGCCATGCAGCGTGCGGCTGTTCTCCCACAGATGCGCGCGCTTGGCCTCGCCGCCGTGCATCAGCTTGCGGATCGAGGTTGCCGCGGTCGCCACCACGCTCGGCGGCAGCGAGGCGGTGAAGACATAGGGGCGGCACACCAGCCGCAGCACCTCGAACTTCGGATGGTTGGAGACGCAGAAGCCGCCGACGGTGCCGACGCTCTTGGAGAAAGTGCCGATGACGAAATCGACGTCGTCCAGCACCCCCTGTGCCTCCGCCACGCCGCGGCCGTGGTCACCGATGAAGCCCATCGAGTGCGCCTCGTCGACCAGCACCATCGCGCCTGCGGCCTTCGACGCCGCGATCATCTCCTTCAGCGGCGCGACGTCGCCGAGCATCGAATAGACACCCTCCAGCACCACCAGCTTGCCCGCGTCAGCGGGGAGGCGGCGCAGGCGCTTTTCGAGCGCGTCGACGTCGTTGTGTTTGAACGGCACGACTTCCGCATTGCCCAGCGCGCAGCCGTCCCAAATGCTGGCGTGGCTGTCGATGTCGAGGACGATGTAATCGCCCTTCCCCGCCATCGTCGAAATGATGCCGAGGTTCGCCTGGTAGCCGGTCGAAAAGACCATCGCATGGTCCATGCCGTAGAATTCGCGCAGCGCCGCTTCGCAGTCCTTGTGCGGACTATAGGTGCCGTTGAGTACGCGGCTGCCGGTCGTGCCGCTGCCGAAATCGTCGAGCGCCGCCTTCCCCGCCGCCAGCACGTCGGGGTCGAAGGTCATGCCCATGTAATTGTAGGTGCCGAGCAGAATCGTCTCGCGCCCGTTGCAGATCGCGACGGTCGGCGACTTCACCTCCTGCATGACCAGGCTGAACGGGTCGGTCACCCCCGTCGCCAGCAGCGCGCGGCGCTGTTCGATGATCGGATCGAACTTCGCGAACAGGTCGGGCGTCCCGCCCTCCTGCGTCACATCGTCGGCGGGATTGTCGGGCTGCATCACGGCATCGGTCATGGTCGGGCGGTGTAAGCAATCGCGCGGAGCTTGGCGAGAGTCCCCTTCCCGCACCCAAGATTTTTGGGGTGGCGGCAGGCAGTGTCGGTCCATAACCCTTCCGCCATGAACGCCGCCGTGGATCGCCTCAGCGAAAAGGAGAAGCTGGTCTTGCGCCTGCTGCTGCGCGGACACGACGCAAAGTCGATCGCGCGCGAGCTCGACCTGTCGGTGCACACCATCAACGAACGACTGCGCGAGGCGCGGCGGAAATTGGGGGTGTCCAGCAGCCGTGAAGCGGCCCGTCAGCTCCACCAAAGCGAAGGGGACAACGCGTTGGGGGATGCGCCCGCGCCTGCCCCGCCGCCACCAGCGGCATCGCCACCAACCCGTGACGGTCGCCGCGCCTATCGCCCGACCGCGCTGATCGGAGTGATTGCCATGATCCTGACTCTCGCCCTCGCCGCGCTGACCCTGGCGCCGCAACAGAGCGCCCCGCTCCAGCCGGGCGCAGACGCCGTCGAAACGACCCCGGCCAGCGCCGCGCGCGGCTGGCTCGCGCTGATGGACGAAGGCCGCTACGCCGACGCCCACGCGGGCGTGGTCGCACAAATGCGGCAGAGCAATCCGATCGACGCCTGGAACCGCATTCATCGCGAGGTCCGCACGCCGATGGGCGCCGTCCTCTCGCGGCGGCTCGCCTCGACCGACGACGTGCCCGCCGGGCCGAACGGTCTGTTCATGGTCCGTTTTCGCACCGACTTCGCCAACCGGCCCGGCGCGCTGGAGACCGTGACCCTGGCCCGCGAAGAAGGTGCGCTGCGGGTGGCCGGCTACACTATTGAATAAGCGTCGCCGACACGCGGGGGCGCAAGCAGGCCGCTTGCCCCCCGCGCCGACCTCCCCTACGCTTGGCCGCATCCCCGGGGAGCTCGCGCGAGCTGAGAGGTGGGCGTCGCGCCCCACGACCCGTCGAACCTGAACCCGTTAGCACGGGCGGAGGGAAGGGAGCGGGCCGCTCAACCGTCGTCCGCCACGCCCTCCATCCGCGCCTGCGCGACGACGATGAGAGAGCGAGAGCGACGAGACATGGCCGACCGCGACCCCCGCACCCCCGCGACCCCCGGCGAAGGCGCGCTGCCGAGCGTCACCACCGGCCCCATCCGCGGCTCGACCAAGGTCCACGTCGGTCCCTTGCGCGTCGCCATGCGCGAGATCGCGCTCGAGGGGGGCGAGCCGCCGGTGCGCGTCTATGACACCAGCGGGCCTTACACCGACCCCGCTGCGCGCATCGACATCGACGCCGGCCTTCCCGAGCTGCGCCGCGACTGGATTCGCGCGCGCGGCGATGTCGAGGAGGTGGCGCAGCGCGAGGTGCGCCCCGAAGACAACGGCCAGCTCGGCCCCGACCGCTCGGGCGGGGTCAAGCCCTTCCCCAACGTCCGCCGCACCGTGCTGCGCGCGCGCGCCGGCGCCAACGTCAGCCAGATGCACTACGCCCGCCGCGGCATCGTCACGCCGGAGATGGAATATGTCGCCACGCGCGAGAATCTCGGCCGCGAAATGCTGCGCGAATATGCGCGCGACGGGGAGAGCTTCGGCGCCGCCATCCCCGACTATGTGACGCCCGAGTTCGTCCGCGACGAGGTCGCGCGCGGCCGCGCGATCATCCCCTCCAACATCAACCACCCCGAAAGCGAGCCGATGGCGATCGGCCGCAACTTCCTCGTCAAGATCAACGCCAACATCGGCAACAGCGCGGTCGCGTCCGACGTGGCGAGCGAGGTCGACAAGCTCGTCTGGGCGATCCGCTGGGGCGCGGACACGGTCATGGACCTCTCCACCGGGCGCAACATCCACGACACGCGCGAGTGGATCATCCGCAATTCGCCCGTGCCGATCGGCACCGTCCCCATCTACCAGGCGCTCGAAAAGGTCGGCGGCATCGCCGAAGATCTGACGTGGGAGATCTTCCGCGACACGCTGATCGAGCAGGCCGAACAGGGCGTCGATTACTTCACCATCCACGCCGGGGTGCGGCTCCCCTACGTGCCCATGACCGCGCGGCGCGTCACCGGCATCGTCAGCCGCGGCGGCTCGATCATGGCCAAATGGTGCCTCGCGCATCATCGCGAGAGCTTCCTCTACGAACGCTTCGACGAGATCACCGAGATCATGAAGGCGTACGACATCGCCTACAGCCTGGGCGATGGCCTGCGCCCCGGCAGCATCGCCGACGCCAACGACGAGGCGCAGTTCGCCGAGCTCTACACGCTGGGCGAGCTCACCCGCCGCGCGTGGGATCAGGACGTGCAGGTGATGATCGAAGGGCCGGGGCACGTCCCCATGCACAAGATCAAGGAGAATATGGACAAGCAGCTCGCCGCGTGCGGGGAGGCGCCCTTCTACACGCTGGGGCCGCTCGTCACCGACATTGCGCCGGGGTACGACCATATCACCAGCGGCATCGGCGCGGCGATGATCGGCTGGTTCGGGACGGCGATGCTCTGCTACGTCACGCCCAAGGAGCATCTGGGCCTGCCCGACCGCGACGATGTGAAGGTGGGGGTGGTGACCTACAAGCTCGCCGCCCACGCCGCCGACCTCGCCAAGGGCCATCCCGCCGCCAAGGTCCGCGACGACGCGCTATCCAAAGCGCGCTTCGAATTCCGCTGGCGCGACCAGTTCAACCTGAGCCTCGACCCCGACACCGCCGAGCAATACCACGACCAGACGCTCCCCGCAGAAGGCGCCAAGACCGCCCACTTCTGCAGCATGTGCGGCCCCAAGTTCTGCTCGATGAAGATCACGCAGGAAGTGCGAGACTTCGCCGCCCGCCAACACAACGCCCCCCCGCCGGAAGAAGCGCTACCGCCGTCGCTGCCCAACGAAGCGCCGCTCGGCGTAGACGCGGAAACCGGCATGCGCGCGATGAGCGAGAAGTTTCGCGAGGAGGCTGGGGAAGTGTACGTTTCCTTAAGGTGACGCCATCCAAACGCGTCTTCGTTGTCTGCTATAATAAAAGTCGTTGTCTAATTGCTGCTGAGAAAGATGAAGCCGACGTCGGTCTGTTTTCGCAACGCTTGGATTCATGACTGCTTCGAGCAAGAGCAGGAATTTCTCATGAGAATACTGCTGGAGTTGAGAGGTGCTATGCGCCCCGAGAAATGGACGGACTCTCTTGTAAACGTTCGCATCGCTACCTAAGCTGGTGACAAACTCCAGAGCCGACTTTCCGCTCGTATCAGACCAACGCGACAGCATACCAATTAGCACGGATCTACTACGCGTGCTGGTAAATAGCGGGATTAGGGATGTCACCGCTCGTATCAGATAGTTTTCTCGACTCCATTCGCTTCGTCGACTTTCGATCAAGGTCATGAGGGCCGTGACATTTCCAATCCGTGATTGCAGCATCAGAGCACAGTAAAGGCCCACGCGGGGTGCGTCGTTAAACGCCTGCACCAGTTCTTCGCGCGTACGAAGTGGAACGGGCTTTGTATACCGACACGCAATAAGGGAACGGACCATCCAAAGAAACGACGCATCGTCGACTAAATCGCCAACTCTCAATACATTTGCCACAAGGTTGACCAAATCTTCTCCCGGGACCAGGTGCGAAAGAATGTTGAACGCAGTTTGTCTGACCGAGGGTCTATTAATTGCAAAGTTACCAAGTTCATTGGGAGAGAATACTTCGTAGCCCTGCCGCTGTAGGGACAACAAGCGCTTGAGTAGTTTCTCTCCATTTCCCCGGTCGTATCGCCCCGTCGATGTCCAAATTCGGTGCGCTCTCCGCATACTGCGCGCCTTGGCGACATCGGTGGCAGAGCACTCCGACACAAAATCCAAGAACTGATTTTCCCTCACCCGCAAAATGCTCTATAGCCTTATCTCTCGCTAGTATTTTGCACTTGGCGTTATTTAGTCGTAAGTTTCTTGAGTGAAGCAAAAGGTCTAAGTCCCTAAGAACCTTCTTGCCCTCCAGTAACGAGTCGACACCAATGTCCATGTCGTCCATGTATCGCGCGTATTCGACAGCGCCCTTGTGATTCTCGAAAAAGTCGTCAATTTCGAAGAGATTAATGTGGGCCAAGAGACGCGGCGCATCAAGATCAATCTGGGGGATTCCTAGACCTATGGGTGGAAGATAGTCCGGCTTCCACTTTGCGGCCTCCAATACGCCCAAAAGGAGGTCGAGTTCGGCAATAACGCCCAAACTTAGATTAGCTAATGTAGCCCTTAAGTATTTATAGACTATCATATCATAATAGTTCGCTATGTCGGCGACTACTATGTACTTCTTGGTCTTTGCAAATCCCAAGACGGTTGTCTGAAAGTCTAACCAGGCGGCGATTGGCCCATATCCAAACTCATAGTCGTATTTATTCACGTTTCTCTTTTTGAACGGCTGATGACTATGGGCGTAAAATGCATTCGGACTTGGGGCTTTGCCCTTCGAATCTCGCCAAAGCCTGTTTGCAAGAACCTGAAGGACGATGGCGTCTGATGGCTGCATTTGGACTATTTGTCGGCAGATGCCCTTGCTCTTTTCGACCAATATCCGTGTGTGAGACGCTGTTCGATAGCGGCCGGACACAACATCATCTACTATACGTTCAACATTGTCAGCTAGCTTTATATGGAAGTCGAGTCCATCGAACGGATCTGGGATGGGAGAATTGCGCAACGATTGTCGGACTACCTTTTTCCAAACAGTTTTGAGTTCGGTCGTGGTGAAGGTTAGGCCAAGGCGTCTCGACTTGCGCGGGAAAGCGGGTGTTAGCACATCACCTCTGCGGAAAGATTCGAACCTGCACACGGCCCAATAGCGTCGATACTAGAGTATTCTAAGCTTACCGAGGCGAAGAGGCAAACGATCTGAAGCTTGACCACCACTCGCACCAAGCTGAAGTTCTACCTCGGTCACCGCACCTGTCGTGCTGTGGCCGCGCTGCATCGAATTTGCTGCTGGTGAGCTGGCAAAGTTGGTGAAAGTAAAACGTGGCGCAGTCGAGCAAACACAACCTGGGGATTTTTGCCTTAACTTCGACTCACCTGCCGCTGTCGAAACCTGGAGTGCGAATTTCTGGCGTCAGCCTCCCTTGGAGCGTCGTCTTGGTAGGGGGAGTGACGATACGCCCCAGCAGTACGTCATATCGCGATCAATACGCCTCCGCCGCCTCCAGTCGCAGCGCCACCTCCTCCTCGAACGGCGTCCAGCCGTGCGCGGCGATGGCGTCATTGCTCTCCTTGGCGGCACGGCCTTCGCCCAGCGACCAGGTGAGGTGATAGGTGCCGCCGAGCGGACGATCGGTCGAGCCGTTCAGCTCGACGATCAGCGCCTCGACCCCCGCGCCATTGTCGACGCGGCCGACGACGCGCGCGGCTTGGGGGGTGGGGACGTCGCTCGCGCGCTCGACGCGGCCGTAGGTGACGTGGTGCGCGACCACGCGGGCATAGCGCGGCGGAAAGCGTTCGAGCAGCACGACGCGGCTCGCTTCCGCGATCGGCCAGACCATGTTGCGCTTCACGGTGATCCCACCGCCCGCCGGTAGAGGTGCCACGTCGCGTGGCCGAGGATCGGCAGCGCCAGCAGCAGCCCCAGCAGCGCAGGAACCATCGCCAGCATCAGCAGCAGCGCGATCAGCGCCGCCCAGCCGAACATCACCCCCGCATTGCTCGCCACCCTGCGCAGGCTGACGGCGCCGCGAGGAAATCGCGCATCCCGCCGCGCAGGGCCGCGCCGAGATCGGCGAAGGCGAGCGTGCGCGTCGCGCCCTCGCGCTCCACGGCTTGACTGGTCGTCCGGTCCAACGCGCGCCTCCCGCCTCCGCTCTCCCGGGGGGCAGGTTGGCGCGCGCGGGGCCGGCGATCAAGCGCTTCGCGTCGCGCTTACTGCGCTGCGCCGAGTTCGCCCGGACGAAAATCGCGCGCGAAGCGTTCGAGCGTGCAGACCCCCCAACCGTGACCGCCGCCCGAATGGCTGTCGTTGGCCGAGCCCCAGGCGACGTTGGCCATGTCGATGTGCGCCCACGGCGTTTCGCGCGGGACAAACTCGCCGATGAACCAGGCGCCAAAGCTCGCGCCACCACCACCGCCGCCGCTGTTGCGCAGGTCGGCGATGGGCGATTTGACGTCCTCACCGACGCTCGGGTGCAGCGGCATGCGCCACATCGCCTCGCCCGTGCTCTGCCCCGCCGCCTCGAGCTGGCGGGCGAGACCGTCGTGGCGCGAGAAGAGGCCGGCGTAATCGTCGCCGAGCGCCGTGCCGATCGCGCCGGTCAGCGTCGCCACGTCGACCACCGCCGCGGGGCGCAAATTGGCGCTCGCCCAGGACAGCGCATCGGCGAGCACGACGCGGCCTTCGGCGTCGGTGTTGATGATCTCGATGGTCTTGCCGTTCATCGCGCGGACGACGTCGCCGGGGCGCGTGGCGGTGCCGCTCGGCAGGTTCTCGGCGAGCGCGGCGATCGCCACCACGTCGACCGGCGCGCGACCGCGGGCGAGCGCCAGCACCCCGCCGGTCACCGCCGCCGCGCCGGACATGTCCATCTTCATGCTCTCCATGCCCGAGCCCGGCTTGATCGAGATGCCGCCCGAATCGAACGTGATGCCCTTGCCCGCGAACACCAGCGGACCGCCCGCGGGCGCCCCCGCCCCGCGATAGCGCACCACCATCAGCCGCGGCGGGCGCTGCGATCCCTGCCCCACCGACAGCAGCGCGCCCATGCCGAGCCGCTGCATCGCCGGCACGTCGAGCGCTTCGATCGTGACGCCCGGCAAGCCCGCAAAGGCCTGGCGGGTACGTTCGACAAAGCTTTCGGGGTAGACCACATTGGCCGGCGCGTTGATGAGGTCGCGGGTGAAGTGCACCGCATCGACCAGCGCCTGCCCGCGCGCGGTGAAGGCCCGCTGCGCGCCTGCGGCCTCATCATGGACGATGGTGATGGTGCCTAGCGCCGCCGCTGCCGATGCCTCACGCGTGCGGTAGAGGTCGGAGCGATAGCCGCCGATGCCGATGCCGGTGGCGAGGTCCGCGACCTGCTCGGCGCTCATTCCCTCGGCAAGGATGGTCACCGCGCCGCGTTCGGTCGCGGTGTTGCGGCCGATCAATTGGCCGAGCGCGGTCGCGCTGGCGGCGCTCGCCCCTTCACCGCGCCCGACGAGAAGGATGCGGTCCCAGCTGCCGATGCCGCGCAGCGACTGGGTCGCGCGCGCGCCGAAGCGATATTCGGCAGCGTCGACTGCCCGGCGCAGCGCGGCGCGCGTGCCCGCGTCCACGCCGACGACCCGATCAAGCGCCGCTGCATTGGCGAGCGGCAGGATCAGCGTGCCCCCCGCCGTCGCCGGCATGGCGCTGACGAAGCGGACGTCGCGCGCGGTCTGCGCATGCGCTTGCGGCGCGAGCGGCGACGGCACGGTCTGCGCCGCAAGCGGCGCGGCGATGGCAAGGAGCGATACGGCGGCAAGCAGGCGAAGCGTCATGAGAGTCCCTTGGCGAAGATGTACGCTCCGCTTGGTGGCCGCTTGGGCCACGCGCGGCAACCCCTGGGGCGCGCCTCACCCGATCAGGTCGACGGTCAGCACCTCGACGATCACCTCACGGACGGCGCCCGTGCGCGCGTCCGACACCGCGCCGGTGTCACTGACCACGCAGTCGACCACCAGCCCACCGCGCAGCTCCAGCGCCGCCGCGTCGAGTTCGGCGATCGCTCCGGGAAGGGGTGCGCCGGCGGGAAGCGACAGCGTGATGCGGTGGCGCGCACCTTCGAACGTCGCGCTGAACCATTCGCGCTCGGTCGCCTCGGACAGCTCGACCGCGCCGCCGCCGCGCGTGAGCAGTTCGGCGATCAGCGCCGGCGCGCTCGAACGGCGGCGACGCAGCGCCTCACGCGCCGTTTCGCGCGCCTCGGCGGCCTCGCTGGAGGGATGAGCCGCCATCGCCCGCCGGTCCATCTCCGACACCGGCGCCGGGCCGCGGCGAACCGGCTCACGCTGCGGCTTGGCAGCCGGGAGCGGGGCGCCAGCGGCGCGCTGGCTGGCGATGAAGGCGAGCACCTTTTCGCGGGTTCGCTCGGATGGCTCGCGCCCCCGGCTGAGGTCGTCGACCAGCCGTGGGTCGCCCACCGCCTCACGCCCGAAACGCGTGCGGGCCATCGCATGGTCGCGCAGGAAATGCTGGATCTGCATCAGCAAGGGTCGTTCCTCGATCATTCGTCTTCCCCGAACTTCTCCGGCGGTTCCGATCGTTCGACTCGACCCGCCGCGTGAGGAACATTTGAAGAACAGAATCCAACACCGCAACGCCGATGTTAGGATTTTTCCTACACCGGCGCGGCCGTGGCTTTCTGCGCGCGATTGCGCCGACTCTTTGACGGTGGCACAGCGTCGAACCCATGATCGCCGCCCCCGCCGCCCCCAAAGCCGCCGTGAAGGCAAATATCGCAAACCTGGCGGACCTCTTCGCCGACACGCAGCAGTGGTGGGCCGCGCACCTGATCGACATCCTCATCGCCGCGGCGATCGCGGCGGGGTTCTACTTCGGGTTGCGGGTCGTGCGGCGACGGATCCGCCAGTTGGCCGCGCGCCGCCAGCCGGACGATGTCTTCGCCATTGCGCTGAGCGTCCTTGCCCGCACCAAGAAATGGTTCTTGGCCTTTGCAGCCGCGCGAATTGCGGTGCCGATCGCCAGCACTCCGCCGCGCGTCGCCGACGTCGTCGAGTTGCTGTTCTTCGTCGTCGCCGCGTTTCAGGTCGCCATCTGGGTGCGCGAGCTGATCCTCACCGTCATTCGCAGGCGCGCGCGATCGGGATCGAGCGAAACGCTGTCCAATGCGCTGACGCTGATCAATGTGCTGGTGACGGTCGCGCTGTTCACCATCGCCGGCATCGCGGTGCTGGGCAGCTTCGGCGTCAACGTCTCCGCGCTGATCGCCGGCCTCGGCATCGGCGGCATCGCCATCGGCCTCGCCGCCAAGGGCGTGTTCGAGGATCTGTTTTCCGCGCTCGCGATCATCTTCGACCGGCCGTTCCATGTCGGCGACACCATCGGTTATGGGCAGACGACGGGCACGGTCGAGCGCATCGGCCTCAAGACCACCCGGCTGCGGGCGCTGACCGGCGAGCGCATCATCATTTCGAACCAGAAGCTGCTCGATCAGGAGGTGCGCAACCTCTCCGACCTCAGCCGGCGGCGTTTCTCGGTGCCGTTCGGGGTGCACAACGACACGTCGGCACGGCAGCTCGCGCGCGTGCCCGATGTCGTGCGCGCTGCGACGGAGAGCGTCGGTGCGGAGCTGGTGCGCTGCAGCTTCACCGGCTTCGGCGCGTCCAGCCTCGACCATGAATGGCTGTTCGACGTGCCCGACCTCGACATGACAAAGGCGACTGCGGTGCGGCACCGCGCGGCGGTCGCGTTGGTCGAGGCGTTCGAGCGTGAAGCGATCATCTTCTCGCTGCCGATGCAGGTGTCGCTCGGCCCCGAGCCCGCGCCACATCCGCCCAACGAACAGGAGACCGCGTCGTGAGCAAATCCACTATCACCCCGCAGGAAATGCAGGCCCGGGTCGGCCAGACCATCGGCACCAGCGACTGGATCACCATCGACCAGGCGATGATCGACAAATTCGCCGACGCGACCGGCGACCACCAGTTCATCCACGTCGATGCTGCGGCGGCGGCGATGACCCCCTTTGGCGGCACGATTGCCCACGGCTTCCTCACCCTCTCGCTGTTCCCGGTGATGATGGCCCGATCCGACGCGCCCGGCATCGAAGGCGTGAAGATGGGCATCAACTACGGCGGCAACAAAGTCCGCTTCCTGACGCCGGTGCGCTCGGGCAAGCGTGTGCGTGGCCATTTCAAGCTGCTCGAGCTCGCCGAAAAGCGCCCTGGCCAGTGGCAGCAGACGCTCGAACTGTCGGTCGAAATCGAAGGCGAGGAAAAGCCCGCGCTGATCGCCGAATGGATCACGCAATTCTTCGTCTGACCGCGCCCTGTCCGTTCCCGGGCATCCGGCGCCAGGCCGCTCGCTAGCTCGAGCAGACCCTTCGCTCTCCGCGGACGCGGGCGGCGAAGCATTCGGCGCGTGCGCGGCTCCGTCGCTCGAAATCCTGCGGCGGGCGACGGCGACGCTGCGGGAGGTGCGGGTTCGGTGAGATCCAGCTGCGCCGCCGGTGGCACCTCACCGTTGTTTGCCCGGGAGCGGGGGAGGGTCCAACCCGCGGCCCGCCGCGTTGACGCAGCAGCCGCATCCTCGGTCGCCGGGGCCGTGGCGGCAGCAGGCCGGCGTGGGACGGGCGCGCTGGCTGGCGCTGGCGGTCCCTGGGTCGGGGCCGCGGGCGGCGCCGCGGTAGCTTGCGCGGCACTGAGGGCGAGCAAAACTAGGGCTTCAAACATGCGCCCAGCTTCATCCATCCACCCAGTCGGGCACAGCCCCCATTTGGGGCGTATCTTGCGCCCCTCGCCTGCCAGGTGGGGAGGGCGAAGCGACACCCCCTAGCCAAGGCCTTCAGCCCCGCCTAAGCGCGCGCGGACATGCTGCGTCGCCTCTACGACTGGACTCTCACCAAATCCTCGCATCCGCACGCCGTCTGGTGGCTGTTCGCGGTGGCGTTCCTCGAATCCAGCATCTTTCCCATCCCGCCGCACCCGCTGCTCGGGCTGATGTGCCTCGCCGAGCCCAAAAAGGCGCTGCGTTACGCCTGGGTGTGCACCATCGCGTCGGTGCTGGGTGGCCTCGTCGGCTATGCCATCGGTTATCTGCTGTTCGAAAGCGTCGGCACCGCGATGCTCGACGCGCTCGGGCTCGCGCAGAGCTTTCCCGCCGCGGCTTGCATGCTGCGCACCTACGGGGCGGAGATCATCATCCTCAAGGGCGCGACGCCGATCCCGTTCAAGCTGATCACCATCACCGCGGGCTTCATCCAGCTCGACCTCGCCACCTTCGTCTGGGCGAGCCTTCTGTCGCGGGCGCTGCTGTTCTTTGGCGTCGGCGTGCTGTTCCGCGTGTTCGGCGCGCCGATCAAGGCGTTCATCGACCGGTACCTCGGCTGGGTGACTGCGGGCTTCATCATCCTCATCGTCGCCGGCTTTGCGCTCGCCGGGCTGCTCGAGGGGCCGGGCGGCGGTCAGGACGGCGCGTGCGAGGCCCCCGCCGCCCGCAGCGCTCCCGCAATGACGCCCACCGCGCCGACGCCAACGCTGCCCGCGCGCTAGGTCGCGAATAGCATCGCGTCGTCGGCAAAGGCTTTGAACTCAAGCGCATTGCCCGCCGGATCGCGCAGAAACATCGTGCGCTGCTCCCCCGGCTGACCGGCAAAGCGCGTCGTCGGCGGGACGCCGAACGCCACCCCCGCAGCGGTCAGCCTCTCCGCCAGCGCATCGAAATCGTCGAGCGCCAGCACTAGCCCGAAGTGCGGGATCGGCACTTGCTGCCCATCGACCGGATTGACGCCCGCATCGCCCCGCCGCTCGACGCGATGGACGACCAGCTGATGCCCGCGAAAGTCGAAATCCACCCAGCGCTCCGACGACCGCCCCTCCGCGCAACCGAGCAATCCGCCGTAAAAGCCACGCGCGGCGGCAAGATCATCGACGGGAATGGCGAGGTGGAACGGGCGCAGGGTCATGCCCCACCCTATCGCTCTCGCACCCCCGCGCGTCCAGGGGAGCGTTGGCACGGCCGCGCCACGCCATCCCATCCCCCCCCCTCCCCCCTTCCGTCATGCTGAACTTGTTTCAGCATCCACGCGGCGGGGCGCTGCACAGGACCCTGAAACAAGTTCAGGGTGACGAGGGGGTTCACGGCGCGGATTTCCACCCCACCCCTCCCGCAGACCGGCGTCGCGCCGGATGGTGGAGCGCGCGCGCCCGCGCTATGTCGCCACGCAATGTCCGCCCCCATCGCCGCAGCGCCGCCCCACCCCCTCGCCCGCCGCCTCGCCGTCGCGTGGGACAGCCCGGCGCGCCGCTGGTTGCCGCCCGCGCTGGGAGCGGCGGCCGCTCTCGGCTTTGCGCCGACCTATCTGTGGCCGCTGACTCTGCTCGCGCTCGCCGGGCTGGTGACCGGCATCGCAAGCGCGAAGTCGCCGGCGTCGGCCTTCTGGCGCGGTTGGGGGTTCGGCGTCGGCATCTTCACCATCGGCAACGGCTGGATCGCCACCGCCTTTACCTTTCAGTCGAACATGCCCGCCTGGCTGGGGATGCTCGCGGTGCCCGCGCTCGCGGTCTATCTCGCGGTCTGGCCCGGGTTCGCCGCGCTGGTCGCCAAGGCCGTCGCCGGCCGCCGCGCGAGCGCGCCTTCCCTGCCGCTGGTGCTCGCCTTCGCCGGGGCGTGGATCGTCGGCGAATGGTTCAGAAGCTGGGTCTTCTCGGGCTTTGCCTGGAATCCCCTCGCCGCGATCGCCCCCGCCGCCGCCGCGCCCGCCGCCATGATCGGCAGCTACGGACAGAGCGGCCTCATCGTTCTCGCCGCCGGCGCGCTCACCCTCCTTGCCACCAACCGCACCGCCGCCATGCGGACCGCACTGGCGTTGCTTGCGGCGTGGGGCGTCGGCGCCGCCTGGCTGGCGCTCAGCCCGACGCTCCCGCCAGGGCCGCAGGTGACGGTGGTGCAGCCCCTCATCGCGCAGGGCGACAAGTGGGACCCGCGCGTCCGCGATGACAATATGCGCCGCCTGCTGCGCCAGAGCGCGCGCCCGGCCTCGCTGCCCGACGCCACGCCGCGGCTCCTGCTGTGGCCCGAAGCGGGCATCACCGACTATATCGAGAGCGGCTACCCCCCGCACTATTACGACATCGCCCCCGACTGGGCGCGGCGCGATGCGACTGCGGCGCTGGAGCGCAACGACTGGCTGCTGTCGGGCGCGCCGCGGCTCGAGACCGACGCGCAGGGGACCCGCGTCATTGGCGCGCGCAACGCGGTGTTCGCGCTTGCGCCGGGCGGGCGGCTGCATCCGCTGCGCTACGACAAGGCGCACCTCGTCCCCTATGGCGAATATCTGCCGATGCGCTCGATGCTGGAGCCGCTCGGCCTTGCGCGGCTGACTCCCGGCGATTTCGACTTCTGGCCGGGTGCGGGCCCGCGCACGCTCGACTGGCCGCTGACCGGCGGGGTCGGCGTGGCGGTCTGTTACGAGATCATCTTTTCGGGCCGTGTGGTCGACCGCGCGCATCGCCCGCGCTGGTTGTTCAATCCTAGCAACGATGCTTGGTTCGGTCCCGCCGGCCCGCCGCAACACCTCGCCCAGGCCCGTCTGCGCGCGATCGAGGAGGGGCTGCCGGTCATTCGCTCCACCCCCACCGGGGTTAGCGCGATCATCGACGCCAGCGGTCGCGTGCTTGCGCGCATCCCGCTCGGCGAAGCGGGGCGGATCGACGGCGCCGTGCCTGGCGCCCGCGCCCCGACGCCGTTCGCCCGTTTCGGCAACGCATTGCCGCTGCTGCTGGCGCTCGTCCTGCTGGTGGCGGCTGCCATTGCATCGCGCCGACCGCGCCGCTAGTGAGCGCGGCACTTAAAGCATTCTTTATATGACGTGAGGCCGCATGCGCTCGGATTATCTCTTCACCTCCGAATCGGTGTCGGAGGGTCACCCGGACAAGGTCGCCGACCAGATCAGCGACGCCATCGTCGACCTGTTTCTCGCCAAGGATCCCGAAGCGCGCGTCGCTTGCGAAACGCTGTGCACGACCGATCGCGTCGTCATCGCCGGTGAAATCCGCGGCCGCGGCATCATGACCGAAGACCGCTGGGCCGATGGCGTCGAGTCCGAGGTCGAGGCCGCCGTTCGCCAGGTGGTAAAGGACATCGGCTACGAGCAGGATCGCTTCCACTGGAACACCTTCTCGTTCGAAAACCATCTGCACGGCCAGTCGGCGGAAATCGCGCAGGGCGTCGATTCTGCCGAAAACAAGGACGAAGGCGCGGGCGATCAGGGCATCATGTTCGGTTTTGCCACCGACGACACGCCCGAACTGATGCCCGCGACGCTCTATTATTCGCACCTCATCCTCGCCGAAATGGCGAAGGACCGCCACTCGGGCGCCGCGCCCTTCCTCGAACCCGACGCCAAGAGCCAGGTGACGCTCCGCTTCGAGAACGGTTGCCCGGTCGCGGCAACCGCGATCGTCGTCTCCACCCAGCACAAGCCCGGCTATCACGAGGGCGACAAGGAGGCGGAGCTTCACGCCTATGTGAAGGACGTCGTCGCGCGCGTGCTGCCCGCCGCGTGGCTGAGCGACGAGACCGTCTATCACATCAACCCGACCGGCCGCTTCGAGATCGGCGGACCCGACGGCGACACCGGGCTCACCGGGCGCAAGATCATCGTTGACACCTATGGCGGCGCCGCGCCGCACGGTGGCGGGGCTTTCTCCGGCAAGGATCCGACCAAGGTCGACCGCAGCGCCGCCTACGCCGCGCGCTATCTTGCCAAGAACATCGTCGCCGCCGGCCTTGCCAGGCGCTGCACGATCCAGCTCGCCTACGCGATCGGCGTCTCTGAGCCGCTGTCGCTCTACGTCGACACCCACGGCACCGGCACGCTCGAGGACAGTGCCATCGAAGACGCGATCATGCGGCTCGAGCTGCTCGGCGGCCTCACCCCGCGCGGCATTCGCGAAGGCCTGTCGCTCAACCGTCCGATCTACCGCCAGACCGCCGCGTACGGCCATTTCGGCCGCAAGGCGGACGGCGATCGCTTCCCGTGGGAGCGCGTCGATCTGGTCGACCGGCTGAAGTCCGCGCTCGCCTGACCCGGATTCGGGGGCGGCGTCGCGTCGCCCCCGACCCCCTTCACACCAGCGCGCGGTAAAGGCCGTAACCGCTCGTCAGCACCAGCACCGTGCCGACCATGCCGAGCATCAGCCGCGCCGGCAGCCGCCCCGCGACGATCGCGCCGACCGGCGCCGCGCAGACCCCCCCGATCAACAGGCCGAGTGTGGCGCCGGCGATATCGGCGATGCCCAGCTGGCTGATGAAGGTCGCCGAAATGGCGAGCGTCAGCAGAAATTCGACCGCGCTCACCGTGCCGACGACTTTGCGCGGTTCCGCCCCCTGCACGAGCAAGTTGGACGTCACCACCGGCCCCCAGCCGCCCCCGCCCGCCGCGTCGAGGAAGCCGCCGATCAGCCCCAGCGGCGCGACGATGCGCGGGTCCTTCACCTCCAGCTTGTGCTTGGCCGCGCGCCACAGCAGGAACAGCCCGATCGTGATCAGGTAAGCGAGCACCAGCGGCTTCACGATCTCCCCCGCCACCTGGCTGACGAGATAGGCCCCCGCCACCCCGCCCACGACGCCGGGCACCAGCAGCCGCAGAAATAGCCGCTTATCGATATTGCGGTGGATGAGGTGGCTGATCCCCGACACGCCGGTGGTGAAAATCTCCACCACATGCACCCGCGCCGAAGCCGTCGCGGGGGGGACCCCCATCACCCCCACCAGCAGCGTCGAGGTGATCACGCCGAACGCCATGCCCAGCGCGCCATCGACCAGCTGCGCGGCAAAGCCGATCGCGATGAATGGCAGCAGCGCCGCCCAGTCGATGCTGGCAAGGTCGATCAAGGCGCCACCGGCCGCGTCATGTTCAACCCGATCCGTATCAATGCCGCTCTCCCACCCGGCTCGCCGATGCGTGCCTCTGGCGCTCCGACCATAAGCGCACAATCCGCATCTACCAGCACCGTTGCGCGCCAAAGCCGCGGGCCACTCACTCACGTCAGTGACCCGGTGAATGACGCTGAACCGAATATGTGGATTGAAGCCCCGCCCGCGCCAACCTATGTGCGCCGCAACATCGCGACCTGCGCGGCGTGACCGAGGCTCATTTCGGCGCGACATGGGCGGGGGCGATGCAACTCCGGAGCTCTCCCCCATGAACAAGACCGTCGTTTCTGCCGGTATCGGTTTCGCGCTCGGCGCGACCGCCCTGCTCGCCTCCCCCGCCCGCGCCGCCGACGATTATCGCTGCGCCGGGCTTGCCGAACAGGCCCGCGCCGCCGTCGCGCAGGTCGCCGACCCGGCCAGTGCGGACCGCCTGCGTCGCCGTGTCGCCACCGGCGATCAACTTTGTGCCGCGCGCGCACGGGGCGAAGCGGCCGACCAGTATCGCGCGGTCCTGCGCAGCACTGGCGTGCGCGAAGTGCGCGCCGACGCGGCCGACCGCCGCGCGGACGCGACGACCGCCGCTCCGGGCGCGAACGGACCGACCGGCGGATGGCGGATGGCGCGGGCCGGGAACTTTGCCCCCCCCCGCGCCGTCCACCTAGCGTTTTCCGCATGATCCCGTCCGAACCCGCCGTCCGCATCGTCGCTCAGACGATCCAGCTCGCGGTGGCGCCGGTATTCCTGCTCGCGGGCATCGGCGCGTTTCTCAACGTTTGCACCGGTCGGCTGGCGCGGGTGATCGACCGCGCCCGCAAGCTCGAAACGCAGATTTTCGACGAAAGCGGTCCTGAACACGACCGTATTCAACGCGAGCTGGCCCGACTCGACCGGCGGATGCGCGTCGTTAATTGGGCGATTTTCCTGACCGTCGCGGCCGCGATCGTCGTCGCCAGCGTGGTCATGCTGCTGTTCGTCGCCGCGCTCACCAAATTCGAGCTCGGCACCGTCATCGCGCTGATGTTCATGGCCGCGATGCTGCTGCTGATCGCCGGGCTCGTCACCTTTCAGGTCGAAGTCCGCCTCGCCGCGCGCACCATCGGCGTGCGCCAGGACGCGCTCGACCACGAGGTCGACGACGACTGACGCCGAGTTTTGTCGCGCCCGCCCCGATCCCCCCCGCACCGTTCACCGTCGCCGCGCGACCGGCGGGGCGGCGCGTTCGGGGGCGAGGCCGGAGCGGAAGGTGGGGCGCGGCCGCATCGGCGCCAGCGCTTCATAGGCGGCGCCCGCCGACAGCAGCTGGGCGTCGCTCCACTTGGCGCCGATGAAGCTCAGCCCGATCGGCATCCCCTCCACCGTCCCCATCGGCACGGTGAGGTGCGGGTAGCCCGCGATCGCCGGCAGCCCGCTCGACGACGGCCCTGCGAAATTGTCGCCGTTGAGGAGGTCGATGCTCCACCCCGGCCCGTTGGTGACGCCGAGGATCATGTCGAGCGGCGCGCCCCCGCCCGCGCGCCCGGACAGCAACCGGTCGAGCCCGGTCGTCGCCAGCCGCACCGCCGTATCGCGGTTGCGGCGATATTCGGCGCTGTCGAGCGCCGGCGACCGCGCCGCCCGCTCGAAACTGTCCTGCCCAAAATACCGCAGCTCGCGCGCGGCCTCCCGCCGGTTGAAGGCGATCACCTCGTCAAGGCTGCGCGGCCCCGGCACCCCCGCCGGACGCGTGCGCAGATATTCGTCCATCGTCCCGCGCAGCTCGCTCATCAGCAGCGCCGTCTCCGCTTCGCCCAGCCCGCGATAGGCGCCCTCTTCGTCGGTCAGCTCGACGATGGTTGCGCCAGCCCCGCGCATCCGGGCGAGCGCGGCATCGAACAGCGCAACGATGTCCGCCCGCCGCCCAAGCGCGCCGCGCACAACGCCGATGCGAAGCCCGCGCAAGCCGTCGGGCCGCAGCCCCGCGGCATAGCCCGCGCCGCGCCGCGCATCAGCCTCGCGGGTGGCGGCGTCGGCGGGGTCGCTTCCCGCGATGGCGTCGAGCACCAGCGCCGCATCGCGCGCCGACAGCGTCATCGGCCCCGCGGTGTCCTGCGTGCCCGAGATCGGCACGACATGCGTGCGGCTGACGAGCCCGACGGTGGGCTTGAACCCGGCGATGCCGTTGACCCCGGCGGGGCAGGTGATCGACCCGTTGGTTTCCGTTCCGATCGCCGCCAGCGCGAGCCCCGCCGCGACCCCCGCGCCGCTGCCCGAGGACGAGCCGCAGGCGGTGCGCGACAGGTCATGCGGGTTGCGCGTCAGCCCGCCCACCGCGCTCCACCCGCTCGACGAGTTTTCGGAGCGGATGTTGGCCCATTCGGAGAGGTTCGCCTTGCCGAGGATCACCGCGCCCGCCGCCCGCAGCCGCGCCACCAGCGGCGCATCGCGGTTGGTGACGTTCTGCGCGAGCGCGAGGCTCCCCGCCGTCGTCGGCAGCGGCCCGGCGACTTCGATATTGTCCTTGATCAGCACTGGCACGCCATGCAGCGGCCCGCGCACGCGACCTGCGCGCCGTTCGGCGTCGAGCCGCCGCGCCTGCGTGATGGCATCGGGGCTGACCGCGATCACCGCGTTGATCTGCCCTTCGATGCGCGGGTCGGCGATGCGCGCGAGCGCCCCGCGCACGATCGCCTCCGACGTCAGCGTGCGCGCCGCCATCGCCCGCCCCGCCTCATACACCGGATCGCGCCGGTCGATCAGCGCGGCATAGCTGCGCGCCGGCGCAAGCGGCACGTCGGCGGTTTGTGGAGCACGCGTCTGGGCAGCGGCGCTCATCGGGATAAGGCTGGCACAGGCGGCGATGGCGATCAGTACCTGGCGCATCGCGCGAGGCTAGCAACCCGGTTTGGCAGCGCAAGCGTTTTCGGGGAGGGCTTGGTAATCACCTCCGGTCGGTCCGGTCCCACCTACCGCGTTACCAGTCCGCCGAACATTTCAACGGTCGACCTGACGTTCACACAGCAGGATCGCAACACGGCCAACACACTGGTCGAATCCTTCCGACGCACATCGCCGACGGGGGAGATCGATCGTCTGGTCATCGACGACCGCGCCTATGCGGGACTCCGCTTCGACTATGTGCGCGCAGCCACCCTGTTTGCCGCGTCGTCCAGACCGAGGTTGGAAGCGGCGTGTGTGTTTGGCGTGCCGACACGGCTCACAGACCGCCTACCGGCACAGATCGTCCAGTGGGGCACGTCGACCTTCATCACCAATCACGTGATGCAGCAGGCGGCGACTCCAACGTTCACCGATCTCGAAGCGAGCAAAGTGACCATGCAGGCCGATCCGGCCACCGGCGAAGTCACCGTGGCCGTCGATCTGATCGGCCGCCTGCGGAGATCGGACGGCACCTATGCCGAGGAAAGGTTGGGAACGCTCCGCGGGTCCGACAAGCTCGATGGCAACACCGCATCCTTCGACGGCGTGATCTCCGGCGGACGCATATCGGGCCGCTTCGGGGGTTAGTTTTTCGGCCCGCAGGGGATCGAAGCAGTTCGCGTTGAACTTCTCCGGCACCACGCCGAACGGAACTTACTTCGAAGCCGACGGGGTGGCCCTCCTCAAACGCTAGCCGCGCTCCACCGCGAAGCCCGCGAAGCTCTGTCGCGTCGGCATCAGCTCGATGGTGTTGATGTTGAGGTGCGGCGGCAGCGCGGCGATCCAGCCGATCGTCTCGGCGATGTCGGCGGCAGTCATCGGCTCGGCGCCGGCATAGAGCGCGTCCGACGCCGCCTGGTCGCCGCCGGTGCGCACCAGCGTGAACTCGGTCTCGACCATGCCCGGCTCGACCGAGGTCACGCGCACGCCGGTTCCGGCGAGATCACTCCTGAGGCCGAGCGCGAACTGGCGCACGAACGCCTTGGTCCCGCCGTACACATTGCCGCCGCGATAGGGGTAGGTCGCCGCCACCGATGACAGCAGCACGACGCCCCCGCGCCGCTCGATCAGCGTGGGCAGCAGCGCGTGGACGATCGCGGCAAGGCCGGTGATGTTGGTGTCGATCATCGTCCGCCAGTTGCCGAACTCCGCCGCCTGCGCGACCGCGGTGCCGAGCGCCAGCCCCGCGTTGGCGACCAGCAGGTCGATGGCGCGAAACCGCTCGGGCAGCAGGTCGAGCGCGCCCGCGCAGGCATCGCAGTCCGCCGCGTCGAGCCGCAGCGGATGGACCGCGTCGCCATGCGCCGCGGCCAGCGCGTCGAGCCGCTCCTGCCGCCGCCCGGTCGCCACCACCTGCCAGCCGTCGGCCACCAGCCGGTCGACGCAGGCGCGCCCGATTCCCGCAGTGGCGCCGGTGACGAACGCCGTCTTCACGCTCATCGCCCCACACCCGTGTAGTGCCAGCCCGCGGCCTCAAGCTCGGCGCGCGGATAGACGTTGCGAAGGTCGACCATGATCGGCGCCTTCAGCAGCCCCTTGGCGCGGTCGAGGTCGAGCGCGCGGAAGGCGTCCCACTCGGTCACCAGCACCACCGCGTCCGCGCCCTCCATCGCCGCATAGGGGCCGTCGCAATAGGCGACGTTGTCGAGCACCGCCTTCGCCGCCTCCATCCCCTCGGGGTCGTAAGCGCGCACCGTCGCGCCCGCGTCCTGCAGCGTCTGCACGATGGCGATCGCCGGCGAATCGCGCATGTCGTCGGTGTTGGGCTTGAACGTGAGGCCGAGCACCGCGACGGTTTTCCCCGCGATGTCGTCGCCCATCGCGTGGATCACCTTGCGCCCCATCGCGCGTTTGCGCGCGTCGTTGACGCTGACCACGGTCTCCACGATCCGCTGCGGTGCCTCGAAATCCTGCGCGGTCTTGAGCAGCGCCAGCGTGTCCTTGGGAAAGCAGCTCCCGCCATAGCCCGGCCCGGCGTGGAGGAATTTGCTGCCGATGCGGTTGTCGAGCCCGATGCCGCGCGCGACCTCCTGCACGTCGGCGCCGACTTTCTCGCACAGGTCGGCGATCTCGTTGATGAAGCTGATCTTCACCGCGAGGAAGGCGTTGGCGGCATATTTGGTGAGCTCCGCGCCGCGACGGCTCATTTCGATGATCGGCGCCTTGTTGAGCGTCAGCGGGCGATAGACCTGTCGCATGACCTCCAGCGCGCGCGGCTCGTCGCCGCCGATGACGATGCGGTCGGGGTGCTTAAAATCGCCGATGGCCGCGCCTTCGCGGAGGAATTCGGGGTTGGACACGACGGCGACGTCGGCATGCGGGTTCACCTCTTTCAGGATACGCTCGACCTTGTCGCCGGTGCCGACGGGCACGGTCGATTTGTTGACGACCACGGTGAAGCCTTCGAGGGCCGCCCCGATCTCCCGCGCCGCCGCCTCGACATAGCTGAGATCGGCGTGCCCGTCGCCGCGCCGGGAGGGCGTGCCGACGGCGATGAACACCGCGTCCGCATCGCGCACCGCGGGTGCCAGATCGGTGGTGAAGGCGAGCCGCCCGGCGCGCACATTGCTCGCCACCAGCGCATCCAGCCCCGGCTCGTAGATCGGCATCCGCCCGGCGAGCAGGGCGTCGATCTTGCCCTGATCCTTGTCGACGCACACGACGTCGTGCCCGAAATCGGCAAAGCAGGCGCCCGAAACGAGCCCGACATAGCCCGAGCCGATCATCGCAATCTTCATGAACTCTCGTTCCTCAACGACCGGCCGCCGCCGGTGGGCTTCGCGCTATAAGCGACCCGCGCGCATCATGCACGTGGGGTCCGCGAGAGGCGCGCCGCGCGAAGCTCGGTTAACCGCGCGGCGCCAGCCGGAACAGCCGGCCCTGCCCGCGATTGCCGCCATCCTCGACGAGGTAGAGTGTCCCGTCGCTCGCCTCGCCGATCGCGCGGATGCGCATGTCGAGGTTCCAGCGCGCCACCTGTCGCGCCTGATCGCCATCGAACGCGACCTGCACCAAGCCGGTCCCGCCGAGCGCGCCGATCAGCGCGGTGCCCTGCCAGCCCCGCATCGCCTGCCCGCGCACGATGTGCAGCGATCCTGGCGAGATGGCCGGGTTCCACCACAGCGCCGGGGCCGCAAAGCCGTCGCCTTCGCGATGGTCGGGGATGACCCGGCCGTCATAATGATCGCCGTTGGAAGCCAGCGGATAGCCATAGTTGGCGCCGCGCCGGATCAGGTTCAGCTCGTCCCCGCCCTGCGGCCCCATCTCCAGCACCCACAGCCGCTGCCCGGTGAACGCCAGCCCGAGCGGGTTGCGATGCCCGGTCGACCAGAGCTGCGCGGTCACCCCGCCCTCCCGCGCAAAGGGGTTGTCCGCCGGCACGCTGCCGTCGCGATTAAGCCGGACGACCTTGCCGAGATTGCTCGCGCGGTCCTGCGCCGGATCGAACTTCTGCCGTTCGCCCGAACTGATGTAGAGCTTGCCGTCGGGACCGAAGGCGATGCGGTGGCCATAATGGCCCGCGCCGGTCACGAACGGGACCTGTCGCCACACTTCAGTCAGGCCGGTGATGCGGCTCATGTCCGCGCTGAGCGTGGCGTGACCGACCACCGCACCGCGGGTCTGGCCTTCGCCCGCCGCCGCCCAGCTCAGCCACACGCGGCGATTGGTCGCGAAATCGGGGTCGAGCACGACATCGCCGAGCCCGCCCTGCCCCGCGGCCGCAACACGCGGCGCGCCCGCGACCTCGCGCGCCGCCCCGCCGGGGCGCCACCACATCAACCGCCCGCCCTTTTGCGTGACCAGCGCGCCATTGTCGCCGGGGAGGAAGGCAATCGCCCACGGATCGCTGAACCGGGCGACCTCGGTCAGGGTGAATGGCGCCGCGGTCAGCGCCGCGCCCTCGATGCTCCCGGCGTTGCCGCCCCAGGACGCGCCCCTCGCCCCATCCTCCGCACCGCTGTGGTTCGAGCCGGACGCCGCGCCACCGTTGGGGGTGCAGCCGACGGACATGGCGGCGGCAGCGATCAGGGGCAGGACGTAGCGCGGGCGCATCAAGCAGATCTCCAGGCAAATTGCGGTGAGCTAAAAGACATATTGCGTGCCTCCGCCCCACATCGCAACCGCTGGCGATCGACTGGATGGCCCCACGCGCAGTCCTGCCGGCGCGGCGCGCCCGACCGCACGCCCGCACGCCCGCACGCCCGCACGCCCGCACGCCCGCACGCCCGCACGCCGCGAACGCCGACACGCCGACACGCCGACACACCGCAAATACCGCCACGCTGACAAAGCAGATGACCAATCCGACGGTTAAGAACCTAACCGTCACCCTGAACTTGTTTCAGGGTCCACGCGACACGCGCCGCCGGGTGACACTGAATCGGCTCGCCACGACGAGAAACGGATCACAGCAAAACCGAACCGCCGAACAGCATCGTCGCTGACCGACATCTAACGCACCCGAAGTCGTTCGACGCGGGAACACTGCCCAATCCCACCGCCCGAACCTCGAAAGAGTGACGCTCCGGCTCCCCAATCCCGCTGGGCCAGCCCCTCGTCACCCTCAACTCATTTAAGGCACCAGCCCGCCCAGCCGGACGCGCGCCACGATCAAATCCACGCACCCCGGACACACGAAAAAAGGGCGGCCCCGCAGGACCGCCCTTCTTCGTTCCAGCTCTCGCCGGAAGTCGGCTTACATGCCCGAGTTCGGACCGTAAGTGACTTCGACGCGGCGGTTCTGGTCGTTGCGCACGCCGTCCGGGGTCGGGACGCGGTTGACCGTTTCACCGAACGAACGGGTGGTGATCGAACCGGCCGACACGCCACGCGACGACATGTACGACGCGACGTTGTTGGCACGACGCTGGGCGAGACCGACGTTGTACGTGGCCGAACCCGAACGGTCCGCGTGACCCGCAACCATCACCTGCGTGTTGTTGCAGTTGGCGTAGGCCGACACGGCGTTGTCGAGCGTCGCCGCTGCTTCAGCCGTGATGTTGTCGCGATCCCAGTCGAAGAACACGATGTACGGACCCGTGTTGCACTGGACGACGGGCGGCAGGGGAGCCGGCGGCGGCGGGGGCGGCGGGGGCGGCGGGGGCGGCGGAGCAACCACAGCCGGCGGCGGCGGCGGAAGATCCGGCGCGCCGAAGTTGAACGTCACCGTGCCCATCAGCGAGTGCGAACGGAAGCGCGTGTCGATGGCGCGACCCAGGCGATCGTTCAGCTGGATGTCGTCCGCGTTGAAGAAGCGGTAGCGCAGGCCGACGTCGGCGTTCGGGCCGATCGGAGCGCGCACGCCGGCGATCGCCTGCCAGGCGAAACCGGTGTCCGAATCATCGAGGAACGTCGGGTTCGCGAGCACCGCGAAGTGCTTCACGCGGGCAATACCCGCACCGGCGCCGACATAGCCCTGAAGGCCATCATCCGGGCCGAAGTCGAGCATGCCGTTGAGCATAAACGACAGCGCGCTCGAATAGCCGCCGAGGTCATAGGTGCCGAGCTGGGTGCCGGTTCCGGTGCCGCTGGTGATGCCACCGGCGCTGAAGGTGCCGTCCGTGACGTTCGCTTCGCGGTAGCTGGCTTCGACTTCCGCGCGGAACGCGCCGAAATCATAACCAACGAAACCACCGAAGTCATAGCCCGGATCGTGATTGATAGTGGCGGCGTTCTGCAGCGCGCCGACGTTGAGGCTCAGGTCCTCAACAATCATCACGCCACCTTCGGCACCCACGTACCAGGCGTTGTCCCGCGCAAGCGCAGGCGTCGCCAGGGCCGTGGAGGCAAGTGCCATCGCAACGGCTAGCTTCCTCATAGGAAATCCCCTTAGTCAGTGAACGATTGAACGCTCGCATAAACATCTATCGATCGAATGGTTGCGGAGCAAGGGACGTGACCGCACGAGAAACTTGCGACTGTTGCCTTCATGCAACGGTGCCGTGACCGGCGCGACGGCCTCAGTCGAGCCGGATCAGCCCGGCCCCTGCCATCGCCTGAGCGAGGATCGACAGGGCCCCGCGCGCGCCGATGTCCTGCACCTCCCCGGCAGCGGGAGCCGGCGGCGCGGTGTAGAGCGGCGGGCGCTGCCACCCGCTCGAACCGCGCGTCCAGCGCAGACCGTCGGCAGCGGGGAGCGTCGTCCCCACCGGCAGCTGGGCAAACCGCCACCCCCCGGCGATCCGCAGCGCCAGCGCGCCCGCCTGCCCGGCGAAGCCGCCGCTCGGTGCGCCCCCGACGCACCAGCTCTGCCCGGGTTCGGCGGCGGCGGGCGGGGCGTCCACGACGCCTTCGACCCGCGGCACGAGCAACGCGTCGATCGTCGCCAGCGCGTCGTTGACGGTCACCTCCTTCTGCGCCTGCCCGGGGACGAGCAGCGGCAGCGACAGGCGGGGGGTGGTGTCGGTCATGAGGTCAAATCCTTTTCTGCAATATCACGAGCGTGTCAGAGGCGCAGCGTCCGGCTGGCGGGCGCCGATTGTCCGCGCGAATCGGTCTGGCGGACGGTCAGGCGGAGCGGCCCGCGGGCGCGCTGATCGGCCACCGCCGCCGCGCCGAGCCGCAGCTCGTGTCCATCGACCGGCAGCGGCGCTGCGTCGCCGAGCGTGACCAGCCAGCCCACCGCCCCGCCTTCAAGCGCCGCCTCATCCGCGCCCCAGCCGAACCCGGCGCGCGACCGCCGCGTCCAGCGCAGCACCGCCCCGCCATCGTCGAGCGCCTCCGCGCGCAGATGCACCGGCGCCAGCGGCAGGTTGTGCGCCTCGCCGCTTGCGCCCACCTCGCGGGCAACCTCCGCGCTGCCCCAGCGTCGCAGGACGAGGGCACTGGCGCCGCCCACCGCCCCCGGCGCATCTCCGATCGGCAGCGCCACCAGCGCCGCGTCCTGCACCAGCAGCACGCCGGCGCCAGGCTGGTCGGCTTCGGTGGCGAAGCGCCCGCGCAGCAACCGTGTCAGCCGCCAGCGCTGCTCGCCCAGCGGCGTCGCCACCCCGAACTGGAGCAGCTCGCCGTCGCAGGCCATCAGGTTCGCGCCGCCCAGCAACGCCGCATCGTCGGCGCCGGTCAGCGCCATATGCTCGCCCGCCAGCTCGACCTCGACCGCGCTGTCGTCGTCCCAGCCGAGCGTTGTCGCTGGCGTCGGCAGCGTGACGACGCGCCCGACCACCGCGGCGGCGGCAACCGCCCCGACCCCGGTTTCGAGCGCGCCCGGCGACGCTACCAGCGCGAGCTCCCCCTGCCGCCAGCCCGCGCCGCTGCCCGCCGCCGCGACCAGCAGCCGGGGCGCGTCCGCCGCGCCGACCCCGGCGGGCACGCGCACCATCGCCAGCACGCCTTCGCCAGCGCTCGCATCGGGCGCCTGCCACGGCGTGCCGGGATCGGCGGGAAGCGTGCGCGCCGGCACGGGCAGCGGCGGATGTTCGAGCAGCAGTTCGACGCCGTCGCCCTCGACGTTGCGCTCGCGCACATGGCGCAGCGACCCGTCGGACAGGCGCACCGCCCGCCCCGGCGCCAGCGCCAGCGCGGCAAAGCCCTGCGGCCAGCGTTCGGTGGGCGCGTTCGTGCCGGCCCGCGCCGCCTCGCCCTCTACCAGCGCCTGCGCCGTGCCGAGCGGCATCGCCGCGGGCAGCGCGATCCGGCGCGGCGCGCCCTCGCCGCCGACCACCGGCGCACTCGCCCGCGCCGCCTGATAATCGCGCGCCGGCTCGTACACGTCGACGCTCAGCGCGCGCGGACGCGCCGGAGCGCCGCTCGTGCGCCGCACCACCGTCCCCGCCGCCTCGCTCAGCGAGACCGGCGCGCGCGCGTCCGCCCCGATCCGCCAGCCGGCGCCAGCCGCTCGTTCCAGCGGCGCGAACGGCGCGATCAGCTCGGCATGGGCGGACAGGTCGGGGTCGGTCAGCGCGAGGCCCTGCACCGCCGGCGCGTCCGCATCCGCAGCGCCCAACCGCTCGACCAGCGGCGTCGCCAGCGTCGGCGCGTCACCCTCGCCTTCCATCTCGAACGTCAGCGACGGCAGCCGATTGCCGAACGGCCCGAGCGCCAGATCCTCGAGCACGACATAAGCGATGCCGCGATAGGCCGGGCACGCCGCCACACCCACCGCTGCGGCGATCAGCGGGTCGACCGCCTGATCCTCGTGACCGTGATGCAAGCGCAGCGTCACCGGACTTGTCGCCTGCCCGTCCGCGCCGACCAGCAGCTGCCCCTCCGCCCACACGCGCCGCACCGCCGCGACCGGCCGCGACGACAGCGCCACCGCGATCGAGATGCTGTAACGGTAATCGACCTGCGACGCGCGCCCCTTGCCGCCGCTCGACTGCTCGCGCCGCTCGGCGATCTCGCTCGCCCAGATGACCGTCCCCGACACCCGCATCCGCCCCCAGATGGCGGGGATGGGCGTGCCGTAGCTCGACGTCTGCACCCGCAGCTCGTCGAGCCGCGGCCCTTCGCGGGCGGGCGGAGCGAACAGCCGCCCGTCCACCGCGCGCCCCAGCATCGCCCCGATCGCGCCGCCGACCGGCCCGCCGATCAGGCTCCCCACCGTGCCCAGCACCAGCGTCGCCATGCCTCGTATCTCCTATCAAAAACCCCCTCCCCCTTGCGGGGAGGGGGAAGCGGTTGCGTCACGCCCCCACCCGCCAGGCCTCCAGCTCAGGCGGGGCCGCGCCCGGCGTCAGCACCACCCGCCGCAGCGACGCGTGCGCTTCGACCCGCCCGCCGGGCACCCCGACGGCACAGTGAAACCGCCCCGGCACCAGTTCGCCCAGCAGCACATCGCCGCTCGCCGCCTCGGGCACGCACACGAGCCCGTGCGTCGCCGCCAGCGCCCGCGCCGCCGCGAGCCCCGGCCCGCCAAAGCGCTGGCGCGGCGGCACCTCCGCGCGCACCCCCGCCGCTTCGAGCGCAGCCAGCACCACGCCGATGCAATCCAGCCCATGCGCCGCGTCGCGTCCGTTGAGGCGAAAGCGCGCGCCGACCAGCGCCAGCGCCGCGTGGGCGGCCCGCTCCCCCCGGCTCATGCCCCCGGAAACCGCGTCAGCAGGTCGATCCCCGGCAGATGCGGTTCGCCGCGAAAATTGGCGATGTTGGCAAAGCGCGTGCTGCACGTCGCCGCGGTGCGGTCGCAGCCTTCGCTCACCCGCACCGCATCGCCAGGCGCCAGCCCGGACAGCGCGCCGCTCAGCCACAGCCGAGCGCCCTCCTGCGCCACCACTCGCGCGGCCAGCCCGCGCGCCCGCCCGCTGAGCACCGTCAGCCGCCCGTGCGTGAGTCCCTCGGGCACCGCCCCGCCGAGCGTCACCGCCAGCCCATCGACCACCGCCACCGACAGCCGATGCGTCCGCGGCGCCAGGTCCACCCGGCACAGCGCATCGCCCAGCTCCGCTCGGCACCCGCTCGCGGTCAGCGGCACCGCGGGCGCATCGAGCGCCGCACGATCCGCGTCGAGCTCGGCGGTGAAGCTCGCGCCCTCAGTCGTCACCGCGCCCACCACCGCGTCGAGGATCCGCAGCGGGGCAGCGTCCGCATCGCTCCAGTCGGCCACGAACAGCGTCGCCGCCGCCCCGCTCCAGCGCCCCGCGACGAGGTCGCCCGCGGCGATCGCCGCGCTCGCCAGCGCGCCCTCGACATCGAGGCTGTCCCCCGCGAAGCCGCGCCGCTGGCGGAGGGCGGAGGGCTTGATTCCCGGCTCGGGGCGATAGGTCAGCCCGCCGAAGTGCAGCGGCGCATCGTGCGTCGTCATCCCCAGCACGACGCCATCCCCCCGCGCCAGCCGCCAGCACCAGGCAAGATGCACCAACGGCGCGGAAAGCCATGCGGTCATCGTTCGATCCCTTTCTCTCACCCCCTCCCCCTTGTGGGGAGGGGTAGGGGTGGGGGTCCTGCTCGCGTCCGCGAGCAGAAGAGACTCTTGGTCAGCGCCGCAGGCCTTATCGAGCCGCAGACGCGGCTCGGCCCCCACCCCCGGCCCCTCCCCACAAGGGGGAGGGGAGAAGTCCTTCAACCGTTCACTCGCGCACCTCGACTAGCCGCACCGCCGGGATCGCGCCCGCGAGGAAGGTCGCGCGGCTGACCTCCAGCCGGTCCTCCGCGAACCGCACCGGCACGTCGAACGCGAACGCCGCGCGCACCTCCACCCCCGCAGAGGGCGCCACCGCGAACGCAACCGTGCCCCGCTCCCCCAGCACCCAGCCGTCCTCCTGCTCGACCCCGCCAAGCCACACTCGCACGCTCGACCCCACCGGCCGCGTGATCCGCCGCGCGACGTCGCCGGGGTAATGCTTCACGAGCGCGAAGTCCGTGCGCACCCCGTCGCCGGCGCCCAGCACCTCCCCCGCCGCCGCGCTCTCCGCATCGAGCGGGTCGCGAAAGCGGAACGCCTGCGCCGGCCCCCGCCGCGCGCGGTAAAATGCGACCAGCGCCGCTACGTCCGCCTCGTCGCGCACCCCTGCGCCGACATCGAAGCTCAACCGCGGCGCGTCCCATTCGACCCCGCGCTGCTCCGCCCCCGACCGACCGGTGACGATCGCAGTGGAGAATTCGGTGGTGACGCTCGCCTCGCGCCCGAGCGCCAGCGGAAAATCGACATCGGCAAAGGGCAGCACATCATCCTCCAGCGTCGGATCGGGATCGGGCGGAGCCCATGCGGTAAAGCCGTCGCGCGCCACCTGCGGCAGCGCCCAGACGATCGTCGCCGCGACCCCGCGCGCTTCGGCCCGCGCCGCCGCCTCCTCGATCGCCGCCCATTGGTCGGCATCCTCGCCGCGGAGCACGAAGCCCGCGAAATAATGCTGCCGCGCCGGCGGGTAGCCGAGCCGCGCCTCCGCCGCCGCAATATTGGCCGCACTCGCGCCAAAGCGCCCCAGCGCCGCATCGTCATAATCCTCGAGCTGCAACACATCGAACGCCGGGCTCGTCCAACCCACCGGCAGGTTCGCGCGCACCAGCTCCGGCCGCCGCGCATCGACGACGCTGGGGAGGTAGGCGAGCAGGTGCGTCTCCACCGCCGCCGGCGCCACCGCCGCCTTCGCCGCGTCGAGCACCGCCCGCGTCGCTTCGCTCAGCAGCACGCCCAGCTGGTCGAGCATCGCGATCTGCGCGGCGCTCATCGGCGCCGACAGGTCCTCGATCGGCACCAGCGCCTCCGCCAGCACCGCCCGCGTCGCGGCATCATAGGCACACAGCGCGCCCGTCTGCGGCTGCACCCACCACCACGGCTCGCCCACCTGCAACTTCACGCTGAGCCCCGCATCGCGCGCGATCCGCGCGAGCGACGCCATCACCCGCCCTAGCCACGCCACCGTGTCCGGGTTGGCGGGGGAAAGCAGCGCCGACGGCGGCTCCCACACGGTCAGCGCCGGCGCCCCATCGGCCGCGCGCTGCATCCATTCCGCCGGGCACATCGCAGCAAACAGCTCGAAGCTCAGCGAGAAAATGACCTCCCGCCCGCGCGCCGCGGCTTCCTGCGCGAACGCGACGTGCCACGCCCGCGCCGGGCCGCTCAGCACTTCGCCCTCGCCCCCGCCGAGCCACGCCGCACCCGCCCGCGCCAGCGCCGGAAAGTGGCTCATGCCGACATAATGCACCGTCGGCCCGTCGTAGCCGAGCGCCTCGATCATCCCCCACACCCGCGCGGGGGTGAGGTGGTAGAGGTCGTCATAGCCGGTCGCGATCCCGCGCGCCGACGCCGGCACCAGCGCATCGCCGCGCTTCAGCACCGACCCCGCCCCGTCGCAGGCGAGTCCCGACAATTCCACCCAGCCCTCGTGCGGCCGCGTCGCGAAGTCGGCGTGCCGTGGCGGGGTCAGGCTGACGAACATTCGGTCGATGTCGCCCGCGAGCAGCGGCTCCGCCTCGTCGGGATGCAGGAACCCACCCGCGAGCGCATCGAAATCGAGCGTCACCCGCGCATCCTCGGGCGCGCCGCTCGCATAATTCCACAGCCGCACATACCAGGTCCGCGCCGCCCCTGCGGCATCGCGCCCCTCGATCGTCAGCACCGGCCCATTGCGCTCATCGAGCGGCGTCACCCCGCTCGAGCGCCAGCGAAAGCTGAGCACGCACCCCCGATAATTGCGCGACGTCGCCCGCGCGGTCAGCGGATGGTCCCACCGATCGACACTCTCCCAGATCAGCCCGATCAGCTCGTCCGGGGAGGTAAACGCCGCGTCGACCCGCAGCGCATCCGCCGCGGTCGTCACCACGCTCGCCATCGCCGGCCGAGGGAAATCGACCGTCCACCCCTCCGCCGCAAAACGCTTCACGTCGCGCACCGCCCGCACACGATCGAGCGCCGGGTCCACGCCCTCACGCGCCGCCAGATACCAAGGCATAACGTCTCCTCTTCTTCCCCTCTCCCCCGGGGAGAGGGGCCGGGGGTGAGGGGGCGAGCCACAAGGCAAAGCCAGTCCCCAGACAAATATCCCCCTCCCCCTTGTGGGGAGGGGCAGGGGTGGGGGCCCGCTCGCGTCTGCGAGCGGAGGAGACCCATCGCGACATCGCGCCGCAGATCCTCCCGAGCCTCATCCCCCGAACCCTCCCCACAGGGGGGAGGGCGAAGGAACTTCTCACCCCTCCAGCGCCCGCTTCACCGCCAGCGCCACCTGCCGCCCGCTCGCCGCGAACCGTTGGGGATCGCGCGCCGCCTCGCCGCCGACGTTGACCGTGATCCGCACATCGCGCGGGGCCCCGCTGCCGAGGCCGGTCTCGACCCGCCCGCTGGTGGTCGGCACGAACCATTCCGGTCCGCGCTCGCCCACGCGATAGGCTTGGCCCGGTGCGACGGGCCCGCCCGTCGCGCGCCCACCGACCCCGACCAGCCCGCCGAGCAGCCCCGCCGCCAGTCCGAGCAACCCGCCGCCGCCGCCGCCGAGCCCCTTGCCGGGCCCGCCAAGCCCAAGCGACGCCAGCCCCTGTCGCAGCGCCGCGCGGGCAATGTCGTCGAACACCCCCAGCGCCACGCGCCGCAGATCCTCGAACCCCACCGCGCCGCCCCGCGCGGCGCGCAGCAGCGCACCTTCGATGCCGCGCCCCGCCCGGTCCGCCGCGCCCCCAAGCACGCCTTCCAGCGTCGCACGCATCGCCGCGACCTCACCAGCAAAGCCCTCGCGGTCGAGCGCGACGTCGATCCTCTCCTCGCTCATCCCCGCTCTCCCGTCAGCGCCGCCTCAAGCTGCGCCAGCCCCGCGCGGTCCATCGCCGCGCCCGCGCCCTCATCCCCGCGCGCTGCGTCGACCAAGGCCGCCACATCCGCGGGCGTCGCCGCCCAGAACTCCGCCGGCCGCCAACCGAACAGCGCGCCCATCAGCCCCGCCAGCCGCGCCGCGCGCCGGGCAAACTCACCCACCGCGCACGATCGCCGCGAGCAGCGGCGCCAGCGCCCGCGACAGCGCCGCCAGCCCGCCCGCACTCACCGCTTCGGCGAACGCCTCGCGCGAGGTGAACCGCACCGGTTCGACACGACACGCCCAGGCGAGCGTGATGCCCTCGTTCAGCGTCAGCCGCCCCTCGGCGACCCGCTCGACCAGCGCGAACAGCGATCCCAGTTCCGCCTCCGCCGCGACCAGCGCGCCGAAGCTCGGCCGCAGCAGCACCCCCGCCAGCGCCGTCTCGCCGCGAACCGGGTTGGCACGCACCGACCCGCTCACGCGCCCACCACCGCGCCGGAGCTTTCCAGTGCCAGCGTATATTGCCGCTCACCGTTGAAATCGCCCGCATGGTCGAGCCGGGCCACCAGGAATCGCCCGCGCAGCTTGGCGCCGCTCTCGAACATCACCTCATAGGGCGCGATCGTCCCGGCGAGGGCATGACCCTGGATCGCCGCCTCTGCACTGGAGCCGGTGAACACCCCCGCTCCGGCAATGCTGACCGACCGCACCCCCGCCCCCGACAGCAGCTCGCGCCACCCGCCCGATCCCTTGTTGGTAACGTTGACCGCCTCACCGTTGATCGACAGCTGCGTCGTCCGCAGCCCGGCCACCGTCGTATATGCACCGCCCGCGTCGGCGATCCGCAGCAGAAACCCGCTGCCCTTTTCCATCACCATCCTGGTTCCTTCCTGAAAAGCCGCCGTCGTCCGAGTGCGCGGGTCGTGCTCACACCGACCAGGCCCGCGCCAGCAGATCGATCCGCGCCTCGCGCGCGCCGTCCTTGCGCTGGCCGATGCGGCTCGCGACCACGCGCGCGCCTGCGCTTTCCCAGCCCGCCCCGGTTCGCGGGGCGCCGAACACCGCCGCCTCGACCGCTGCGACGATGGCTTCGAGCCGCCCCGCCGCCCCGCGATCGGCCAGCGTCAGCGTCGCGCGTAGCTCGCGCCCCGGTCGCTCCGCCGCGTGCCACGGTTTCGCCTCCACGGCTGAGAGGGTGAGCACGGGGACGCCCGCGCGTCCGCTCGCATCACCGAACGCCACCCGCCCCGCGACCCCCGGCGCGTGGCGCAGCGTGTCGCGCAGCATCGCGCTCCACGCCGACGCGATCGTCTCGCCCCCGCTCACAGCCGCGCCCTCCGCCACGGCGCGAGCAGCCCTGCCGCCGCCGGGTCGATCGCGCGCCGCGCCTCCGCACCGTCGCGCGCGTCGAGCAGCGTCGCCGCCTGCAACACCACCGCCTGACGGATGGCGGCGGGCAGGTCCTCCGCGCGCTCCGCCATCCCTGCGACCAGCGTCACCGCCACCCGCCCGGCGACGCTCGTGTCCGCGATCCGCACCCAGCCCGCGCCCGCATCGTCGATCTCGATGGCGTAGCTCGTCATCGGCAACGCCGCGCGCGTCCCGTCCGCCGCCACGCGCTCCACCGCCGTGATCGCCCGCACCGGCTGCGTGGCGAGCCGCTGCCAACCGCCCGTCACCCCGCGCCTTTCGGTCACGCCGCGCGCCAACAGCGCGCGTCCGAGCAGCGCCTCGACCTGCTCCGATGCGGCGTGGAGCGCCGCCACGATCGCATCGGCGTCCTTGTCGTCGGCGCGGCTGCCGTCGCCCACCGGCGCACGCAGCCACGCGCGCAGTTCGGCGAGCGGTGCGGCATGCGGCACCGTCCCCTGATCGAGCGTCATGCGCCCCCCCTTTGCCGTTTTGGTTGGTTTACGTCCGACGAAGATCGCCAGTCCGGTTCGCGCCGCGACGCGGGCGAGCGGCTCGCGACCGCCCGCCCGCCCGCCGCGCTTAGCTGGCGCTGAAGCGCATCAGCTTGATCGCCTCGCTGTTGACCACCGCGCCGCCCACGCGCCGCGTCGCGTAGAAGTGGACGAACGGCTTGTTGGTGTACGGATCGCGCAGGATCGCCGTCTCCCCCCGATCGGCGATGACATAGCCCGCGGCGAAGTTGCCGAACGCGATCGACAGGCTGTCCGCCGCGATCGCCGGCATCTCCTCCGCCTCCACCACCGGAAAACCGAGCAGCGTGTCCGCCCGCCCTTCGCTAAGGCCCGGGCTCCACAGAAACTGCCCGTCGCTGGTCTTCATCTTCCGGACGCGTGCGAGCGTATCGCTCGACATCACGAACACCGCCCCCTGGCGATACGGCGCCTTGAGGCTGTGGACGAGGTCGATCAGCCGGTCCTGCGGCGACGCGCTGGCGAGACTGCCCGCCGCGCCCGACGCGACATGCTGCAGCGTCCCGAACGCCCGCGTCGCGTCGCCGTCCGCCGACGTCGCGTAGGTGACGAAACCCTTGGGCTGGTTGACCCCGCTCCCGGCGACGAACGCCGCGCCCTCCGCCCGCGCGAACTCGCGCGCGATCTCGTCGGCGAGCCAGCCTTCCACGTCGAACGCCGCATCGTCGAGCATTGCCTGGCTCGCGGCGGGGTTGGCGTAGAGGTCGCCGGTCGGCGGGGCCACTTCGACAAAGCTCGGGGTGCCGGTCATCGGCCGCGGTGCGACCTCGCTCGCCCAGCCCGACGGCGTCCCGCCCAGAGTCACCAGCTTGCGGTAGCCTGCACTGCCGGTGCGAACCACATTGGCGATTGCGCGGATCGGCGAAATCGCTTTCAGCGTTGCCCCGATCACCGCGTCAATCTCACGCGGGACGGCGAAGCCACCCTCCGCGCCGGTCATGCCGGTGACGCTTTTCAGCTCCACCCCGACATCGCTCCCACGCCGCAGGTAGCGGTCGACAAAGGCGTCGCGCGTCGCGCTGTCTGCCGATTTCACGCCGTCGAGCGGCGGCCGGCTCCGCTGCGCCGACAACGCATCGACCCGCGTGCGCAACGCCGCCAGCTCATCGCTGACCGACGGCGCGGCGGTGACGGCGGCGGGGGCGTTGGCGCCGGAGACGCCGGCGGCTTTGACTTCGAGCATCAATCTGATTCTCCCTGGCTGATGTGCCGATCTGGTTGCATCGCGGGGTTGTAGGACAGCGTTTTGCGCGTCGCTGGCGTAGCGTCACCCGAGCAGTCGTTCGATCCGCGCGGCGGGTTGCATCGGGCGGGTGACGATGCTCACCTCGACCACCGCCAGCCGCGTCAGCTCCCGCGTCGGCGCACCGCCGGGGCCTGGGTTCGCGCCCGGCGCGGCGGCGATCACGCGGTAGCCAAAGGAGAGGCCGTCCACCGCTCCTTCGCGCAGCAGCGCCGCCACCTCGCGCGAACAGCCGCTCGCCCCGTCGACCACCCCGGTGACGCGCAGCCCCGCGGCATCCTCCGCCACCGCCTCGACCGTGCCGATGCGGCGAAGCGGGTCGTGCTGCCACAGCAGCGGCAGCGGCGCGGCGGCATCGCCGAACGCCCCGCCCCGGATCACATCCCCGCCGCGATCGCGCACGTCGAACAGCGCCGCGTGCCCCTCGAACCGGAGCGTTGCGGTCAGCGCACCCAAGCGCCGAACCCCATCTTGAGCGCAATCCCGACCAGCAGCAGCGCGAGCGTGCCGCGCACCAGCCAGTCCACCGTCGCCTTCCACGCGCTCGTCTTGGCATCGCGCCACGCGCCGAGCAGCTCGCGCAGTTCGCGCACGTCATCGCGCGCATCGGCGTCGCCCAGCCCCAGCGCGGCCAGCGCGCGCTCCGCCCCCGCCGTCGCCGCCGCCTGGCACAGCGCCTCGATCTCCCGATCGGTCATCGCTTTCTCCTCCTCTTCACCGTTGCGGTTCGTCGTCTGGCGTGCCGAGGCCGAGCGCCGCACGCTTTTCCGCCGCCGTCAGAAAATCTGCCGCGCCGACCATTTCCCACAGCCGCGCGCGGTCTTCGCTGAGCTCGGGCACCGCATCGAGGTCGACCGCCACCCGCGCCGCGATCCCCCAGCCGGCGAGTCCTTCGTTGATCCCGCCAAGGATGCGCCCCGCCATCGGCAGCAGCGTGTGCCGCCACAGCGCCTTCATCGCCTGCGCATAATTGGCGTAGGTCGCATCGCCCGGCACGCCGAGCAGCATCGGCGGCACCCCGAAGGCGCAGGCGATGTCGCGCGCCGCCGCGTCCTTCAGCGCGGCGAAGTCCATCTCCGCCGGGGTCAGGCTGATCGCCTGCCACCGGAGCCCGCCGTCGAGCAGCAGCGGGCGTCCCGCGTTGGCCGCGCCCTGGAATTGCGCCGCCATCTCCGCCTTGAGCCGCTCGAACTGCGCGTCGCCGAGCGGGACGCCTGCGCCGCCTTCATGCACCAGCGCCCCCGACGGGCGCGCGGCATTGTCGATCAGCGCGCGATTCCAGCGCGACGCGCTGTTGTGGAGCGCGATGGCGGCGCCGGCCGCGTTGAGCGCCCCCGCCCCGTCATGGTCGCGCGCCGGATGCCCGACCTTGAGGTGGACGAGGTTTGGGCGCCCCCGCGCATCCTCGATCAGCAGCCGCCGGACGCGACGCGCGTCGGTCACGCGGCCATCGCCCACCCGGTAATCCGCGGCAAACGGCCAGCCATCGTCGCCGGTGACCAGCGTCATGCGGTCCGGCCGCAGCGCGAACAGCTCCGCCAGCGTCCCATCGCCGCGGTCGATCAGCTGCAGCCACGCATCGCCGTGCAGCAGCAGCGCCTGCGCCAGGCTTTCGATCAGCGTCTGCCCGCCGCTCGACGCGCGCACCAGCGAGCGCACCCGCGTCGCCAGGGCCGCATCGTCGGCGTCGACGCGCAACGGCGCCGCCGCCAGCGCCTCGCCGATCAGCCGCACCGCCCGCGCGGCGATGGGGTTGGTGTCGACCGCCGCCGCCACCCGCCCGGCATAGCTCACCGGCAGCGGCGCGGGCTCGTCCCCGCCGCGCCACCACGCGCTCGGTGCCCCCGTCGCCACATTCACGCCGAGCGGCAGCCGCTCCTCCTTGGCGAACCATTGCCGCATGCGCTGTGCCAGAGTTTGTGCCATATCGGTTCCTTATGCCTTGCCGCTGATGCGCTCAAAGTCGCCGCACGCGCGGGGCGGTGCGCGCGCCGCCGATCAAAGAGGTCATCGCCCACACCATCGCGTCGGCGCGGTCGGGGGAGCGGCCGGGGCCGATCCAGCCGCCGTGCCCGCAAAATCCCGACATTTCGTCCTCCAGTCGCGCGTGGACGCCGGCGCAGCCCGCTTCGCCGTTGGCCCATTTGAGCGCGATCGGCTCGGCGCGGGCGTGCTTGCCGCGGCTGGCGTGGACCAGTCGCAGCGGCAGCGCGGCGTCGGCGGCGGCGAGCACCGATCCGACCATCGCCCCGCCGTTATTCGCCTCCGCCACCACGCAGTCCGCGGCCCAGCGCGCCGCCGCCGCCGCCACCGCGTTCGCCCAACGTTCGGGCGACGCGCGCTCCACGCTGGCATCCTCGAGCACGAGGTAGCGCGGACCCTCCCCCGCCCCCTCGGCCTCGCCCCGCAGCATCCCGCACACAATGATCCCGCAGGCATCGCCGCGATCGCTCGCGGGCGGGTCGACGCCGATGACGATGCGCTCGAAGCGCGCCGCATCCGCAGGCCCGACCGCCGCCACCCGCGTCGCCTCGATGCCTGCGCGCGGCCACAGCGCGTCGGGCGCGTCCTCGATCAGCTCACCCAGCAGCTCCTGCCGCGCGAGCAGCGTGTCGCCATAGGTGGCGCGCATATCGGCGATGAACGCCGCCGGCAGGTTCGCCGCATTGTCCGCGGTGCTGCCGCGCGTCACCACCGTTCCCGCCCGCGCCATCAGCTGCTTGAGGATAGGCACCGGCCGCGGGGTCGTCGTCGCGACCAGCCGCGGTCGCTCCCCCAGCCGCAAGCCCATGATGAGGTTGTCGAGCGCCGCCTGCCCCGCGCTGCGCGGGTCGAGCGAGCCGCCCTCGCGCCCGCCCCCCGCTTCCCAACGCGCGAGTTCGTCGACCCAGGCGATGTGATGCGCCGGGCCGCGCAGGCTTTCGGGGTCCGCCGCCGAATAGACGCGCGCGATCGACCCGTTGGGCCAGGTCAGCGCCTTCAGCGACGGCGCCCACACCGGCGCGGTCCGCCCGCGCGCGCAGGAGAGGAGGCCGCTCTCGCCTTCGATCATCACCCGCCGCGCATCGTCGAGCGTGGCGCCCACCAGCGCGATCTGCAGCCGCGGCGTCGCGCGCGCGGCGGCGTCGATCCACTCCGCCCCGCTGCGCGTCTTGCCAAAGCCGCGCCCGGCCATCAGCAGCCAGCAGCTCCAGTCGCCCGCGGGCGGGCGCTGTTCGGGCCGCGCCACGATGCTCCACGCGCGCCCCAGTTCGGCGCGGTCGCGCACCGACAGCGCCGCGTCGACCACCGCGCGCTCGCTGGAGTTCAGCCCGTCGAGCACCTGCGCGATGCAGCTCCGCTCGATCTCCGCCTTGCGCTCCTCGACCGCTGCGTCGAGCGCCGCGGCGTCCGCCAGCTCGGCTTCGCTGAGCTCGCCCGTGCGCAGCGCCGCCATCGCCGCCACCACCCGCTGGCGCAGCGCCGCCTCGTCATAATCCGCGCTCACCGCCGCGTCGCGCGCCGCGGCAAGCGTCGCGCGGTCCTCGGCCCGCCGCGCCAGCAGCCAGCGGGCGAGCGCGTCGTCGGCCTTGCGCGTCGTGCGGCGCTGGGTTTCGCCCTCTTTCGAGGTGGTCTGCTCCTCGACCGTCCCGAACCGCGCCCGCTCGATCAGCCGCGCGTGGAGGTCGGCGAGCCCCTGGTCGAGCGCGTCGTCCCACGCGCGGGCAAAGCCCGGCCGGTCGCGGCGACAGCGCCACACGGTGGCGAGGCCGATCCCCGCCGCCCGCGCCGATCGCGCGACATTGCTCGTCTCCGCCAGCGCTTCGAGGAACAGCGCCTGCCGCTGCGGCCCGAATCGTGTGCGCGGATGCGGCGGTCGCTCATCACCGGCTGCGCTGTCGCTCATCCCACTCCCCCACTTCGCCCTCGGAACGGGGCAATGGGTGGAGCGGCGCGTTGTAGGACAGCGCGAACCGCCGCGCGGCGCAGTGACGCGGCGCGTTCGTTACCTCGCATGACAGCCGCCGTAGCCCGCGCTAGATCGATTATCGGGATGAGGGCACAGGGTTTTTTCTATCTTCTGCCGGCGATGCACGTCGCGTTCGCGCTGATCTTTTTCGGGATCTGGCGGGCGGAGCGGCTGCCCGCCGCGCGGCTGGCGGCGATCGGCTCCGCGCTCAGCATCGTCGCCATCCCGCTCGACATGATGCGCGCGCCGATGTTCCCCTTTCCCTGGAGCTACGGCTTCCTCGTCGCGGTCGCGCTGCACTGGATTTCGCTGTGGGTGATCAGCAACGCCTTCCTCGCCCGCCATGGCGAGCGGCTCGATTCGCGCTACCCCGCGGCGGTGATCGCGCTGGGCGGAGTCGGGGTCGCGCTGACCACCTTTGCCGGCGCTGCGGAGGAGCGGATCGTGGTCGTCGCACTGACCGCGGCGGCGATGCTGGTGCCGGCGCTGATCCGGCTGCGGCGGCGGAACGGCACCCCGCTCGACCGCGTGATTGCGCTGTTCATCTTCCTCTCGCTGCTCAGCTACCTCGGCCGGGCGGCGACGCTCAAACTATCGACCATGGGGGCCGAGGTCGCGAGCGCGCCGGTGTTTTCGAGCTACTGGAATTTCTTCTACCTGCTCGTCGCCATCGCCGCCCTGCTCGGCGCGCTGCTGATGACCATGGCGCTGACCGTCGACCTCACCCACCGGTCGCGCGATCGCAGCCATCGCGACGCGCTGACGGGCGTCGCCAACCGCCGCGCGCTGGAGGATATCGCCGACCGCCACGGCCGCATCGGCGCGGTGGTGATGATCGACCTCGACCACTTCAAATCGATCAACGACACCCACGGCCACAGCGTCGGGGACGAGGTGCTGCGCCGCGTCGCGCGGGCGATCGAACACAGCACCAACGACGGCACCGTCGTCCGCATGGGGGGCGAGGAATTCGCTGTGCTCGTGCCACGCGGATGCGACGGGGTGGAGCTCGCCCACCGGTTGCGCGAAGCGCTCGCCCGGCTGGAGATGGAGCATGACGGCCGCTCGGTGCCGGTGACCGCCAGCGTCGGCGTCGCGCGGCAGGACGCGGCCAACCCGCTCGCCGGGCTCGACCAGCTGCTGGGGGAGGCCGACGCCGCGCTCTACGCCGCCAAGAACGGCGGCCGCAACCGCGTCGTCGTCCACCAGCGCGCCGCGTAAGTCCGTCGCCGCCGTAGTCCGCCCGCCCTCTCGCGCTCGTCCCTGCGCTTCGCTAGAAGCACGCGCATGACCCGCGTCCACATCAGCGCCACCGGCCTCTACACCCCCCCGGACAGCATTTCGAACGAAGAGCTGGTGGCGAGCTTCAACGCCTGGGTGGAGCAGGAGAACGCCGTCCACGCCGACGCCATCGCCGCCGGCACCCGCGCGCCCCTCGAACCCTCGAGCACCGGCTTCATCGAAAAGGCGAGCGGCATCCGCGCACGCCACGTGCTCGACAAGGCGGGAGTGCTCGATCCCGCCACAATGCGCCCGCGCGCCCTCGAACGCGGCAACGACGAATTGAGCGTGATGGCGGAAATCGGCGTCACCGCCGCGCGCGACGCGCTCGACCGCGCCGGCCGCTCGGCCGCCGATGTCGACGCGGTGCTGTGCGCGGCCTCCAACATGCAGCGCCCCTATCCGGCGATGGCGGTGGAGATCCAGGACGCGCTCGGCATCGGCGCCGCCGACAGCGGGCGCGACGGCTTCGCCTTCGACATGAACGTCGCCTGCTCGTCGGCCACCTTCGGCATCCAGACCGCCGCCGACATGGTCCGTTCGGGCAGCGCGGACAGCGTGCTGGTGGTCAGCCCGGAAATCACTTCCGGCCACCTCAACTGGCGCGACCGTGACAGCCATTTCATCTTCGGCGACGTCGCCACAGCAGTGCTGGTCGAAAGCGCCGAACGCGCCGAAGGTCGCGGCTGGGAGGTGCTCGGCACCCGCCTCAAAACGCAATTTTCCAACAATATTCGCAACAATTTCGGTTTCCTCAACCGCACCGACCCCGACCGCCGCGACGACGCGGACAAGCTGTTCGTTCAGGAGGGGCGCAAGGTGTTCAAGGAAGTCGTGCCGATGGTCGGCGCGATGATCCTCGACGAACTCGAACGGCTGGGGCTGAAGGGCGAACAGTTGCGCCGCATCTGGCTGCATCAGGCCAATGCCAACATGAACCGCCTGATCGCGCAAAAGGTGTTCGGCCACGAAGCCAGCGAAGACGAAAGCCCGACCGTGCTCGGCACCTACGCCAATACGTCGAGCGCCGGGTCGATCATCGCCTTCCATTTAAACAGCGACGACCTCGTCTCGGGCGACCTCGGCCTCATCTGTTCCTTCGGCGCCGGCTACTCCGCCGGCTGCGTCACCATCCGCAAGGTTTGACGGGACTCCCCTGCGATCGCCGCACCCACGCGAACCCGACGCCCGCGCGAACTCACCGCAGTGTTCCTGATCCAATGCTTAGAGGCAATCGGGAGCTCTTCAATTCGTATTTCGAATTAAGCTCATCCATTGATTTCCTTGATACGCCGGCGCTGTTTGGGCTGCCAAAGCGCCGTCAAGAGCCCGTTGAAGCGTATCTCTGACGCGCGCCATTAACATTCGGCGTTGCGTGAACCTTACTGCTAAGCTCCTGTATTGCTCGTATAAAGCGTCGCTCTCAATATTTCCTCGGAAAGGATAAGGCACCTCATTCGGCCTAAGTTCTTGCTCAAAATAGTCCAACCGCGTAGAGGCCGAAATGCAACTTACAGCCTCATATGGAATCCATAACTTCGTCTCTCGCCGATGAAGCTCCAGAGGATCGGATGCCTGCTTGCCGTTGTTCTGAATGAAAAGTTCCAATTCCTTCCATTGATTGTCAATGGCAGCAATGTTCGTAATCACTTCATCGAGCCAACCTGGCAGAAACGTCAAAGCGCCAGTCGCGACGACTGCGTCTCTATAAGCTTGTTCAACTTGCCGGGTGTGAACTTGTGTTGGGTGATCGTTATTGAGCGCAAGGCGAGCGTTCAACAGTTCTTCGAGCTTTGCCTTTATCGCGTCATAGTCAACGCTAACGGGGATATCTTGAGGCGCGATCTGGCGAATGTCACCATCAGCTTTCCCGCTATCGGCTAACATATGCCGCCTCAACCGTTGCAAACGGTAGGTTTCTATTCCGATTCCGACTAATAAAAATAGGAGCGCGCCGGTAATTGCCGCTCCTGCCCAACCAGCGACACCGAACGCGGAAATCCAGCTTGTTGCCGATGCCACAACCGCTCCAACGGTCCCGCCGATCACAGGCCAGCCCCACCGCATAAGTGAGTGGCCCAAACCGCCTTCCCCAAACAGAAGGGCCCACCACGATTCGACGGTTTTGGCGGCCTGATCGGTCTTTTGGATTCTCCGCATATTCTCTTATTTGCCCGATCCCGGCCGTGCTGTGGAGTCGGAAGGCGCATTGCATCGCAGGCGATGATGCCCATCAATGCGAGGCTATACATTTGCCCGCGCCTTGGTGCGTTTGCTACATAATGCCGAACAATTTCAGCATCCCCAGCCGAGGGCGCGTCATGGAGCCTGAGACAAGTTCAGGGTGACGGCGGGTGCGAACCCGCCCGCGAGGTCACCCGCGTCGCCCGATTCGTAGCGCGCGCCGTCAAGCCGCGCCGACGCCGGTGTTGCCTTCGTGCACCGTGACCTCCTCGGTCAGCGCATCGAGCGTTTGGACGTCCTGCTCGCGCAGCCAGTTGTGCGCTTTCGTCGCCGCGATGGCGCCGTGGCCCATGGCGACGCTGATCTGGTCGAGCCCGTCGACGATATCCCCGACGCAGTAGAGCCCGGGCACCTTGGTCTCGAACACCGCCCCCGCCTCGACCTCCTCGCGGTCGTTGAGCGCAAGGCCAAGCTCCCCCGCCAGCCGCGTCCGCGGCGACACCCCCAGCGCCGGATAGACCACGTCGAACACCAGAGGTTCGGGCAGCCCTTTGAGGTGAACCTCCATCGAATCGCTGGTCGCGACATAGTGGTCGACCGGCGTCGCGATCACCGTGATCCCCGCCTGGTCCATCGCCGCGCGTTCGTCCGCGGTCATCTCGTGAAAGCGGTGCGGGACGACGGTGATGTCCGCACTGTACTGGCGCAGGAACAGCGCTTCCGCCGCGCCCCCGGTGTCGCAGCCGATCACGCCGATGCGCTTGTCGATATGTTCGAACCCGTCGCACACCGGGCAGTATCGCAGCACCGCCGCGCGGATCGCCGCTTCGTGAATGTCCTGCGGCATGTCGATCTGGTTGAGCCGGATACCGGTTGCCAGGATCAGCGACCGCCCCTGATAGGTCGCGCCCGCGTCATCGGTCAGCGTGAACAGCTCGCCGTCATGCCGCGCGCTCGCGATGTGCGCCTCATGCAGCGTCGCGCCGTAAAGCTCGGCGTGACAGGTCATCCGGTCGATGAGGTCGGGCCCCGCCACCCCCTCGTTGAAGCCCGGCGCGTTGTGCGTCGTCGGGATGCGCAGCGCGCGCGCCATGCCGTCGTGCAGCACCAGTGTCGAGCGGCGAAATCGCGCCATGTAGAGGGCCGCGGACAGGCCGCCCGGCCCCGCGCCGACGATCAGCGAATCGTAAATCATGTGGCGGTGTGCTCCCCTTCGTTGAAAATGCGGTTGCCCCTGCCCACGAACGGAGACGCGGACAGGGGCACCAAAGCTGCGGGCTGACCCGGATAGGGGGGCTAGGCCAGCATCCGCACCCTTGGTTCGCGATCCCAATGCCGCTTGGGTGCGACATCGGCGAAGCTGTTGAGGTCAGTGACGCCCGCGTCGGCTTCGACGCCGGCCTTGTCGAGCAGCGCCTGCGCCCCCGCGTTGTGGCCGATCGTCTTGACGTGGCCGAAGGCGTCCATGACGAACTGCACCGCGGCGCTTTCGCGGGTGAGCATGGCCGCGCCCTCCTCGCTCAGCACCACCGCCACGGCGTCGAACAGCACCGACGGCGACCCGGCGAGCTGGCCGTCCGCCTTGAGGCTTCCGCCCTTCAGCTTCACCTCGCCGATCTTGGGCGCGACCAGGAACGGGGTGCCGCCCTTGGCCTTGATCGCGGCGGTGAGCGCATCGACGTCCTTCTTGTCCGACCCGTCGGCGATCAGGATGCCGATCAGCCGGCCCTTCATCACCGGGTCGCCCTGCTTGACGATCGACAGCGCGTCCGAGGTCGGCATGTCGAGCGTCGGGCGCGCCGCTTCGCTCGCCGGCGGCAGCGGCATGGCCAGCCCGTCGGCAACGCGCTGGGCGAGGCTTTCGTCGATGTTGCGCAGGTTGGCCATCGTCCGCTCGCGCACCCGCTCGATCTCGCATTTCGACAGCTCGAACACGAGCGCCGAGGCGATATGCGCCTGCTCGATCGGCGTCTGCGATGCGTAGAACAGCCGCGCCTGACTGTAGTGATCGGCAAACGTCTCCGGCCGCACCCGCACCTTCAGCGTCGGGTCGTTATCCTCGCCGTTCTCGGGGAAGGTCCGAAACCCGTTCGGCACCGACCGCGGCCCCGGATCCTCGCCATTCTCGCCCAGCCCGTTGGGCTCGTAGGTGGCGCGGCCCTTGGGGACGAGCGTCTGCATCAGCCCGTCGCGCTGGAAATTGTTGAACGGACAGCGCGGCGCATTGACCGGGATCTGGTGGAAATTGGTCGTCCCCAGCCGCGACTTCTGCGTGTCGAGGTAGGAGAACAGCCGCCCCTGCAGCAGCGGGTCGTTCGAGAAATCGATCCCTGGCGGCACGTTCGACGGCAGAAACGCGACCTGCTCGGTCTCCGCGAAGAAATTGTCGACGTTGCGGTCGAGCGTCAGCGTGCCGATCAGCTGGACGGGCACCTCCTCTTCGGGAATCAGCTTGGTCGCATCGAGGATGTCGTACGGCTGCTTCGCCGCCCACTCGAGGTCGATGACCTGAATGCCTAGGTCCCACTGCGGATAATCGCCGCGTTCGATCGCTTCCCACAGATCGCGGCGGTGATAGTCGGGATCGGCGCCCGAAATCTTGACCGCTTCGTCCCAACAGGTCGACTGTGTGCCGGCGCGCGGCTTCCAGTGGAACTTGACGAGCGTGCCTTCGCCCGCATCGTTAACCAGCCGCCAGGTGTGGACGCCGAATCCCTGCATCGTGCGGTAGGAGCGCGGCAGCGAGAAGTCCGACATCAGCCACATCACCATGTGACTCGATTCGGGCATCAGCGAAATGAAGTCCCAAAAGGTATCGTGCGCACTCGCCGCCTGGGGAAAGGCTCGGTCGGCCTCGGGCTTTACGCTGTGGACGAGGTCGGGAAACTTGATCGCGTCCTGAATGAAGAACACCGGCATGTTGTTGCCGACGAGGTCCCAATTGCCCTCGGTCGTGTACATCTTGACGGCAAAGCCGCGCACGTCACGGGGCGTGTCCTTGCTGCCACGTTCGCCGGCGACGGTCGAAAAGCGCGTGATCGCTTCGGTGCGCGTGCCCTTCTTGAACACTGCCGCCTTGGAGATCGCGCTGATGTCGGCGGTCGCCTCGAAAAAGCCCTTCGCCGCGGTGCCGCGCGCGTGAACGATGCGCTCAGGGATGCGCTCGTGGTCGAAGTGGAAGATCTTCTCGCGCAGCAGGAAATCTTCGAGCAGCGTCGGCCCGCGCGCGCCGGCCTTCAGGCTGTTCTGGTTGTCGCTGATCGGATGGCCGTGATTGTCGGTTAGCGCCGGTCCGCCGCGCTGGTGGAGTTCGCCCGCATCGCCGACCTCCGCGTCGTTGAGCGGGCCGCTTGGCTTGGGGGCGTTCGCGCTCGGATCGACCGGCGGCTTGGGCGGCTGCGGCGATGAACTGCGGTTGCCCATGTCGTGAAGCTGGTCGCCCATCGGATTTTCCTCGAACGGCATGCCGCCCTTGGGACGAGGGCCGCCGGCCTTGCCTGGCTTGGCAGCGGCGGGAGCGTTTTTATTGGACGAGGGGGCTTCGGTCTTGGGCATCAGGGCACCTTTCAGCAAACTTGTCATCCGAACGAACATGCCCTGCCATTGCTCCCGCCCGCGCCAACAAATCCGCACAATATTTGTGATTTGAAACTCGGCGGTCGCGTCCCTATCGGCCGGGCGCGTGGACGACCGCGACGATCAGCCCCCGCCCCAGCCCCAAGCCCAGCGCTTTCGCCGCCTCTACGGCCGCGCCAAGGGCAAGCCGCTGCGCCCGCAGCAGGTCGAGCGGATCGAGCGGCTGCTGCCGGTGGTGGCGGTCCCCGATGACGGCCCGGTCACCAGCGCGGCGCTGTTCGGCGACGATCGCCCGCTCCATTTCGAGATCGGCTTCGGCGGCGGCGAGCATCTTGCCGCGCGGGCGGACCTGCTTCCCGACCACGGCTTCATCGGCGCCGAACCGTTCCTCAACGGCGTCGCCTCCACGCTCGCGCATCTGGAGCCCACCGCCGACCGCCCCGCGCTCGCCAACGTCCGCCTCCGCCATGGCGACGCGATCGAGGTGCTGGAGCGCGTGCCCGACGGCGCGCTGTCGTTCGTCTATCTCCTCCACCCCGACCCCTGGCCCAAGGCGCGCCACGCCAAGCGGCGGATGATGAACGACGGTCCGCTCGAGCTGATCGCGGCGAAGCTCAAGCCCGGCGGCGAATTCCGCTTTTCGAGCGACCACCCGATTTACGTCGAGCACGCGCTGATGGTGATGCAGCGCCACCGCGACGCCTTTGCCTGGACGATCGACGACGCCGCGCAGATGCTTGAGCGGCCGGTGGGCTGGAGCCCCACCCGCTACGAAGCCAAGGCCCGCCGCATGGGCCACGAGATCTGGTATTTCCGCTACCGCCGCCGACCTTTTTGACAGCGGCGTCCGCGTCCGCTCCACTGGCGGCTAGAGCGCGGACCACCGCGCCGGCGGGAGAGAGCGGTAATGACGACGGCACCGGCATCCACGGCGCACAGGCCGCGACCCGACGCGCGGGCGCTGCGTTTCACGCTGTGGACGCTGCTCGTCATCTACATTCTCAATTTTCTCGACCGGCAAATCGTCAACATCCTCGCCGAACCGATCAAGCGTGACCTGCAGATTTCGGACACGCTGCTCGGGCTGCTCGCGGGGCCGGCGTTTGCGGTGTTCTACGCGCTGCTCGGCATCCCGATCGCGCGGCTTGCCGACAAGCCTTCGACCAACCGTTCGCGACTGGTTGCCTGGTCGCTCGCCATCTGGTCGGGGATGACCGCGCTGTGCGGGCTGGCGCAGAATTTCTGGCAGCTCCTCCTCGCGCGCATTGGCGTCGGCGTGGGCGAGGCGGGCTGCACCCCCGCCGCGCATTCGCTGATCGCCGACAGCGTGCCCAAGGAACGCCGCAACCGCGCCATTGCATTTTACGGCATGGGCGTGCCGATCGGGACGCTGCTCGGCCTCGTCATCGGCGGCGTCGTCAACGACCAATGGGGTTGGCGCCCCGCGCTGATGCTGGTCGGCCTCCCCGGCGTGCTGCTGGCGCTGCTGGTGCCGCGACTGATCCGCGACCCGCGCATGGCGCAGAGCGTCGCCGCGCGCGAGGCCGCCGCCGCCGCCGCGCCGCCCCCGCCGCCGATGGGCCGCGCCATCCGCGCGGTGTTCGCCAACCGGAGCTTCCTCCTCCTCTGGTTTGCGGCGAGCTTCACCGCCTTCCTCGCTTACGGCAAGGGTTTGTGGACGCTCAGTTTTTTCATCCGCACGCACGGCCTGTCGACAACTCAGGTGGGCATCGCCGGGGCGGTGGTGCTGGGGCTGGCGGGGATGTTCGGCACCTGGCTCGGCGGGCAGCTCGCCGACCGCTGGGGCAAGCGCGATCCGCGCCACATCCTGACCGGCCCCGCGGTCGGGATGCTGATCGCCGCGCCGCTGCTGTTCCTCGGCTACTGGCTTGCCGACTGGCGCCTCGCGCTCGCCATGCTGATCGTGCCGACGATCCTCAACAGCCTCTACTACGGCCCGACCTACGCGCTGGTGCAGGGGCTGGTGCCCGCCGAGCAGCGTTCGGTCGCGGCGTCGCTGATGCTGTTCGGGCAGAACCTCATCGGCCTCGGCCTCGGCCCGTTCCTGTTCGGCGCGCTCAGCGACGCGCTCCAGCCCGCCTACGGCCAAGATAGCGTGCGCTACGTGCTCTACGCCGCGGCGTGGCTGGGGCTGATCCCCGCGCTGTTCTACTGGCTCGCCCGGCGGCGACTCGCCCGCGACCTCAGCGAGGCCTAGTCCTCGAACGGGTCGCGGATCAGAATCGTGTCGTCACGCTCCGGGCTGGTCGACACGAGCGCGATCGGCGTTTCGATCAGCTCCTGCAGCCGCTGGACATATTTGACCGCATTGGCGGGGAGGTCGGCGAAGCGCCGCGCGCCCGCGGTCGATTCCGACCAGCCGGGCATCTCCTCGTACATCGGCTCCACCGCCAGCTGGTCCGCGGTGCGCGCGGGGTAGTGGTCGATCGTCCCCCCGCCCGGCAGGCGATAACCGGTGCAGATCCGCACCGTTTCGAACCCGTCGAGCACGTCCAATTTGGTCAGCGCGATGCCGGTCACGCCGCTCACCGCGCACGCCTGGCGCACCAGCACCGCATCGAACCAGCCGCAGCGCCGCTTGCGCCCGGTAACGGTGCCGAACTCGCGCCCTCGCTCGCCCAGCCGCTGCCCGGTGGCGTCATCGAGCTCGGTCGGGAACGGCCCGCTGCCGACGCGCGTGGTGTAAGCTTTGGCGATGCCGAGTACGAACCCGACCGCCCCCGGCCCCAGCCCCGACCCGCTCGCCGCCGTGCCGCTGACGGTGTTGCTGCTGGTGACGAAGGGATAGGTGCCGTGGTCGACGTCGAGCAGCACCCCCTGCGCGCCCTCGAACAGGATGCGCTTGCCCGCCTTCCTGACGGCGTTGAGGCGGCTCCACACCGGCTGCGCGAATTCGAGCACGAACGGCGCGATCCCCTCGAGCTCGGAGACCAGCGCGGCGCGATCGACCGGCGGCTGGCCGAAGCCCGCACGCAGCGCATCATGGTGCGCGCACAGCCGGTCGAGCTGCGTGTCGAGCGCGTCCGGATCGATCAGGTCGCAAACCCGGATTGCGCGGCGGCCGACCTTGTCCTCATAGGCCGGGCCGATGCCCCGCCCGGTGGTGCCGATCTTGCCTGAGCCCGCGGCCGCCTCGCGCAGCCCGTCGAGGTCGCGGTGCAGCGGCAGGATCAGCGGGCAGGTGTCGGCGAGCGCGAAATTGTCGGGGGTGATCTCCACCCCCTGCGCGCGAAGCCGCTCGATTTCGTCCTTGAGCGCCCAGGGGTCGAGCACCACGCCATTGCCGATCAGCGACAGCGTACCGGTGACGATCCCCGACGGCAGCAGCGACAGTTTATAGACCGCGCCGTCGACCACCAGCGTGTGCCCGGCGTTGTGGCCGCCCTGAAAGCGCACCACCGCATCGGCGCGGCTCGCCAGCCAGTCGACGATCTTGCCCTTGCCCTCGTCACCCCACTGGGCGCCAACCACCGCCACATTCGCCACGCTCGCGTCCTCATAAAGCTGCGTCGCCGCCCGATAGGCGGGGCGGACGGGGAGGGCAATGAGGGGGGGGCTGGTCAGCGCGGTGAGGTACGGCGCGGGCGGTGCGGTGTGGGTGGGCGGCGGGCGGGGGGGGGCCATGCGACCTCACCACACCGCATCGCACCACGGCACACCACACCAAACCAAAGATCGTCACCCCGGACTTGATCCGGGGTCCCGCGTTATCGTTGGCGGAGCCACCGTCCAGGCGGGGCCGTCACGGGAGTAAATCCCATGACGTCGATCAGGTCGGCTCCGCCGCCTGTCGGCCGGCCTTCGGCGTCGGCTTCGCCGACCGGCGGATAGCGCTGCTATCCGCCTCGCCTTGTCAGAGAACCTCCAACAACCCCGCGGCGCCCATGCCGCCGCCGACGCACATGGTGACGACGACGTAGCGTGCGCCGCGGCGCTTGCCTTCGATCAGGGCGTGGCCGACGCAGCGGGCGCCGGTCATGCCGTAGGGGTGACCAATCGAGATCGAGCCGCCGTTGACGTTGAGCAGCTCGTTCGGAATGCCGAGCTTGTCGCGGCAGTAGAGCACCTGCACCGCGAACGCTTCATTGAGCTCCCACAGCCCGATGTCGTCCATCTTGACCCCGAACCGCTCCAGCAGCTTCGGGATTGCATAGACTGGGCCGATGCCCATTTCGTCGGGCTCGGTGCCCGCCACCGCCATGCCGACGTAGCGGCCGAGCGGGGTCAGCCCCTTGCGCGCCGCGACGCCGGCCTCCATCAGCACGCTCGCCGAGCTGCCGTCGGAAAGCTGGCTGGCGTTACCCGCGGTGATCGTCGCGTCAGGGCCCATCACCGGCTGCAGCGCGCGCAGCCCCTCCAGCGTCGTTTCGGGGCGGTTGCCCTCGTCCTTGGTGACCCGCAGGTCCTTCTGGCTGGTCTCGCCGGTCGCCTTGTCGGTCACGTTCATGGTCACGTCGACCGCGACGATCTCGTCGTCGAACTTGCCCGCTTCCTGCGCCGCGGCGGTGCGCTGCTGCGACTGGAGCGCATATTCGTCCATCGCGTCGCGGCTGATGTTGTAGCGCTTGGCCACCACTTCGGCGGTCTGCAACATCGGCATGTAGATCGACTGGTGCATCGCGAGGAGCGACGGATCGGGCTGCACGCGCATGTCCTTGGTCTGGACGAGGCTGATCGATTCCTGACCCCCCGCGACGACCACATCCATGCGGTCCATGACGATCTGCTTGGCGGCGGTGGCGATGCTCATCAGCCCCGAGCTGCACTGGCGGTCCATCGTCATGCCCGACACGGTCACCGGGAGGCCGCCGCGCAGCGCCACCTGCCGCGCGAGATTGCCCGCTTGCGCGCCCTGCTGCAGCGCGCTGCCCCACAGCACGTCGTCGACCTCCGCGCCCTCGATCCCGGCGCGCTTTACCGCTTCGCCGAGCGACAGCGCACCCAGCGTCGCGCCCGGCGTCGCGTTGAACGCGCCGCGATAGGCGCGGCCGATCGGCGTGCGGGCGGTGGAGACGATAACGGCGTCGCGGCTCATGGGCGGTTCCTTGGTTGGGGGAGTTGGGGGAGAAAGATGGGCGAGGTTGTGCCGGGAAGCCGCTCCCCGCGCAAGCGCCTGCCCTTCGCCCCGTGCGTGCGCGTCGCGTCTTGAGTTTCGCGCGTCATGCCGCCACGTTGCGCCGCATGACCGACCGCGACCCCGCATCCGCCGATCCCGCCGCGCTCAGCGATGCCGAATGGCGCGAGCGGCTGTCGCCCGAAGCCTATCATGTGTTGCGCGAACATGGCACCGAACGCGCCTTCACCGGCCGTTTCAACGCGCACAAGGCGGACGGCACCTATGTCTGCAACGGCTGCGGCGCGCCGCTGTTCGACAGCGCGACCAAATATGACAGCGGTTCGGGCTGGCCGAGCTTCTACCAGGCGATCGATCCCGCCGCAGTGACCGTGGTGCGCGACACCAGCCACGGCATGATCCGCGACGAAGTGCGCTGCGCCCGCTGCGAAGGGCACCTCGGCCACGTCTTCCCCGACGGGCCGCAGCCGACGGGCATGCGCTTCTGCCTGAACAGCGCCGCGCTCGACTTCGCCGAAGACCAGGGCTGAGCGCACCGCCGCGATGGCCACCGCCCGACCGTCCGGCGCGCGGCGCCGGTCCAGCGCTCCACGATCCAACGGTCGCACCCCGCCGCCCCCGGGCCGGGGCCGACGATGGTTCAAGCGCATCGCGTGGACGCTGCTCGCGCTCACGTTGGCGGCGCTGCTTGCGGTGGGCATCGCGGTTGCCCTCGCACGGCAGAACCTTCCCTCGTTCGAGGCGCTGAAACGCACCACGACGGGGCAGACGATCCGCTTCCACGACGCCAGCGGGGCGATCATCGTGTCGATGGGCCCGACCTACGGCCGCTGGCTGCGCCTGTCCGAAACGCCGCGCGTGATGCGCGATGCGATGATCGCGGTGGAGGACCGCCGTTTCCGCAGCCACATCGGGCTCGACCCTGTCGGCATGGCGCGGTCGGTGAAGGTCGCGTACGATAACCGCGGCACCGAGCGTCGCTGGCAGGGCGCGTCGACCATCACCCAGCAGCTCGCCCGCAACATTTTCCTCACCAACAGCTACAGCCTCAGCCGCAAGATGCGCGAGGCGATCCTGGCGCTCGCGCTCGAGAGCAAGTTCACCAAGGACCAGATCCTCGAACTCTACCTCAACAAGGTCTATTTCGGCGGCGGCAGCTACGGCATCGACGCTGCCAGCCGGCGCTTTTTCGGGCACAGCGCGACCAGCCTCGACCTCAACGAAGCGGCGGTGATCGCCGGCCTCGTGAAGGCGCCGTCGAGCTATTCGCCGACCGCCGACGCCCAGGCGGCGATCGGCCGCGCGGGGGTGGTGCTCGATACCATGCTCGACGCCGGGGTGATCAGCCCGATGCAGCGCCGCCGCGCGCGGCCCGCCGACGTGACGCTGACCGCCGAGCCCAACCAGAACAGCGCGCGTTATTTCACCGACTGGGCGCTGCTCCAGCTCGATACGCTGATCGACCCGACCAGCGAGGCGATCGACGTCTACACGACGCTCGACCTCGGCCTGCAGCGCGCAGCGACTGCGGCGGTGCAGTCGAACACCCCGGCAGGGGCGCAGGGGGCGCTCGTCAGCCTAGAGAACGACGGCGCGGTGCGGGCGATGGTCGGCGGGCGCGATTACGTCACCTCCAACTACAACCGCGCGACCGTCGCACGCCGCCAGCCGGGTTCGGCGTGGAAGCTGTTCGTGTATATGGCCGCGCTGGAGGCGGGGCAGCAGGTCGGCGACCGCGTAATTGACGAACCCGTGACCATCAATGGCTGGCGCCCGCGCAACAGTTCGGGGCGCTACAGCGGCGCGATCGACCTGCGCACCGCATTTGCCTATTCGGTCAACACCGTCGCGGCAAAGCTCGGCCAGGCGGTCGGGACCAGCGCGATTGCGTCGATAGCCCGGCGCTTCGGCATCACCTCCCCCATCAACACCCACCCGTCGATGGTGCTGGGGACGAGCGAGGTGCGCGTCATCGACATGACCGCCGCCTTTGCCGCGGTGTCCGCCGAAGGCCGCTCGGTGCAGCCCTATGGCATCACCCGCGTCGCGACCGCGGGGGGCGAGATCCTCTACGAACGCCCGGTGCGCGAGGCGAGCGTGCTGGTCGACCCGTGGGTGGCGGCGGGGATCACCGACCTCCTCCAGACCGCGGTCAACACGGGCACCGGCCGCGCCGCACAGATCGGACGCCCCGTCGCGGGCAAGACCGGCACCACCAGCAGCAACAAGGACGGCTGGTTCCTCGGCTTTTCGAGCGGGCTGACGACCGGTGTGTGGATGGGTCGCGACGACGCGCGCGCGGTCGGCGGATTGCAGGGCGGCACCGCACCCGCCCGCGCCTTTGCCGATTTCATGCGAGTCGCGGTGGCCGACCGGCCGGTCGTGCCGTTCAAGACCGAGGTCGAACTGCCGCAATGGCAGCTCGAAAGCGACGACGAAGCCTATATGGGCGAGCCGCTGCCCGACGACGGCTTCGGCGAGCCGACGGTGGTCCCCGCCGACCCCGACTTCAACGCCCCGGTGATCGAGCCCGACAGCGGCGGCGTCGCGCCCGCCAAGCCGGCGCCCGAGCCCGACGGCCCCCGGCTCGACCAGAAGTGGATCGACGAACAGACCGGCCGCCGCGCGCCAACGCCGCCCCCGCCACCCCCCGCCCCCCGAGCCCCGCCCCCCTCCACCAACGAGGGGGTGAAGGTCAGCAACGAGTTCTGACGAGGCGCGCGACGCGGCGGCCGGCGTCCGCGCCGGCGGCAGGAGCGCAGGCGGGAAGGGGAGCGGGGGAGCGGGCCAGCGGGCCGGCTGAGGGAGCGCAGGCGTGAAGGCGAGCGGGCGAGCGGATGGCTGGCAGGCGGGTAGGCAGGCGGGCGGGCAAGCCGCCCTCACCCCCACCCGTCATGCCGAACTTGTTTCAGCATCCAGGGCCGAGGCGCGGCGCGCGGACCCTGAAACAAGTTCAGGGTGACGAAGGGGGGGGCGGCGGTGGCGCCCCGCGGCGGCGGCGGCGCAGCTTTGAACCGCCGTGCGCAACAGCCCGTGCCGCCCTCAGCCGAAATCGACTCGCTGCAACGCCGCGCCGTTCGCGCGCAGCCAGGCGCGCGCGCGTTCGGGCTCGCCGGCGCCGGCCAGCCGCTGCTCCGCCGCGCGGAACTCGGGGCTGTGGTCGAGGTGGAGCAGATGCGCGACCTCATGCGCGGCGATTGCCTGGCGCACCCGGTCGGGCGCCATCATCAGCCGCCACGAGAAGCGCAACGTGCCCCGGCTGGAGCAGCTGCCCCAGCGGCTGCGCGGGTCGCCCACCGCCACGCTCGCCACGCGCACCCCCGCCGTGGCCGCCAGCGCCTCGCAGCGTGCGGTGAAATCGGCGCGCGCCTGAACGGCCAGCCAGCGCGCCACACGGCGCCCCAGCCCCTCCGCCGGTCCCCCCACGATCAGCCGCGCGCCCTCGACCCGCGGCGTGCGCGGCGCGGCGGGGGAATGCGCGAGCGTCAGCGCCCCCTCCCCCCACGGCAGCGTCGCGCCGGCGCGAACCAGCACCCGCGCCGGAGCGGCGGCGGCGGCGCGCGCGATCCAGTCGCCGTGACCCGCCACCCAGTCGCGCGCGCGGGCGAGGCTCGACCGCGGCGGCAGCGTCAGTTTGAGTTCGCCGCGCCCCGCGTCCCAGCGCAGCCGCAGCCGCCGCGCCGCGGGGTGCCGCCGCACGCGCACCGGCAGCAACGCATCGCCGACCTCGACCGCAAACCCCTCGCCCGCGCTCACAGCTCGCGTTCGACGATGTGGTGCTCGATCGGCCCGGCGAGCGTTTCGCTCACCACCCAGCCGCGCACCGACTCGCCGACGCGATGCACCGCTTCGCGATCGCCGCAGACGAGGTAGTGCCAGCGCGGCAGCGGCCGACCAGCCGCGCGCAGGCGATAGGCGCAGGTGCGCGGCAGCCAGGCGATCTGCCGCACATTCTCCTTGGTCAGCGTCAGGCAGTCGGGGACGTAGCGTTTGCGCTGCGGATAGGCGGTGCAGCGCGCCTTGTCGCAGTCGAGCAGACGGCAGGCGACGTTGGTCGGCCACACCGGCCCCGGCGAGCCGTCGTCGGTCTCCTCCTCGACCTTGTGCAGGCAGCATTTGCCGCAGCCGTCGCACAACGCCTCCCACTCGGCGCGGTCGAGGCTGTCGAGCGGACGCTCCCAGAAGCGGTCTTGCGCCACGTCGCCGCGCGTCAGCGCACCCAGCGCGCGAGTTCGGCGGCGACGAGCTCGGGCTTGCCTTCGTTGACGTCGGGCGTCGACACATCGTCGATCGGGATCAGCGCCACCGGCTCCCCTCCCGGCCCCATCAGATAGGCGAGCTGCGTATGCGCGACGAGGTAGCGGTCGGGCGCCGACCCCGGCTGCTTGCGGTAGGTGATGAGAAACGCTTTCGCGACGTCGGCGATCTGCTGCGGCGTGCCGGTCAGGCCGATGAGGCGCGGGTGGAACTGCGCCGCGAACCGCCCGACGACCTCCTGCGTATCGCGCTCGGGATCGATGGTGATGAAGATCGGCTGGATCCGCGCGGCCCGCGCCGGGTCCTGCCGCTCGAACTCTTTCAGCCCCAACATCAGATAGTTGAGGTCGACCGGGCAGACGTCGGGGCAAAAGCTGTAGCCGAAATACATCAGCCGGTATTTGCCGGCGAAGTCGCGGTCGGTGACGGTGCGACCGTCCGCCGCGGTCAGGCTGAACGGTCCGCCGACGCGCGCTCCATCGAGCGGGCGCGAGGCGGGCGCGGCCGTGGTCGGCGCACCCGAATTGCAGGCGCCCAGCATCAGCGTGGCGGCGGCGAGGAGCGAGAAACGAGCGAGGTTCATGGCGCGCTCAGCCTTGCGTTGGCACGGCGGCTAATGCAACTCGCGACCGACACCTCGACCTGACGAAAGCGATCACCATGCGCTCGATCTTCGCCCCATTCGCCCTCGCTGGCGCCATCCTGGCCGCGTCGCTGGTCGGTACCGCCAGCGCACCCGCGGCGGCGCAGTCGTCGCTCACCAGCGCGGGCTATCAGCTCCTCCAGGCGACCCGCCAGCGCGACGGGGACAAGGCGACCAACCTGCTCCGCGACGGCAGCGGCACGCTGGTCAACACGCGCGATGCCAACAGTGGCGAAACTCCGCTGGCGATCGCGACGGCGCGCCGCGACCTCAGCTGGATGCGGTTTTTCCTCGCGCGGCGGGCGGACGCCAACATCGGCACGCGCGACGGGACGACGCCGCTGATGACCGCGACGCTGCTCGGCTTTGCCGACGGCGCGACGCTCCTGCTCGGGCAGGGGGCGCGGATCAATCAGGTCAACAATCGCGGCGAGAGCGCGCTCCACATCGCGGTGCAGCGCGGCGATCCGGCGATGGTGCGGCTGCTAATGGGTGCGGGGGCGGACCCCCGGCTGCAGGATCGCGTCGCGGGGCTGAGTCCGCTCGAATATGCGCAGCGCGACCCGCGGCTGGCGGGCGTGGTGACGCTGATGACCGCCCGTCCCGCGCAGCGTTCGACCGCGCCGGTGCAGGGTCCCCGCTAGGTCGCGCGAGCCGCTCGCGTCAGCGGCGGGTCAGCGCCGCCAGCCGGGCAGGTCGCTGTCGCCGATCATCAGGTCGGGATCGATCGCCACCATCGACCGGCGCATGGCGATGCGCGCGATGCGGAGATGCTCCGCCTTGCGCCGCGCTGGGGCGAGGGGGTGCTCCGCCGCCTCGCGCACGACTTCGGCGTCGTAGCGGTCGGCGACGATCAGCCCGCAGCGATCGGGCAGCCGGGTCTGGTCATGGCAGGGCGCGGGGTCGAGCCCCGGCGGCAGCGCCCAGAAAAACCGGTCGCAATATTCGAGATAGTCGGGCCATTTTGCATCGCCGAGCAGGTCGCCGCGCGCGACCTTGATCTCGACGATGTGAATGCGCCCCTTGGCGTCCAGAGCGACGATGTCGGCGCGCCGCCCGTTGGGCAGCGGCACTTCGCACAGCGTCATCGCTCCGCGCCGATGGAACAGCCGCGCAAGCCCACGCGCCACGTCGGACGCGCAGAAACCGGCCTCACCGGGCAGCGGATGCGGGAGCGTCGCCATCCCCCGGCGCTAGCGCGAGCGGGGTGAACAAAGCAAGACCCCCTCCCACGCTCAGGCGCGGGAAGGGGTCGTGCGATCAGCGATAGAAGACGTGGTTGCCGATGCTCGCCACGCGCGCACGGTTCCAGCCGGGGCTGACCCGCGTCGCGTGAAAGAACAGCGCGTTGGACGCGCGGCTGTCCCAGGCATCGTCGAGCGCGACGCGCGCGATCGCGACCGCGGTGCGCCACTGGGCGCCGCCCGCCGGCTGCGGAATGACCCCGCCGCGCACGAAGCTGAACTGGCCGCGCTGCGTCAGCACGCCGCACACGCTGTTGGCGAAACGGCCGCTGCGCGCGCGGTTGATGATCACTTCGGCGACGGCGAGCTGGCCTTCGAGCGGCTCGCCCTTCGATTCATAATAAACGCCCTGCGCGAGGCAGCGGTGCTGCGCGTCGAGCACGTCGCCATCGGCCGCAGCGACCGTCGCAGCGAGCGAACCGGCCCGGCGCAGGCGCGCACGGTCGGCGGCATCGTCGCCCCGCTGGGCGGAGCGCGTTTCGTCGGCATCATCGTCGGCCGACACGCGCACCGGCAGCGTCTGGACGACGGCTTCGGAACGGAAACTGGGAGTGGACTCAACCGGCGCAGGGGTCATCGGCAGGATGACGGGGGCGGGAGTCCGGGTCGTCGGCATCGCTTCGCTGGCGAAACCGGGGGCGGTCATGGCGACCGCGGTCAAAGCAGACATGGAAATCGCCACCGTGGAGGCGATCGAAAACATGCGGAACATCAAGTCATTTTCATGTGCAGGACCGTCGCTCGTCCCGGATGCCTGTACCCGTCCAGAGGATGGGCCGATCCGTCGGCAGCGGACCCGACTGCGTGTTAACCGCCCCCGCCCGGTCCATCATGGAACCGATGCGGTAGGCCGGAGGTTCGTTCCGCTAGGAGAATACGCGGATCGCCTGTCGGCACGGGCGGCAACCTTCGCGGGGTTGCTGGCGCACGCCCCTGTTTTAGTCGGGTGACAGCGTCAATTCGCCGCGAGTGTTTCTGCGGCGAACCGTTCTGCATCCGCGATGTCGAGTTCGATCACCCAGGCATCGGGATCCGCGCGAAGTCGTTTGACCCGCGCGATATTTGTCGCTTCCGCGTCTGCGCCGTCCCCCACGATTCGCCAGCTCTCGCGCCCGTCGAGGTCGGTCCCGCGCTCCAGAATGGCTCCGGCCCGGCCCGCGTGTGCGGTTTCGATGACGATTCCCCCGGCGCGATCGTCGCCCCGCCGAAGCACCACTCCGAACCCGCCTTCAGCACTGGCGCGTCGCAACAGCGCCGACACCAGCACCCCCGCCGCGAGCCGGGGCGGCGCATCGGTCAAGCCGAGTAGCCCGCGAGCGAGGACAGCGCGAAGTTCGAGCGCATGAAGGTGCCGGTGCCGCGTCCGGCTTCATCGCCTTCGGCGTCGACCAGCGTCGCTTCCGCGACGAACACCCGCCGCCGCCCGCTCACCCAGCGGCCATGCGCGGTGACGGGCCCGGGACGGAGCGGTTTGGTGAAGAACAGGTTGAACGCCGTCGTCAGCAGGAAACGGTCGGAAACCAGGCTGTTCGCCGCGTAAAAGGCCGCGTCGTCGAGCATCTTGAAATAGAGCGTGCCGTGGCTCGCCCCTGCGGCATGGCAGTGGTCGGGCGTCACCTCGAAACGAATCTCGCTGCGTCCGGCCCCGGGAATGTGCAGCGTCGATGGAAAGCTGCGGTTGATCGGCGCAGCGGCGTAGAGCCGTTCGAGCCCGCGGAAATGTTCGGCACCGTTGGCCGGGCCATCGCCCTCGCTCACCCCCGCCGCCGCCCGTCAGGCCGCGTCGCGCGTCGGTTCGCGGTCGATCACCGCGTAGAGCGCTTCGTTGCTGCCCGCGCCGCGCAACCGGGCAACGGCCGCATCGTCGCGCAGGAACCGCGAAACCTGCGCCAGCGCCTTCAGATGGTCGGCGCCCGCATCGACGGGGGAGATCAGCACCACCGCCAGGTCCACCGGCAGGGCGTCGATCGCGTCGAAATCGATTGGCCGCCCAAACTGGATCAGCAGCGCGCGCACGCCCGATATGCCCGCGATGCGCGCGTGCGGCAGCGCGAGCCCGCGCCCGAACGCGGTCGAGCCCAGACGCTCGCGTTCGAGCAGCGCCTCCGACACTTCGCTGGCGTCGAGGCCGAGCGCGCTCGCCGCGAGCTGACCCGCCACGTCGAAGAACTGACGCTTGGATTCGATCGGGACGCCGGCGCGCACGGTCGCCGGATAGAACAGGTCGGAGAGCTGGATCATGGGGAGGATCGACTGGCTGCCTTGGATGATGATCGGCTGCCCGCTTCGTGAAAGGGCGGGACTGCGCCGACATGTGCCGAGCGATGCGCGGCGCCGCCCCTTAACGCCGCGTCGCGCCCGGCGCAAATCGGGCGCGAAAGTTCAGCTTCGCTGCGGCTCCACCCAGCCGATCGCGCCATCGGGGCGGCGATAGACCATGTTGTGGCGATCGGTCGCCGCGTTCACGAACAGCAGCGCGGTGGTGTTCCTGAGGTCCATCATCATCACCGCATCGCTGACCGACGCAGTCGGCACATCCACCCGCGTTTCGGCGATGATGGCCGGGGAATCGCCCGCGTCTTCGGCGTCGGGCTGGCCCGGGTCGAACACGGTGTAGCCCGCGTCGAGGTCGATGCCGCTCGCGCTCGCCCCGCCGTTGGCCGACGACCGATCCTTCAGCCGGCGCATGTAGCGGCGCAGCTGCTTCTCGATCTTTTCCGCCGCGCCTTCGAACGCGACGTGGGCGTCCTGCGCTTGATGCTGCGCCTTCAGGACGACGCCCTGCATGACGTGGCTGACGATGTCGCAGGTGACCGAATCATGCGGCCCGCGGCCAAAGGTCGCCTGCGCCGACAGCGCGCGCGCGAAATATTTGTCGGCAATCCCCGTCATTCGATCGGTGACGTGATCCTGGAGCGCTTCGCCAGTCGCGATCTGATGCCCCGAGATCCTGATATCCATGTCACCGTCTCCTTCGTTGATGATGTTGGTGCGCCCCCGCGCAAAGTATCGAAACCGGTCCTTCCCTCCCCGTTACGCCTGCAGCCAAATGGCGTTCGGCATCTTCGCAATGAACGCTGCGTGCGCGGCAAGTTCCGCCGCACTCGCCGCATGCGGGCGAGGCGTGCGATAGGGGCGCTCGCGCGGGGCGATGCGGATCATATCGTCCCCCGCCAGCGCATCGAGCGCGCCCAGCGCCAGCCCGATCTGCCGCCCGCCGTTGAGTTCGATATAGACCTGCGCCAGCAGTTCGGCGTCGAGCAGCGCGCCGTGCTTGACGCGGTGGCTGCGGTCGATGCCGTAACGCACGCACAGCGCATCGAGGCTGTGCTTGGCGCCCGGATGCCGCGCACGGGCGATGGCCATCGTGTCGACCATGCGCGTGCGGCACAGCGGATCGCGGCGGCAGCGGTTGAGCTCGGCATCGAGGAAGCCGAAATCGAACGCGGCGTTGTGGGCGATCAGCCGCGCGTCGTCGCCGACGAATTCGAGAAACTCCTCGACCAGATCGGCAAAGCGCGGCTTGTCAGCGAGGAAGCTGTCGGAGAGGCCATGCACCGCGAACGCTTCGGCCGGCATGGAGCGTTCGGGGTTGATGTAGCGATGCCAGCTGACCCCCGTCTCCACCCCGTCGATCAGTTCGATGCAGCCGATTTCGACAATGCGGTCGCCCGACAGGGGATCAACGCCGGTGGTTTCGGTATCGAAGACAATCTCTCGCATGGTCCGGGCGACTATGCGCCCGCCTCCGCGGTCAGGCAAGCGACCAGCGACGCTACGGCGGCGCGCGTTTCGGCGATCGGTGCGCCGGTGTCGATGACATGATGGCTGCGCGCGCGCTTGTCGGCGTCGGGGGTCTGGCGGGCGAGGATCGCCTCGAACGCTGCGTCCGTCATACCCGCGCGAGCCAGCACGCGGGCGCGCTGCACGTCGGCGGGGGCGGACACGGTGACGATGCGGTCGACCAGCGCGTGGCCGCCCTTTTCGAACAGCAGCGGGATGTCGAGCACCACCACGGCCGCGTTCGCGTTTGCATCGAGGAAGGCGCGCTGGCCCTGCGCGACGGCGGGGTGGACGATGCCCTCCAGTCGTTTGAGCGCAGCATCGTCGCCCATCACCGCATCCCGCAAGCGCACCCGGTCGACGCCCTCGGGTCCGGTGGTGCCGGGGAAGGCGTCCTCGATCGCCGGCAGCAGCGCGCCGCCGGGGCCCTGCAACCGATGCACCTCCGCATCCGCGTCGAACACCGGCACGCCAAGCTCGCGCAGCATCCCCGCGACGGTGGTCTTGCCCATGCCGATCGAGCCCGTCAGCCCGACTACCAGCGGGCGGCGCCCCTCCGCCGCGACGCTCACAGCGCCAGCCGTTCGAGCAGCGCCTCGTCCTCGTCGCGCGGCGGGGCGGCGCCGAAGAACAGCTCGAACGCCACCGCCGCCTGCCCGATCAACATGGCGAGCCCGCCGATCGTCTCCAGCCCGCGCCCATCCGCCGCGAGCAGCAGCGGCGTGTCCTGCGGCGCATAGACGAGGTCATACACCAGCGCGTCGTCGGCAAGCGGAGCGAGGTCGAGCTCGAGCGGCTCCTGCCCCTTCATCCCGAGCGGGCTCGCGTTGACGAGGAGCTGTGCTTTCGGAAGGCGCGCGTCGAGCGGCTGCACCCGGCCCTTCACCCCGAACTTCGCCAGCAGCCCCGCCGCGACCAGCGGGCGGCGGGCGAGCAGGGTCACCTCCCCCACGCCCAGCCGCGCCAGCGCGTAGAGCACCGCGCGCGCCGCCCCGCCGGCGCCGACGACGACCGCGTGCGCGCCCTCCAGCGGCACCCCGTCGAGCGGCGCGGCGAAGCCCGCGACGTCGGTGTTGGCCGCGACCAGCGCGCCGTCGTCGCCGCGGACGATCGTGTTGGCGGCGCCGATGGTCGCCGCAAGCTCGCCCGGGTCGGCGACATGATCGAGCACCGCGACCTTGTGCGGCAGCGTGACGTTGCAGCCGCGCCACGAAGGATCGTCGCGCCGCCCGGCGATGAAGGCGCCGAGTTCCTCCGCGACCACCCGCGTCGCGCGATAGTCGGCCTCGATCCCCAGCCGCTCCAGCCAGAAGCCGTGGATCGCGGGCGAGAGCGAGTGCGCGACGGGGTCGCCGACCACTTCGGCATAGGGGCGGGCGGCGGGGGTGATGCTGGCCATGCCCCTCCTTTCGCCGCCAACCGCGACGGTGGCAACCGGGCGAGGGGCAGGCCGGCGCGGTCCCCGCCTCACCCCCGACCGTCACCCGGAACTTGTTTCAGGGTCCACGCGGCGGGGCGCGACTCATGGATGCTGAAACAAATTCAGCATGACAGGGGGAAGTGGTAAGCGCCTGCCCCGCCTGCCCTACCTGCCCCGCCCGCCTTGATCCCGCGCCGCGCCGCCCTTACCGCCCGCGCGATGCTCAACCGGCGCACCTTTGCGATCATCGCCCATCCCGACGCGGGCAAGACCACGCTCACCGAACAGCTGCTGCTTTCCGCGGGGGCGGTGCACCTTGCGGGTGAGGTCAAGGCGCGCGGGGCGGCGCGGCGGGCGCGGTCGGACTGGATGGCGATCGAACAGCAGCGCGGGATTTCGGTCACCAGTTCGGTGATGACCTTCGAGCGCGAGGGGCTGGTGTTCAACCTTCTCGACACACCCGGACACGAGGATTTCGGCGAGGACACCTATCGCACGCTGACCGCGGTCGACAGCGCGGTGATGGTCATCGACGCCGCCAAGGGCATCGAGAGCCAGACGCGCAAGCTGTTCGAGGTGTGCCGCCTGCGCTCGGTGCCGATCGCGACCTTCATCAACAAGGTCGACCGCGAAGGCCGCGACGCCTTCGCGCTGCTCGACGAGATCGCCGACGTGCTGGCGCTCGACGTGTGCCCGATGAACTGGCCGGTCGGCATGGGCGGCGAGTTCGAGGGGCTATACGACTTCACCACCGGCGAGCTGATGCGCCCCGCAGGCGAATCGCGCATCGGCGGCGAGGATGTCTCGCACCACGCCTCCCCCGATGCAGCGAGCCTCGCCGACAAGCTGACCCCGGCGGGCGCGGCACGGCTGGCGGCGGAGGCGGAACTGGCGCGCGCGGGCTATCCGGAATTCGACGCCGAAGCCTATCGCGCGGGCGACCTCACCCCCGTGTGGTTTGGCTCGGCGCTGAAGCGTTTCGGCATCGCGCCGCTGCTGGCGGGGCTTGCGGAGCATGCGCCGGGACCGCGCGCGCAGCCGGCCGAGCCCGCGCCGATCGCCCCCGAGGGCACGGAAGTCACCGGGTTCGTCTTCAAGATCCAGGCGAACATGGACCCGCAGCATCGCGACCGCATCGCCTTCATGCGCGTGGTGTCGGGACAGTTCAAACGCGGCATGAAGCTCACGCCGTCGGGGCTCGGCAAGCCCCTCGCGGTGCATTCGCCGATCCTGTTCTTCGCGCAGGACCGTGAGATTGCCGACACCGCCGAGCCGGGCGACATCATCGGCATCCCCAACCACGGCGCGCTGCGGGTGGGGGATACGCTCAGCGAAAAGAATATGGTGCGCTTCACCGGTCTCCCCAACTTCGCGCCCGAGATCCTGCGCCGCGTGGCGCTGGTCGATCCGACCAAGTCCAAGCAGCTCAGGAAGGCACTCTCCGACCTCGCCGAGGAGGGCGTCATTCAGGTGTTCACGCCGGAAATCGGCGCGACGATGATCGTCGGCGTGGTCGGCCAGCTCCAGCTCGACGTGCTGATCGCGCGGCTGGCGGCGGAGTATAAGGTCGAGGCGAAGCTCGAACCCGCGCCGTTCGACACCGCGCGCTGGCTGTCGGGGCCGCAGGCGGCGCTCGATGCGTTCGCAGGGTTCCACCGCGACAAGCTTGCCCGCGACCGCGACGGCAACCCGGTGTTCCTCGCGCAGTCGGCGTGGGACGTCAGCTACCAGGCGGAACGCCACCCCGAGCTAACCTTCGCCGCCACGCGCGAGCGCTGAGAAACCAAACCCTCCACCTTGTGGCGAGGGCAGGGTGGGTGCCGAGCCGCGTCTGCGGCTCGTGAAATATGGTAGCGCGACGCCGCGATAATCTCTTCCGCTCGCAGACGCGAGCGGGCCCCTACCCCTCCCCACAAGGGGGAGGGGGAAGAACAGTGCTCAGAATCGCACCGTCACCGTGCCGAACACCTGCCGCGGCGAGCCGTAATAGGCGGTGAGCACGCCGTCGTTGCCGAGCGTCGAGCTGAACCCCGGCTGGCCGTTCGCCAGCACGAACGCGGCGGTGTCCGGGTTCTGCCGCAGGAAGCTGTAGCCCGACACGATGTAGCGCTTGTCGGTGATGTTGCGCGCGTGGAGGCCGATCGACCAGCGATCGCCCGGCGCATTCCAGACGAGGTTCGCGTCCCACAGCGCATAGGCCGGCTGGTCGAGCAGCGGGTTGGCAAGCTCGAACTGCTGGCTGTCGCTACGGTAGGAGAGCGTGGTCGATGCGGTCAGCCCGCCGCCGCCGATCGGCGCATAATAGCCGAGCGTCGCGCTGCCGGTGAACTCGGGCGTGTTCTGGAACGCGCGGCGGTCGGCGACGTCGATTCCGCGCGCGTCGATGAAGCGGCGATATTTGGCGTCGATATAGCCGCCGGTGAGGCCCAGGGAGAGGCGCCCGCCGCTCATCCCGAAATCGCGCGCGGTGAAGGTCGATTCGACCTCAATCCCGCGGATGCGCGCCGATGCGGCGTTGGTGGTGATGCCGATGAAGGTCTGCACGCCGCCCACCGTCGCGCCGATCGAACCCGGGATCTGCACGTCGGTATAGTCGGCGTTGAACGCCGCCACCGCCAGCGTCAGCGCGCGGTCGAACAGCGCGCCCTTGTAGCCGATTTCATAGCTGGTGACGGTTTCGGGATCGAACGAGAGGAAGTTGTAGATGTCCTCCTGGTCGCCCTGCGCGCCGGTTCGGCCGTTGCCGTTGAGGTCGGGGGCGGCGGTGCCGACGCCGCGCGGATCGAAACCGCCGCCTTTGAACCCTTCCGACCAGCTGGCGTAGAGGAGGTGGTCCTCGGCCGGCTTGAAGCTGATCGACGCGCGCGGCGTAAACCGTTCGAAATCGGCGCTGCCGCGGAAATCGGTCTGGCGCACCAGCGGATTGCTCGTGCCACCGAACGCCGGCGACGCACCGATGTAGAGGTTGCGCACCACCTGCGAATTGCGGTTGTCCCAGGTGTAGCGCCCGCCCACCGACAGGCTGAGCGCGGGCGTGATGTCGTAGGTCACATCGCCGAAGACCGCGCCGGTGTCGGTCCGCACATCCCCCTGCGTCAGCGCGGTAACGTTGCCGGGCAGGCGCACGTCGAACACCGTCGCCGCGCGCGCGTTGAGGTAGTAACCGCCGATCAGCCCCGACAGCGCGCCGGTGCGGAACAGCAGCTGCAGTTCCTGCGACACCTGATCATTGTTGTAGAATGCGGGAACGTCGACATCGACCGCGGCGAGCGCGTCGAAATCGATCGGCGTTGCGCTGTCGTCCTTGCGCCAGGCAGTGATCGAGCGGACGGTGATGGCGTCGCTCAATTCGGCTTCGGCGAAAAGCGACACGCCCCATGCCTCGACCCGCTGACGCGGCGACACGAGCGCCCCGCGGCTGTCATAGACGTCGCTCAGCACCGGCGTCCCGCTGACGAGGCCGGGGATCAGCCGGTGCCCGCCGCGCGGGTTGGAGCGGTCGTCGGTATAATCGCCCGACAGCCGCACGAAGATGCCGCTGCCGTGCACTTCGGCGCTGAGGCGCCCTGCCCACACATCCCTGTTGTAATTCTCGTCACCGGTGGTGAGGTTGGTGCCGAAGCCGCCACGCGACAGCCGCGCGAGCGACCCGCCGAAGCGCAGCACCCCGCTCGAGGTCGGCAGGCCGAAGCTCACCACGCCGTCGGCCTGGTTATAGCTGCCGTAGGTCGCCCGCACGCGCAGGAAGGCATCGTCATCGAGCCGCCGCGTCACATATTTGACCGCGCCGCCGATGGTGTTGCGGCCGTAGAGCGTGCCCTGCGGCCCGCGCAGCACCTCGATCCGTTCCACGTCGTAGATGTCGAGCACCGCCGCCTGCGGGCGGTTGAGATACACGTCGTCGAGATACAGCCCGACGCCCGATTCGAACCCCGCCACCGGGTCCTGCTGGCCGACGCCGCGGATGAAGGCGGTGAGCGTCGAATTGGTCCCGCGCGATGTTTCGAGCGTGACGTTGGGCGTGGTCTGGGAGAGGTCGGTGATGTCGATCGCGCCCGCGGCTTCGAGCGCTTCGCCCGAATAGGCGGTGATCGCCACCGGCACGTCGAGCAGCCGTTCCTCGCGGCGGCGCGCGGTGACGACGATGTCGGTGGCGGGGTCGGCGATGGTCGCTTGCGTGGAGGCGACCTCATCACCCGGCGCGTCGCCGGTCGAGGTCGTCTGGGCCGCTGCCGGGGCGCTCACCGCCACTGCGGCGATCGCCGAACCTGCCAGCCACACCGCTTTCGCGCTCATGTTCATGCTCACTCTCCCCGATCGGGGAGGCATGGGTCCGCCGCTTGCTGCGCGTGACCGACGCCCCCCTTGCGTCCAACTCTCCGCCTCCGTACTGAAAGGTGAACCAGGTTTCAACTCTGAAGCGAAGGGGGATCGCACATGGATGAGGAGCGTGGCCCGCGCGCCACTGCCGCCGCTCGCCAGCGCGCGCCGGTAACCGCTGCGGCGCCGACCGATCTGCCCGCCGACCCGCCGCCCCCGCGCACCGCGCGTGGTGAGCGCACCCGCCGCCGCCTGCTCGACGCCGCCGCGCGCGAGTTCGGCGAGAAAGGTTTCCACGAAGGTTCGATCAGCGGGATCACCGCGCGGGCCGGGGTCGCGCTCGGCAGTTTCTACACCTATTTCGCGACCAAGGCGGGCATCTTCCGCGCGCTCGTCAGCGATATGTCGGCGCGGGTGCGCGATCATGTCGCCCCGGCCATTGCGCAGGGCGATGACGCGATCGACCGCGAACGCCGCGCGCTCGAAGCCTTCCTCGCCTTCGCCCGTGACCATGACGAGCTCTACCGCATCGTCGACGAGGCAGAGTTCGTCGATCCGGAGAGCTTCCGGCGCCATTATGACGCGACCGCCGCGCGCATCGCCGAACGCCTGCGCCGCGGCGGCGACGAAGGCACGCTGCGCGACGATCTGGGGGAGGTCGAGGCCTGGGCCTATATGGGAATGAACGTGTTCCTGGGCCTGCGCTACGGCCGATGGGAGCGCGACGCCGACGTCGCGGAGATCGCCGCGCGCGCGAACCGGCTGCTCGCCGAAGGCATCGCCCGCCGCCGCTGAGCGCGGGTCCGCAGCATCAGGCTCAACGCCCCGACGATGGCCCCAAGCGCCGCGCCGAGCGCGACCCATGCGGCCACGATCGGTCGCGCGGGACGCGACGGGACAGCCGCGCGCTCGGCGAGGCGCAGGCGCGGCTGCACCAGCGCGCGCGTCTCGAGCGCCAGCCGCTCCGCCTTCCACCGCGCCAGCCGCTCGCGCTCCTCGTCCAGCCGTCGCGCGCGAGCCGCCGGGTCCGCCGGGAGGTTGATGTCCTCGCCGCCGCCGACGTCCGCGGACGTCTCCAGCTGGGCAAGGTTCGCCTCAAGGGTGCGCACCCGTTCGCGCGCGGTCGCCTCAGCCGCCTTCGCCTCGCGCTCGGCATCGGTCAGCGTTTCGCGCCGCTCGCGTAGCAGTTGCTGCGCCTGCGCATCGAGCCGGTCGCGTTCGGCGCGGGCGGCACGGGCGGCCGGATAGTCCGCGCCATATTGCGCCTGCCACCGGGCGAGATCCGCCGCCGCGTTCGCGCGGGCAGCGCGCAGCGCGTCGGGCAGCACCTCCGCCTCGACTTGCCCTTCCTCGAGCGCGCTGGAAGCGGCGGCGCTCCTCTCCGTGAGCGCCGCCAGCGTCAGGCGCGCGACATCCACCTCGGCGCGCGTGGCATCGGCGACGGGCGCGTCGGCCATCGCCTCGGCGATGCGCGACACCCGCAGCTCGCTGTCGGCGATACGCGCGTCGAGCGCCGCGAGCGTGGGTGCGAGGTTCGACCGGCTGCGGTCGACCTGCGCGGCGAGCAGCCCCTCCGCCCAGCGGTTGGCGAACAGCGCGGCGGCGCCCGGCGAACGACTGCTGACCGTCAGGCGCAGCCCGGCCGGTCGCTGCGTGGTGCGCACATCGAGGTGCGTGTGCAGCGCATCGAACCGCCCGCTGCCCGCGCCGGGCGGCAACAGCGGCGCCAGGATGGCGCGGCTCGTGGCGAGCGCTCGCTGGGTGTTGGCAAAGACCGACGCGGCGGAGGCCGCCATGGCCGGCTGAGCGCGCTGTGCCGGTGCGCCGCCACGCGCCGACGGCGCGGATGGCGGCACCGGCGCGACGACCCGCAACTCCGCGGTCGCACGGTAGGCGCGCGGGAGCAGGGTCGCAACGCCGACACCGGCGAGCGCGCCGATCAGGGCTCCCAGCACAGGCAGCCACCGACGCGACCGCCGATCAGCGGCTGTGTGCGGCGCATCAGCCTCCACCGGCGGCGTGGCGGACATCGACGATCAGGCCCGCGAGGGAAGGCGCAGCGCGGTCGGCGGGATCAGGCCGCCGCGTCGTCGCCTTCGGTCGCAACCACCTTGCGCGGGCGCCCGCGACGGCGCGGCGCAGGCGCGGCCTCGGCGTCTTCGGGCTGCGCCGAGGGCAGCGCCGTTTCGCTGTCCACCGACGCCGTTTCGACCGGAGCGAGGTCGAAATCGTCGCGCATCGGGATCGCGTCCATCGCGCCGATCGCGGGCGGCAGCACAGCGATGTCGATTGCGGCCGGCGCATCGTCGAAGTCGGCAGGAGCGGCGTTCATCGCCGAACCGCGATCCTCGCGCGCCCCGCGTCCGCGCGGCGCACGGCGTTCGTCGCCGCCCCGCTCGCGCCGGTTGTAGCCGCCCTCGTCCCGCTCGGCGTCGTCGCGGCCACGGCCACGATCCGCGCGACCATCGTTTTCGCTGCCATCCTGCGGGCGCGCGTCATAGCCGTTGCGCCGCGCCGGACGGTCTGCGTCATAGCCTTCGCGACGGTAGCGGTCGCCGCCACGCTCTGCGCGGTCCCCCCGATCGCCGCGCTCACCCGAACGCTCCGAGCGGTCCGGCGCACGTTCGCCGCGCTCCTGCGGGCGCTGGCGCGGGGCACGGCCGATCGAATCGATCGCGTCGAATTCGTCCTCCTCGGCCTCGGCTTCCGGCTCCTCGCGCGAATCATCGTCGCGATCCTGGAACCGGGCGCGCTGTTCCTCCTGCCGGCTGCGCGCGTCGGACAGGACGCGGAAATAATGGTCCGCAAACTGGAGGTAATATTCGGTCAGCACGCGGTCGCCCGACATCTGTGCGTCGCGCGCCATATTCTTGTATTTCTCGAGCAGCTGCGCCGCGTTGCCGCGCGCCCGGCTGTCGATGCGATTGCCGGAATCGAAACCCCCGCGATTGCCGCCCTGCGGCCGCGGATTGTTGCGACCGCGACGGCGGCCGTTCTGGCGATTGTTCATGCGGTTATGCGTTCCAAGCGTTCAAGTGCCAAGGAAATGCGGTCCTGTCGGATCCCTCTGGCGAGGTGGGCGAGCCGGCCCGTCCGGCATCGCGCGAGCCCCCCGCAAAGCCGCCATATCCTTGGCGGTGCTGCCCGCCGCTCCGTCAAGCAACGCATGTTGTCATGTCATGTCCCCGCCGCCGTTGCGCCGGAACCATGAAGACAATCGCGTCCATGGAGCGGATGAAATCGAGGCCGGCCACACGAGCCAGACCCTTTCTTTCGCGCCCCAGCGTTAGCAGCCAGCGGCGCCAAATCAACCCCTATCGTGTCAGCAGCAGCGCCCGGTCGCGCCCGCCAAGGTCCTGTGCGACGTCGATCACCGCCAGCCCGGCCTCCTGCGCCAGCGCGGTGACGGCGGCCGCCTGGCGATGCCCGATCTCCACTGCGGCGATGCCGTCAGCGGTCAGCAGCGAAGGCAGCGCCGGCAGGATGACGCGATAGTCGGCGAGCCCGTCGGCGCCCGCCCACAGCGCCTCGGCGGGTTCATGCGACAGGCTCGGCGCCGCGTCCGCCTCGCCCTCCGCAATGTAGGGCGGGTTGGCGAGCATGAGGTCGAACTGCCCGAGCCCTGCCAGCGTGGGCGCATTGTGCCAGTCGCCGGCGACGATCTCGGCGCGCTCGGTCAGCCCCAGCGCCGCACGGTTGCGCTCCGCCCAAGCGCGCGCTTGCGGCGAGCGTTCGAGCCCCACCCCCGCCGCCTCGCGCCATTGATCGAGCGCGGCGAACAGCAGCGTGCCCGGCCCGGTGCCGAGGTCGAGCACGCGCTGCGGACTCCAGTCGGGGCGCGCAGCGGTCACCCCACGCAGCAGCGTCTCGCTGTCGCTGCGCGGAATGAGCGCGCCGGGACCTACGGCGAGGCGGATCGTCCAGAAATCGGCATGGCCGAGGACGTAGGCGAGCGGCTCGCCGGTTGCGCGACGCGCAATGAGTTCGGCGAAACGATCCGGCACCTTTTCCGGCGGAGCGAGGAGCAAGGCGCCGCGCTCCACCCCCAATGCGGCCGCCAGCAACAGTTCCGCCTCGTAGCGCGGGTCGTCGGCGACGCTCGTCAGCGCAGCCGCCGCTTCCGCGAGCGCGCTGCGCAGGCTCACTCGCCCTGCGCCGCCAGCCGCGCGGCCTGGTCCTCGGCGGTCAGCGCATCGACCAACGGCGCGAGGTCGCCCTCGAGCGTCTCGGTCAGCCGATGGAGCGTTAGCCCGATGCGGTGGTCGGTGATGCGCCCCTGCGGGAAATTATAAGTGCGGATGCGCTCCGACCGGTCGCCCGATCCGACCATCGCCCGCCGCTCCCCCGCCCGCGCGCTGTGCAGTTTCTCGCGCTCCAGTTCGTAGAGCCGCGTGCGCAGCACCTGCATCGCCTTGGCGCGGTTCTTGTGCTGGCTGCGCTCGTCCTGCTGGGTGACGACGATGCCGCTGGGGAGGTGCGTGATGCGGATGGCGCTGTCGGTGGTGTTGACGTGCTGCCCGCCCGCGCCCGACGAGCGGTAAATGTCGATCTTGAGGTCCTTGTCCTCGATCGCGACGTCGACCTCGGTCGCTTCGGGCAGCACCGCAACGGTCGCCGCGCTGGTGTGGATGCGCCCGCCCGCTTCGGTCACCGGCACGCGCTGCACGCGGTGGACACCGCTCTCATATTTGAGCGCCGCGAACACGCCGCGCCCGGTGACGGTGGCGATCACCTCCTTGAACCCGCCGACTTCCGCAGCGTTGGCGGAGACGATCTCCACCCCCCAGCCGCGCGCATCGGCGAAGCGCTGATACATGCGCAGGAGGTCGCCCGCGAACAGCGCGCTTTCATCGCCGCCCACCCCGGCGCGGATTTCCAGCATGGCGGAGCGTTCGTCCGCCTCGTCACGGGGCAGCAGGGCCAGCGCCAGCGCACGTTCGGCATCGTCGAGGCGTTCGTGCAGCTCGTGCCGCTCCGCCTCCGCCAGCGCGCGCATCTCGGCATCGTCGCCGGCGATCATCGCGTCGATTTCCGCCGCCTCCCGCCGCAGCGCGGTCACCTCCTCCGCGGCGGAGGCGACCCCCTCCAGCTCCGCATAATCCTTCGACGCCGCCACAAACGCCGCCCCGTCGAGCTGCCCCGACGCCAGCCGAGCCCCCAACTCCTCCCGCCGCGCCAGGATCTGCGCGATGCGATCATCCGCGATGCGGGTCAACGCCGCCCCTCAATCTCGTTACGCGCGGCCTCGGCGAGGAACGCCGAACGGGTCAACCGGCGCAGGGCGGCAGCGCTGTCGATTGCCGCGAGCATCGCTCGATCGATTGAAATGTTCACGCGCGCAGGGCCTGCGCTGCGACCGATCCAAGGAACCATCACCAGGAACGCCCCCTCGGCAAGGTCGTCCGCGACTTCGCGCTGGATGGCCTCGATCGGGCGCGGCTCGGCGCTGACCTCCCCGTCCTCGAACCACAGGGCCAAGGCTTCGACGGCATTGGGGATCACGTCCTCCACCCGATCGGCCGCCGAAAAGCAGCCCGGGAGGTCGGGGAAATGCACGCCGAAAGCGCTGCCTTCCTCCTTGTGCACCACAGCATGGTAGTAGCGCATTGCCATCGTCCTCATTCCAGCCAACCTGCAGCCTTGGCGACCGCGCGCGGTGCCGGTCGGCAGGTCCTTTTTGGGATGGGGCACGATCACCCCCCGACCTCCAAGCACGAACTTGTGGTGTGAGCCACGCGACGACACTTCGACAAAGCCTTCGCGAAGGAGGCGCTTGACGATCCGCCGACTATCCCTTTCCATGTGTATTTATCTACACACGCCAGCCGTTTCAACCCGCCCCTGCAGCGCCCCATCCTCGCAGCGCAGACGTTCGGTCGGCTCGCCGTCGCGCAGGTCGAGGGCGAGGACGGCGGGGGTGGCGAGTTTGACGGCCTTGTCGAAGCGTTTGCGCGCGGAGCCTTCGGCGACCATCTCCACCGCCAGCCCCGCGCGACGCAGTGCGGTGGCGCGGGCGAGCGCGTCGGGGATGCGGGCGTCGTTTTCGACCACCAGCGCGACGTCGGCGATCGGGGCGGCGGGCGCCTCCGTCAGCATCGCAAGTCGCTCGATGCCCGCCGCCCAGCCGACCGCGGGGGTGGCGGGGCCGCCGAGATTTTCGATCAGCCCATCGTAGCGGCCGCCGCCGAGCACGGTGCCTTGCGCTCCCAGACGGTCGGTGATGAACTCGAACGCGGTGTGACGGTAATAGTCGAGCCCGCGCACGAGCCGGCTGTTGCGCGTCCACGCGACGCCAGCGGCATCGAGCCCGGCGATGACGTCCTCGAAAAAGCGCCCGGCCTCGTCGGAGAGGTAGGCGTCGATTTCCGGCGCGCTGTCGGCGGCGGGGCGGTCGCGCGGGTCCTTGCTGTCGAGGATGCGCAGCGGGTTGCGGTCGAGGCGGGCGACGCTGTCCTCGCTCAGTTCGTCGCGGCGCTCGGCGAAGTGCGCGATCAACGCCGAGCGCCACGCCTCGCGCGTGGCGGCGTCGCCGAGCGTGTTGAGCGTGAGCGTGGCGCCCTCGATCTTGAGCTCGCGCAGCAGCTGGTCGGCGAATGCCAGCAGCTCCACGTCCGCCAGCGGCGAGGCGGAGCCGATCACCTCCGCATCGAGCTGATGAAACTGGCGGTAGCGCCCCTTTTGCGGGCGTTCGTAGCGGAACAGCGGGCCGTGCGTCGCGACCTTCACCGGCGCGAACCGCTGCCAGCCGTCGGTCAGATAGGCGCGCGCGATTCCCGCGGTGAACTCGGGGCGCAGCGTGATCGAGTCTCCGCCCCGGTCCTCGAACGAATACATCTCCTTGGAGACGACATCGGTGGTCTCGCCGAGGCTGCGGGCGAACACCGCGGTGGGCTCGATGACCGGCACTTCGATCCGGCGGAAACCATAGAGGCGGCGCACTTTTTCGAAGGTATCGACGACGTGCTGAAAGCGATCGGCGGTGTCGCCGATCATGTCCTGCGTGCCGCGGACGGGTTGGGGGGTGGGGTTCTTGGCCATCGCGTCGCGCCCACTAGGCCAGCCGTCGCCTTTTCGCTAGGCGGGGCGGCATAAGACCAAATGTGCGGCGAGAGGGACGAATTGATGACGGGCAAGCGGATCGGACTGGGGCTCGCGAGCGCAGGCGCTCTCGCACTGGCGGCGGGGATTGCGACCCCCGGCTTTGCGCAGGATGCCATTCAGGCGGTGGCGCAGGCGGTCGGCCATGTCGTGGTCGATGGAAAGAGCCGCCCACCGATCGACCCGCGCGACGCCCCGCGCTTCCCCAACGGCGACGCGCGCCGCGCGGGCGTGATGACGCTGCTGGTGGATGCGACCAAGCCCGAAACCGGCGTCATCTCCGTCACGCAGACCATCCCCGTGGTCGAGCGCGGCGGCGAGATGGTGCTCCGCCTGCCGCAGTGGCTGCCCGGCAACCACGCCCCGCGCGGCTCGATCGAGACCATCGCCGGGGTACGCTTCGAAAGCGGCGGTCGGACGCTCAGCTGGACGCGCGATCCGCGCGACGTGTTCGCCTATCGCATTGCGCTGCCGCAGAACGCGCGCAGCGTCACCGCCCGCTTCGATGCGCTGACGCCGACGCGCAGTGCGGAAGGCCGGGTGGTGATGACCCCGGCGATGAGCAACATCCAGTGGGAAAAGCTGTCGCTCTACCCCGCACACTACGCCACGCGGAACATCCGGGTGACGCCGTCGGTACTGCTGCCCGCGGGCTGGACCGGTTACACCGCGCTCGACGGCGCACGGCGCGGCAGCGGTACCAACCGCCTCGACTATGCCGAAACCGACTACGAGACCCTCGTTGATTCGCCGATGTTCGCCGGCCAGCATGCCAAGATGTGGGACCTCGGCAATGACGTGCGCCTCGCCGTCGTCGCCGACGATGCGGCCAACATCGCCGCGGCGACCGACGCGCACATCAACATGCACCGCGCGCTGGTGTCGGAGGCGCTGGCGCTGTTCGGCTCCAAGCACTTTGACCGCTACACCTTCCTCCTCGCGCTGACCGACGAGATGGGCGGCATCGGGCTCGAGCATCAGCGCTCTAGCGAGAACAGTCTCGCCCCCGAAACCTTCAGCGAATGGGACCGCCGCGCGAGCCAGCGCGGGCTGCTGCCGCACGAGATGATCCACAGCTGGAACGGCAAGTTCCGCCGTCCGGTGGGGCTGTGGACCCCCGACTATTCGGTGCCGATGGAAGGCAACCTTCTGTGGGTGTACGAGGGGCAGACGAGCTTCTGGGACATCGTGCTCGGCGCACGGTCGGGCCTCCAATCTAAGGAATATGCGCTCGGCGAATGGGCGCGTTATGCCGCGACCTACCAGAACCAGCCGGGCCGCGCGTGGCGCAGCGTCGAGGATACGACGTTCGAGCCAGTCATCTCCGCCCGCCGCCCGCGCGCCTGGGCGAGCTACAGCCGCGGCGAGGATTATTACAACGAAAGCTCGCTGCAGTGGCTCGATGTCGATCAGCAGATCCGGCGGCTGACCGGCGGCCAGCGCGGGCTCGACGATTTCGCGAAGCTGTTCTTCGGCATTCGCAACGGCGACTGGGGCACGGTCACCTACGACTTCGACGAGGTCGTGCGCACGCTGAACGCGGTCGCGCCCTACGACTGGTCCACCTTCCTGACGCAGCGGTTCCGCACGCCGGGCGCGCCGGCGCCGCTGGGCGGGATCGAGGCGGGCGGATATCGCCTGGTCTATCGCGCCGAACCCAACGCGTTCGATGCGGAGCGCATGCGGCTCGGCACCAACCTCGACCTGCTGTTTGGGCCGGGCATGTCCATCGACCGCGACGGCACGATTTCGAGCGTGCAGTTCGACAGCCCGGCGATGCGCTCGGGCCTCACCGCGACCAACAAGATCGTCGCCGTGAACGGGCGCAGCTACTCGGCTGACCGGATGAAGGCCGCGGTCACCGCCGCGACCGACCGCAACCGGCCGGTCGAGTTGATCGTGCAGCGGGGCGACCGCGTCCGCACGGTGCGGCTCGATTACACGGGGGGCCTGCGCTACCCGCACCTTGAAAAGGTCGGTACCGGCCCGTCGGGGATCGACCGCCTGCTCGAACCGCGCCGGGCTGCGCGCTGAGCATCACCGTCCACCACGAAAAGACCCTCGCGAAAGAAGGCTTCGTCACTCTCCCATGGACATTTCCAAGATCGAGATCGGCAGCAACGTGCCGAACAACGTCAACGTCATCATCGAAGTCCCGGCGGGCGGCGAGCCGGTCAAATATGAGTTCGACAAGGGGTCGGGGGCGTTGTTCGTCGATCGCATCCTGCACACGCCGATGCGTTACCCGGCAAACTACGGTTTCGTGCCGCACACGCTGTGCGACGATGGTGACCCGCTCGACGCGCTGGTGATCGCGCGTTCGCCGTTCCTCGCCGGCTGCGTGGTGCGGGTGCGCCCGATCGCGCTCCTCCATCTGGAGGACGAGCATGGCGGCGATGAAAAGCTGATCTGCGTCCCCGACACCAAGACGTTCCCATACTACACCAACGTGCGCGAACGCGAGGATCTGCCCGACATCGTGTTCTCGCAGATTGAGCATTTCTTTACGCACTACAAGGACTTGGAGCCGGAGAAGTGGGTCCGCGTCGGCAAGTGGGGCAACGCCGACGAGGCGCGCGCCATGGTGCTGCGCTCGATCGAGATGGCTGAGGCCAGGGGCTGATTGGTGGAGCCCGGGGCGTAGCGGCCCCCTGCCCCCGCCCCCGCCCCCGCCGACACGCGACGCATGGCCAAGCTCTATTTCTACTATGCGTCGATGAACGCGGGGAAATCGACCAACCTCCTCCAGGCGGCGTTCAACTATGCCGAGCGGGGGATGCGGACGATGCTGTGGACGGCCGGGGTCGACACCCGCTCGGGCGACGGGCGCATCGCCAGCCGCATCGGGCTGAAGGCGCCCGCCCACAGCTTCGCGCGTGATACCGACCTGTTCGCCGCGGTCGGCGGGGAGCGCGACGGTCTCGCCTGCGTGCTGGTGGACGAAGCGCAATTCCTGACGCGGCAACAGGTGTGCGACCTCGCGCGAGTGGCGGACGAGCTGTCGATCCCCGTGCTCTGCTATGGCCTGCGCACCGATTTTCAGGGCGAGCTGTTCCCCGGCTCGGCGGCGCTGCTCGGCCTTGCCGATGCGCTGGTCGAGCTGAAGGCCGTCTGCGAATGCGGCCGCAAGGCGACGATGAACCTGCGCGTCGACGCGGAAGGACGCGCGGTCGGCGAAGGCGCGCAGACCGACATCGGCGGCAACGACCGCTACATCGCGCTCTGCCGGCGCCACTTCATGGAGCGGCTGCGCGATGCGTCTTGAGCAACTCACCGCGCCGATGGCCGACGGCGACCTCCGCCTCGAACCCTTTGCCCCCGCCTGGCGCGAAGGCCTGCGTGCCGCCTGTGCCGCCGACCCCGCAATCTGGGCGATCTACCCGTCCGACTGGGCGGGCGATTTTGACGCCTGCTTTGACGCCGTGCTGGCGAGCGACCTGCGCTGGCCGTTCGTGCTGCTGCTCGACGGCGAGGTGGTCGGCATGTCGGGCTACCTCAACTATTCCGAGCAGCGACAGACGGTGGAAGTCGGCGGCACGTACATCATCCCGGCGCTGCGAGGAACGCCGTTCAACCGCCGGGTCAAGAATCTGCTGCTCAACCGCGCGTTCGGCTGCGGCATCCGGCGCGTCGAGTTCCGCATCGACGAGCGGAACTCCCGCAGCCAGGCGGCGGTGGTCAAGCTCGGCGCGATGAAGGAAGGCGTGCTGCGCGCCGAGCGGGTGACGTGGACCGGCGACGTGCGCGACACGGGGCTGTTCTCGATCCTCGCGGAGGAATGGCGCGGATGAAGGCGCTCCACGGCTGGCTGGTGATCGACAAGCCGGTCGGGATCGGTTCGACGCAGGTGGTCAGCGCGGTCAAGCGCGCGTTGCGGGCGGGCGGCTATGCCAAGGTCAAGGTCGGCCACGGGGGCACGCTCGACCCGCTGGCGTCGGGCGTGCTGCCGATCGCGCTGGGCGAGGCGACCAAGCTCGCCGGGCGGATGCTCGATGCGCGCAAGGCCTATGATTTCGAGCTTACCTTTGGGACCGAAACCGCCGGCCTCGATGCGGAGGGCGAGGTGGTCGCGGAGAGCGACGTGCGCCCGATGCTGGCTGAGGTCGAGGCGGTCCTGCCGCGCTTCACCGGACCGATCGAGCAGGTGCCGCCGGCTTATTCCGCACTGAAAGTCGACGGCCAGCGCGCCTACGACCTCGCCCGGCGAGGCGAGGCGGTCGAACTGGCGCCGCGGTCAGTTGAGGTGTTCGCGCTCGCGATCCTCCCCGGCACGGGGAGGGGGACCAGCGAAGCTGGGGGAGGGGTGATCGGCCTCTCGACCCACGCTGCCCGCTCCTTCCAAGGGCCTCAACCCCTCCACCATCCTGCGGATGGTCCCCCTCCCCGTGCCGGGGAGGACCTAGCCCGCATCACCCTCTCCGCCGCGGTGTCCAAAGGCACCTACATCCGCAGCCTCGCGCGCGACATCGCCTATGCGCTCGGCACGGTCGGGCATGTCACCATGCTGCGGCGCACGCGGGCGGGACCGTTCAGGCTCACGCAGGCGATTTCACTGGACAAATTGGCCGATGCCGCTATGGCGCGCAGCCTTGAAGAGGTAGTTTTGCCGTTGGAGGCAGGGCTGGACGGTATCCCGGCTCTCTCTCTCGCGCCCGACGAGGCAAGGCTTGTTCGCCAGGGGCGGACGCTCTCCGGGCAATCCGTGGACGACGGAACCTATCTGGCGACGGACGGCCGCGTGCCGGTCGCGCTGATCGAGGTCCGCGCCGGCATGATGTCGGTGCTCCGCGGGTTCAATCTGTGACGCGATACCGTGGGAAATGACATGTCGATTACCGCCGAACGCAAGGCCGAGCTGATCCAGGACAATGCGCGCGCCAGCAACGATACGGGCTCGCCCGAGGTGCAGGTCGCGATCCTCACCGATCGCATCAACACGCTGACCGAGCATTTCAAGCTGCACCACAAGGACAACCACTCGCGCCGTGGCCTCCTGATGATGGTCAACAAGCGTCGCGCGTTGCTCGACTACCTCCGCAAGAAGGACGAAGGCCGCTACCAGGCGCTGATCGCCAAGCTCGGCCTCCGCAAGTAAGAGTTCACGTCGGCGCCCCTCGCGGGCGCCGATTTGCATGGCGCCAACGCGCGCATGACCGGCATCCGACCGCATCCGGCGGCGGGGCCAAGGGGCACCCATCAGGCCCCGAACCGCCGCGGGCCGGCTTGCCCGCGACCAAGAAGAGGCCCCGGCATCGCAATAGGGCGGCCGGGTGACATTATATGAGCATGTTCGACACCAAGACCGTCTCGATCGAATGGGGCGGCAAGACGCTGACGCTGGAAACGGGCCGCGTCGCCCGCCAGGCCGACGGCGCGGTGCTCGCCACTTATGGCGAGACGGTGGTGCTGTGCGCGGTGACCGCCGCGCGCTCGGTCAAGGAAGGGCAGGACTTCTTTCCGCTGACCGTCCACTATCAGGAAAAATTCTCGGCCGCGGGGCGCATCCCCGGCGGCTTTTTCAAGCGTGAGCGCGGCGCGACCGAAAAGGAAACGCTGACCAGCCGCCTGATCGACCGTCCGGTGCGCCCGCTGTTCCCGGAAGGTTTCTACAACGAGATCAACGTCATCGCCCAAGTGATGAGCTATGACGGTGAGACCGAGCCCGACATCGTCGCGATGATCGCCGCTTCGGCTGCGCTGACCATCTCGGGCGTGCCGTTCATGGGCCCGATCGGTGCCGCGCGCGTCGGCTTCAAGGACGGTGAGTACCAGCTCAACCCGTCGCTCAGCGAAGTCGCCGACGGCCGCCTCGACCTCGTCGTCGCCGCTACGCAGGACGCGGTGATGATGGTCGAGTCCGAGGCCAAGGAGCTGACCGAAGAGGAAATGCTCGGCGGCGTGATGTTCGCGCACAACGAGATCCGCAAGGTCATCGGCGCGATCATCGACCTCGCGGAGCAGGCCGCGAAGGACCCGTGGGAGCTCGCCCCGGTCGCGGACAAGTCGGCGGCGCTCGACGAGCTGCGCGGCGTCATCGGCGACGACATCGCCGCGGCCTACCGCCTTACCAACAAGTCGGAGCGGCAGAACGCGATCAACGCTGCGCGCACCAAAGCGCGCGAGCATTATGCGACGCTGCAGGCGGAAAATCCGAGCGAGTATCTCGGCAAGCTGAAGCTCGTGAAGACGCTCGAGAGCGACATCGTGCGCAAGGCGATCCTCAAGGACGGCCAGCGCATCGATGGGCGTTCGACGACGCAGGTGCGCCCGATCGAAGCGATGGTCGGCTTCCTGCCGCGCACCCACGGTTCGTCGCTGTTCACCCGCGGCGAAACGCAGGCGATCTGCACCACCACGCTCGGCACCAAGGACGCCGAGCAGATGATCGATGGCCTCGACGGGCTCAGCTACTCGCGCTTCATGCTGCACTATAACTTCCCGCCCTATTCGGTCGGTGAAGTGGGCCGCTTCGGTGCGCCGGGTCGGCGTGAGGTCGGCCACGGCAAGCTCGCGTGGCGCGCGCTCAACCCCGTGCTGCCGACGCATGACGAGTTTCCCTACACCATCCGCGTCCTGTCCGACATCACCGAGTCGAACGGTTCGTCGTCGATGGCGACGGTGTGCGGCGGCTGCCTCAGCATGATGGACGCCGGCGTGCCGATCGCGCGCCCGGTGTCGGGCATCGCCATGGGCCTGATCCTCGAGGGCGAGGAGTTCACCGTGCTCAGCGACATCCTCGGCGACGAGGATCACCTCGGCGACATGGATTTCAAGGTGGCCGGCACCAGCGAGGGCATCACCTCGCTGCAGATGGACATCAAGGTCGCGGGCATCACCGAAGCCATCATGCGCCAGGCGCTCGACCAGGCGAAGGAAGGCCGCGCCCATATCCTCGGCGAAATGGCCAAGGCGCTGGGCGAAGCACGCACCGAACTGTCGGCGCACGCCCCGCGCATCGAAACGATGCAGATCGACAAGTCGAAGATTCGCGACGTGATCGGCACCGGCGGGAAGGTCATCCGCGAAATCGTCGCGCAGACCGGCGCCAAGGTCGACATCGACGATGAAGGTCTGATCAAGGTCTCCTCGTCCGATCTCAAACAGATCGAAGCGGCGATGAACTGGATCAAGGGCATCGTCGAGGAGCCGGAGATCGGCAAGATCTACAACGGCAAGGTTGTCAACATCGTCGACTTCGGCGCGTTCGTGAACTTCATGGGCGGCAAGGACGGGCTCGTCCACGTCTCGGAAATGCGCAACGAGCGCGTCGAGAAGGTAGCCGACGTCGTCAGCGAAGGCCAGGACGTGAAGGTCAAGGTGCTCGAGATCGATCCGCGCGGCAAGGTGCGGCTGTCGATGCGCGTGGTCGACCAGGAAACCGGCGAAGAGCTGCCCGACACCCGCCCCCCGCGCGAACCGCGTGAAGGCGGCGACCGGGGCCCGCGCGGCGACCGTGGTGAAGGTCGCGGCGACCGTGGCGGCCGCGACCGCGACGACCGCGGCCCGCGCCGCCGTCCGGGCTCGGACCGGGGTGGCGAGCGTGGTGATCGCGGTGGCGACCGCGGCCCGCGCCGCGACCGCGACGATGATCGTGGTGGGGATCGCGGCGGCGAGCGTGGTGAACGTCGCCCGCGCGAAGACCGCGACGGTGGCGAACCCACCGGCGGCGACGCGCTGCCGGGCTTCATCACCGGCGAGTGACGCTCCAGCGCAGGCTGAAATGACGAGGGCGGCGGGGCAACCCGCTGCCCTTTTCGCATCCGCGCCGTCCGGTCCTCGTCCCCCTCCCGGTTATACTGAACTCGTTGCAGCATCTAGAGGTGGCACGCGCCGCATGGACCCTGAACAAGTTCAGGGTGACGAAATGAGCGGTCGGGAGTGCGGCCCTACGCCGCCGCGTAACTCTCCGCGGTTTGCAGGTCGACCGACACCAGCCGGCTGACCCCGCGCTCGATCATGGTGACGCCGAACAGGCGGTGCATGCGGCTCATCGTCACCGCGTTGTGGGTGACGATAAGGTAGCGGGTCGCGGTCTCCGCGCTCATCGCGTCGAGGAGGTCGCAGAAGCGTTCGACATTGGCGTCGTCGAGCGGGGCGTCGACCTCGTCCAGCACGCAGATCGGTGCCGGCGCGGTGAGGAACAGCGCGAACACCAGCGCCAGCGCGGTCAATGCCTGTTCGCCCCCCGACAACAGGCTCAACGACGCGAGCTTCTTGCCTGGCGGCTGCGCCATGATCTCCAGCCCCGCCTCGAGCGGATCGTCGCTTTCGGTGAGCGCGAGATGCGCGGCGCCGCCCTCGAACAATCGCGCGAACAGCGCGCGGAAGTGGCGGTCGACCTCTTCGAACGCGCTCAACAGCCGCGCGCGCCCCTCGCGGTTGAGATGGCCGATCGAACCGCGCAGCTTGGCGACCGCGGTGTCGAGCTCGTCGACCTCGCTCACCAGCCGGGCGTGTTCGGCGACAACCTCCTCAAGCTCGGCCGCGGCGATCAGGTTGACGGGGCCGAGCCGCTCGCGCTCGCCAAGCAGGCGGTCGTGCGCCGCCGATGCCTCCGCCGCGGTGCCGACGCGGGCCTCCTCGAACGCGAACTTGGTCGGGAGCAGTGGTGGCGGTGCCTGGAACCGTTCGCCGGCAATGCGCGAGGTTTCGATGCGCCGCGCCTCCGCCGCTTCCGCGCGCGCGACCGCGCCCGCGCGCGCCTCGCGGGCTGCCGACATCGCTTCCCCCGCCTGCTCACGCGCGCGGTCCGCGGCGGCGAGCCGAGCGGCGGCATCGCGTTCGGCGGCGATGGCCTCCGCCAACGCCGCAGCGGTCGTGCCGCCCGCGCCCTCGGCTTGGGCGATGGCGGTGTCGAGTGCGATCGGGCGCTCGGCTAGCTGGGCGCGTTCGTCGGCGATGGCGCTGGAGCGCGCCGCAGCCGCTGCGAGCCGGCGCGCGGCCTCCCCCGCGCGGGATTGCCAGCCGCTCCTCTCTGCCTTCGCGGTGGCGAGTCGTTCGCGCGCCGCCGCGCCCTCGCGCTCAACCGCCGCAAGCGCATCGTGGGCGCGGACCGCGTCGCCGCGCGCCGCTTCGGCCGCGCGCTCGGCGTCGTAGAGCGCCGCGCGGGCATCGTCCGCCGGCGCGAGCGCAGCGCGCGCCTGCTCCGCCTCGGCCAGCGCCGCTTCGGCCTGTGCCGCGCGCTGTGTCAGGGCGTCGAGCCGTGCGGCATCGTCGCGGCGCCGCGCGTCTGCCCGCTCGGCCTCCCCCTCCGCGCGATCGAGCGCGCGTTGCGCGGCGCGCAGCGTATCGCCCGCGCCTGCCATCGCCGCGCGCGCGAGGCGACGCGCATCCTGCGCCGCCTGTTCACTCGCGCGCGTTTCGCCGAGCGTCTGCCTGGCAGCATCGCGGTCGCGGCGTACGCGTTCCACCTCGCCGCCGAGTTCATCGCGGCGCCGTGCGCGTTGCAGCGCGGCGGCGGTTGCGGCGGCGGCGCTGCCCGCCCCGCGCACCAGCCCGTCCCATCGCCGCACGCGCCCATGGCGGGTGACGAGCATCTGCCCCGGCGCGAGCGGGGTATCGTCGTGGCGGTCGACCAGTCCGATCTGTGCCAGCCGTCGCGCCAGCGCCTTCGCCCCGCGCGCATGGTTGGCGAGCGGGGTGGCGCCGGGCGGGAGCGCGGGGTCACCCGGGCGGGGCGCGGCGCCGTGCCAGCCATCGCCCTCCCCCGCCGCGGCCGGCGTGTCGAGATCGGAACCGAGCGCCGCCGCCAGCGCACGCTCATAGCCCGCGTCGACGCGCAGCGCGGCGCTGATCGGCGGCGCGGCGCGTGCGGGGCCGCGATCCGCCTGCGCCAGCGTCTGCGCCTCAGCCTCCAGCGCGGCGAGCGTCGCGCGGATTGCGGCTTCGGACTGAGCCGCCTCCGCATGAACGAGTGCCGCCGCGTCGGCCGCCGCATCCGCCTGTTGCAGCGCAGCTTCGCAATCGGTCGCGTCACGCTGCGCGGCTTCGAGCGCATCGCGGGCCCCCCGCGCTTCGACTGCGACCCGCGCCGGGTCGGGCAGCGCCGCAAGCGTATCGGCGAGCGACGCGCGTTCGCGGGCGATGCGGTCGTGCTCGGTGCGGGCGGCGGCGATTGCAGCGTCGGCAATGCGCTGGTCGGCGTCGATCTGCGCCGCGGCGGCGCGCGCCTCGGCAAGCCGCAGCTCCGCCGCCCGCTGCGCCTCCACGCTCGTCTGCACCGCCGCCTGCGCCGGGGCGAGCGCGGTGCGATGATCGGCCAGCGCGCGTTCCTCCTGCGCGATGGCGGGATCGAGCCGCGCGAGCGCGCTCGCGGCCTCCTGCGTCAACGCATCTTCCGCGGCGCGTTCGGCAGCGATGCGCCCCGCCTCCGCCGTCAGTGCGTCGAGCTGCCGCGCCAGCGCCTCGCGCTCGCTGCGCAGCCGGGTGAGCGCCAATGCATGACCCTGCTCCTCGGCGCGGAGCGTTGCCAGCCGGTCGCGCGCCGCCGCGCTGTCGCCCGCCGCCTCACCCTGCGCAGCGACTGCGGCTTCGAGCGTCGCCTGTGTCTCCGTCACCCGGGCCTCGGCGTCGCGGGCGGTCGCCTGAGTCGCGTCCGCTTCAACCGCGGCGTCGCGCCAGCGGGCGTAGAGCATCACCGCCTCCGCCTGCCGGATCGCGTTGGAGAGCGTGCGGTAGCGTTCGGCGGCGCGCGCCTGACGCCGCAGCGCCTGCGCACGACGGTCGAGATCGCCCGCCACCTCACGCAGACGATCGAGGTTGGCGGCGGTGGCGCGCAGCTTGATCTCCGCCTCGCGCCGGCGGACGTGCAGCCCGGCGATGCCCGCCGCTTCCTCGAGCAGCGCGCGGCGTTCGGCGGGCTTGGCGTTGACGATGGCGGCGACGCGGCCCTGGCCGACCATCGCCGGGCTGTGCGCGCCGGTGGCGGCGTCCGCGAACAGCAGCGCCACGTCGCGCGCGCGCACGTCGCGACCGTTGAGGCGATAGGCGCTCCCCGCGCCGCGCCCGATCCGGCGGACGACCTCCAGCGCGCCGATGTCGTCGGTGCCGGGAATGCGCGCGCCTTCGCTATCGCCCGACAGCGTCACTTCGGCGAAGTCGCGCGCCGGGCGGCGGTCGGTACCGGCGAAGATGACATCGTCCATGCCGCCGCCGCGCAGCGACTTGGCGCTCCCCTCCCCCATCACCCAGCGCAGCGCTTCGGTGAGGTTGGATTTGCCGCAGCCGTTGGGGCCGACGATGCCGGTCAACCCCGGTTCGATCAGCAGCTCGACGGGTTCGACGAAGCTCTTGAAGCCCGCTAGGCGCAGGCGTTCGATCCGCATCGACGCCCGCCCCGCCCGCTATGCGCCCGCCGTCGCGACGGTCAGCTCGACGCGGCGACGAGCGCCTCGCGCAGCTTGTCCCAGGTGCCGACGCCTTGCAGCGTCTCGCCGTCGAGGACGAACGTCGGCGTACCCTGAATCTGATACTGCTGGGCACCGCGGCTGGTCGCTTCCTGCCAGCGTTCGACCTTGGCCTGATCGCTGAGGCACTGGTTGACTTGCTGCGCCGGGATGCCGCGTGCCGCAAAGAATCGGTCGATGCCGAGCGCACTGGCGAGCGCCGCCATCCGCTCGCCCTCGGGCCGGGCCATCGCCGCCTGCGCATTGGCTCCGCCCGCCTGCAGCCCCTCGATCAGCTCCCCTTGCGAGGCAAAGATGTTCTCGAGCAGTGCCACGCCGCGTTGCGGACCCACGCAGTCGACGACGGTAGCGATCAGCATGTCCGGGCCGTTCAGCGCGAACGGCCGAATTTCCCAACTGGCCTTGCCGGTGTCGATGAATTCGCGCTTAAACGGCTCCGAGCCCTGCATCGAGAACTCCGCGCAGTGGCTGCACGTCGGCGACGCAAATTCCACCACCTTTAGTCGCGCGTTGGGATCGCCAATCAGGAACCCGTCGCGAGTCGCCGTCACACGCGACGACAGCGCATTACCTGCGGGCGCAGCCGCCGCGCCGCCGTTGACGTTTGCGGTGGTGGTGCTGGTTGTCGTCGTGTTGCTCGCCCCCTCCTTGCACGCGGTCAGCGCGAAGGTGGCGGCGATGAGCGAGAGGGTGGCGGCGGTGCGGTTCACAGATAACCTTTCGATGGAAAATGCGTGGCGTCAGCGGCGACGTTCGGGCGCGGCGAGCGTGCGGTCGAGCGCTGGGCGCAACGCGCTCCAGTCATGCACGCCGGGAAGGACGCTGCGATTGATCGCAAACATCGGCGTCGAGGTGACGCCCGCGTCCGCGGTCGCCGCCGACAGCGCGACGACGCGTTCCTGAAAGGCGCGGTCGGCATAGCAGCGCTCGATCGCCGCCGGGGGTGTCCCCCGCGCGCGCAGCCAGGCGGTGATGCCGGTGTCGTCGGCGATGCGCTTCAGCCGCGCTTCGGCCGGCGTCGCGCGCCAGGCCTCGAGCGTCGCCGCGGGCAGCGCGCGCAGGCGGGTGAGCACCGCCGGCGCCTCCCCCATCATCGCTTCGTGGCGTGCGGCAAAGCCGGTCGGCGGGCCGCAGTTGGTGGCGATGACCATCGCGAAATCGACCGGATCGCGCACCACATGCTGCACCTCGACCGCGACGCGACCGGGCGTCACATAGCCCGATTTGATGAGCGGCGACGTTTCGCGCGCGAACATCTGGCAGTGCCCGCAGGTGTAGCTGACATATTCGGTCAGCGTGACCGGCGCCTCCGCACGGCCCTGCCGGTGGCCGGGGAGGTGCGCGGGCAGCGACGGCGCGCTCGCGGTCGGCGCGCTGGCGGGGGCCTGCGCCGCGGCGGGTGCGCTCGACCCGAGCGCTGCCGCTGCGGCGTAGAGGATGGAGGAGGACAGCTTGCTCATCGTCAGCGGATTTTAGGTACGTCGGCGCGCTTGGCAAGGCTCGCCCCCAACGCCTCCAGCACGGCGCGCAGTTCGGGGTCGGCGATGCGCGAAAGTTCGGGCTTGGGCGCGCTCGGCGCCGGAGCGGCGGTGGTGCGGGGCGCGGGCGGCGCGGCGCGCTGCGGGGCGGCCCCGGCGGGGAGGTGCGCTGCGGCGACGATCTTGACCCGCGCGACGGCGGCATAGCCGAAAAAGCGGTTGGCCCGATCGACGATGTCGGGGAGGAGATGCTGGACCATCGGGCCGTGCGCCCCCATCACCGCCAGCGTCAGCGTACCGTCGCGCTTCTCCCCCACCGGGAAGCGCAGCGATTGCGGGCGGGTGACGCGGGCGAGGCGGGCGCCGACGATCTCGTCCCAGCGGGTGACGAGCGCGCTCTGGACGAAGCCGAACTTGCGAAAGGCGGTGCCGCTGACCGCGGGAAGCAGGTCGACGATCGCGCGCGCCTCGCCGCCGCGCGGGCGTTCGGGCGGGGGCGCCGCGGCCGCATCGGCGCGCTTGCGCGGGGCGCGGCGGCGCGGGGTCGCGGGGGGAGGCGTATCGAGCTTGCGCACGGCGGCTCCCATGCCATAGCGCGGCGATGGCCGTCGAGCCGCTTCATGACTCCGACGCCGCGGCGTTCGACCGCGCGCAGGCGCTGCTCGACTGGTATGACGCGCATGCCCGCGCGCTGCCCTGGCGCGCCGCACCCGGCGGGGGCGCGCATCCCGACCCCTACGCCGTGTGGCTGTCGGAGGTGATGCTGCAGCAGACGACGGTCGCGGCGGTGCGGCCGCGCTTCGAGCGGTTCCTGGCGCGCTGGCCGACGCTCGCCGATCTCGCCGCGGCGGACGAGGCCGACGTGCTCTCCGAATGGGCGGGGCTCGGCTATTATGCGCGGGCGCGCAACCTCATCGCCTGCGCGCGGGCGGTGGTGGCGGAACATGGCGGCGCATTCCCGCAGGACTATGCGAGCCTGCGCGCGCTGCCGGGCTTGGGCGACTACACCGCAGCGGCGATCGCGGCGATCGCCTTCGAGGCGCCGGGAGCGATCCCGCTCGACGCCAACCTCGCCCGCGTCGGCGCGCGGCTCGACGTGATCGCGGAGCCGATGCCCGGCGCGATGCGCGTCATCCGCGAAGGCTATGCGCGCTGGTGGCCGGCGGCACGGGGCGGCGACGTGGCGCAGGCGCTGATGGACGTGGGCTCGCAGATCTGCACCGTGCGTGGCCCCCGTTGCCTCCTCTGCCCGCTGCGGCCCGGCTGCCGCGCCGCCGCGCTGGGCGTGGCCGAACAGCTGCCGGTGAAGCCCGCCAAGCGCCCCCGTCGCGTGCTGACCGGCTGGGCCGCGGTGGCATTGCGGGACGATGCGCTGTGGCTGGTCACGCGTCCGGAGAAGGGCTTGCTCGGCGGCATGCGCGCGCTGCCGGGGAGCGGGTGGGAGGCGACGATGCCGGCGCTCCCTGCCGAAGCGCGGCCGCTGGGGGTGGTGACGCATCTGTTCACGCACATCGCGCTCGACCTCCACATCGTCGGGGTGGACGCGCCGCCGCCGGGCGAGGGGGTGTGGTGGCCGCTCGCGGAGCTTGACGCGGCCGGGCTGCCGACGCTCTATCGCCGGGCGGTGGCGCTCGCCCTGCGCCATGGAGATTCCCCCGATGCCTGACGCAGCACTCATCGCCGATCGCCGCCGTTTCCTGCAGATGGCGCTGGCGGGCGGCGCGGTCGGCCTGCTGCCCGGCTGCGCGGCGGCGATGACCGAAGCGCCGCGCGCATCGCAAGCGCTGCCGCTGCCGGCGAGCTTCCCCAACCTCGATCAATTTCTGGCGCAGTTCGTGCGCTCCAACCGCTTGCCGGGCGTCGTCGCGAGCATCGGCGCAGGGGTCGCGCCGCCGCGCATCCTCGCGCACGGGCGCGCCGCGATGGACAGCCGCGTGGCCGTCGATGGCGACACGCTGTGGCGGCTGTATTCGATGACGAAGCCGGTTACCGGCATCGCTGCGATGATGTTGATCGACCGCGGGCGGCTCACTCTGGACACGCCGATCGCGGACGTCCTGCCGGCGTTTCGCGACATGCGCGTGCTGGCGAGCGCGGATGCGCCGCTCGACCGGACGGTCCCGCTGGCTCGGCCGATCACGGTGCGCCATCTCCTCACCCACACCGCCGGGCTTGGCTACGGCATTGCGGGCGCGCGGCCGATCGATCGCGCCTGGCAGGAGCGTGGGCTCGTGCCGGCGCAGGTGTCGAAGCTCAGCCTGCCGGGGCGGCCCAATATCCGCACCATCGGCCCGCTGGCGCGCTGGGCGGATGAGGTCGCGAAGCTGCCGCTGCTGGCGCAGCCCGGCACGCGGTGGAGCTATTCCGCCTCGCTCGACCTGCTCGGGCGGGTGATCGAGGTGGTGAGCGGGCGCGCGTTCGACCGCTTCCTCGCCGACGAAATCTTTGGCCCACTGGGCATGCGCAGCACGTCGTTCCGCGTCGCGCCCGCTGACCGTGCGCGATTCGTCACCGCCTATGCCCCGCTCGGCGGCGTGCTGATGCCGGTCGATCCGGCGAGCGACAGTATCTATTCGGACGCGCCGTCCTTCCCCTTTGGCGGGGCGGGGCTGGTGTCGAGCGCACGCGACTATGACCGTTTCCTGATGATGCTGGCGGGGCACGGCGCAATCGGTCGCACGCGCATCCTCAGCGACCGTACCGCGCGGCTGGCCATGTCCGACCTGCTGGCCGAAGGCACCGACACGCGCGCGACCTTCGTTGCGGGGCAAGGCTTTGGCGCGGGCGGACGCGTCAGCCGGGCGGGCGCGCCGGAGGGGGCGGGCGTGTTCGGCTGGGCCGGCGCGGCGGGAACGATCGCCTTTGTCGATCCCAACCGCGGGCTGCGGTTCGGCGCCTACGCCAACTATCTCCCCGCCGAAGCCTATGATTTCCAGCGCCGCGCGCCGGAGATGCTGCTCGCCGACCTCGCCGGACGCCCGGTCGCGACGCCGGCCGCTGCGGCGCGCCGCTGAGCGTCATGGCTCCGCCCGCCGCGCTGACCGGGTCGCGCATCGACCGCGCAGACCCGTGGCGCACCGACCCTGCGCGATTGGACGAGGCGATGGCGTCGCTGTCGGCGCGGCTGCTGCGGCTCGAACACTTCCTCGATCCGGTCGACGACGGCTTCGGCGCGCTCGCGTGGGGGTCGCTGGCGGAGGCCGAGCCCGGCGCCGAGCTCATCTTTCTAGGGCTGGAGGATGGCAAGCCGCGCTTCGTCGCGGTGCCGCCCGCGGGGGTGCCGGTCGATGCGCGATCGCGCATGGCAATGACCACGCTCGCCGCGCTCGCCCCCGGTCAGGCCGCGACCTACGCCACCGCGCGCAGCCTGGTCGACTGGCACGCGCGGCACCGTCACTGCGCCATGTGCGGCGGGCCGACGCAGCTCGCGAAGGGCGGCTGGCAGCGTGACTGCACGGCCTGCGCGGCGCAGCATTTCCCCCGCACCGACCCGGTGGTGATCATGCTCGCGCAGCATGGCGATGCGGTGCTGGTCGGGCGCCAGCCGGGCTGGCCGCGCGGGCGTTATTCGGCGCTCGCCGGATACGTCGAGCCGGGCGAATCGATCGAGGACGCGGTCGCGCGCGAGCTGTTCGAAGAAGCGGGGGTGCGCGCCAGCAGCGTGCGTTACGTCGCGAGCCAGCCCTGGCCCTTCCCCTCGCAACTGATGATCGCCTGCATGGCCGAGGTGGACGCGCGCGAGCTGACCATCGACACGACCGAGCTCGAACATGCTATGTGGGTGACGCGCGACGATGTGCGGGCGGCGCTGGCGGGGGAGGCAACCGCGCGCTTCATCGCCCCGCCGCCGATGGCCATCGCGCATCATCTGCTGATCCACTGGACGGGCGAAGACGATTGAACAGGCACAAGAATGAAGGCCCGTCGGTGCGGCTGCTGCGCGTGGGCGAACAGGTGCGCCACGTGCTCGCCGAACTGTTGCAGCGCGGCGAGGTGCACGACCCGGTGCTCGCCAGCCACCCGGTGAGCGTGACCGAAGTGCGCATGTCGCCCGACCTCCGCCACGCAACGGTGTTCGTCAAATCGCTGCTCGGCCGCGACGAGGGCGAGGTACTGACCGCGCTGAGGCAAAACACCGCCTTCCTCCAACGCGAGGTCGCGCACCGCGTGCGGCAGAAATATGCGGCCAAGCTCAAATTCCTCGTCGACGAAAGTTTCGATGAGGCCGGGCATATCGACACGCTGCTGCGCGCGCCGCACGTCGCGCAGGATCTGGCGCACGATGCCGACGAAACGGACGAGGCCGGCGAACGCTAACGCGCGATTTACCATGACGGGTTAAGGCGGGAGCGTGGCTTACCGCGCGCTCTTCGCCCTCCTGCTCGTGTTGCTCGGCGGTCGTGCCGAGGCACAGGCGAACACGTGCCTGCTCTGCGCGGCGCCGCGGGCGGGGGGCGATGGAGACGCGCGCGAAGAGCGGCGCGAGCAGCCGCTGCGGATCGACATAGTCACCGACCTCGACTTTGCCCGCGTGCTGGCGGCGGGGCGCGGCGGGGCGCTGCACCTGCGCGCAGACGGCGGCGGCACGGTGGAGGGCGACGTGCGCCCGATCGGAGCGGGGGGCTTCACCGCGCGGGTGGCGGTCAGCGGAACGCCGGGGCGGATCGTCCGCATCGAACTCCCCGAACGCATCGCGCTGCGATCCCCCAGCGGACGCGAGGCGGAAGTGAGCGAGCTCGCTTCATCGGTGCCGCTGGTGACGCGACTCGGCTCGGACGGGCGGCTCGATTTCGCGCTAGGCGGCCGACTGCGTATCGAACCGGGGGTCGAAGGCGCGTTTCGCGGCAACATCCGCATCAACGTCAGCTACGAATAGCGGGCGAGCGCCGATTGGCCGGAGCAATGACGGCGCGGCGCCACCCGTGCGCTGGTGTCAGAAGCGGAACTGCGTCCCCACGAACACCGCCTGGCTGTCCTGGCGGGTGTCGGTAATCGGCGCCAGCCGCTCATCCTCGCGCCGCAGACGGACCCCGGCGGTAAGGTCGATGTTGCGCGTCAGGCGATAGCTGCCGGTGACGTCCACCTCGACGGGGCGCTCGGCGTCGAGCGTGCGACCGGGCCGCGAGCGCGTTGCGGCGGGCTGCGTCACGTCGAGATCGCCACCGAAGCGCGACGGGCGCTGCGTCGGATCGACCGGGCGGCGCACCTGCGGCAGGGTCGCGATGTCGACGTTGGTCGTGCGGTCGATGTCCGGCGCGGTGAAGCGGGTGAAGCCGACCGCGCTGCCGAGACGATAGCTGACCGGCGCGATGTTGATCGCCGGGGAGGACGGGGCGGTAACGCGCGCGGTCGCGGCGACGGCGGGCATCGTGCTTGCCGCCGACCGCATCGGGATGGCGCGGCTGACCAGCGTCACTTCGCGATTGGGAACGCGCGACAGCGCCGGCGTGAAGCTGAAACTGCGCCGCGCTTCGTTGGAGATGGCGGCATAGCGCGCGAGCAGGGCCGGCTCGCCCTTGGCCGGCGTGAAGCGCCCGGCGAGCGCTGCGATGGCCGCGTCCCGGCTGATCGAATCGCGCGCGCTGGCGCCGGCAGCGGCGGCCGGCACGACCACCAGCGCCGCGGCCGTCAGGGCGGTCGCACCCATCAAGGTCCAGGCACGGGCAGAAATCATGCGGCGGGAACGCTCCGACTCCGAATTTCGATGCACGTCATATCGCGCTTTCGACCCCTTTTTCCAGCGTGCCAGAGTCGTTTAGCCCGCCACTGTTGCGCGCTTGCATCGGCAGCGGTCGCCGCGACGCGCAGACGATAGCGCGCATGGCGGTTTCGCGTCGGCTTGCCCGCCTCCTCACTCGCTCCTAAAGCGGCGCTTCGATTGAACTGATCGCCGATTTTTCGAGGATGTCCATGACCCGTCCGATCCCGGCCCTTTCGCTCACGCTCGCCGCGGTTTCGCTGGCCGTCCTGCCCGGTTGCGCCGGACGCCGCGGCCCGTCGCGCGCCGACCTCGCCGCGAGCCAGGTGACCACGATCGGCGTCAACGCCTATCTCTGGCGCGCGAGCCTCGATGCGCTGTCGTTTGCGCCGTTGGTGCAGGCCGATGCCAACGGCGGCGTGATCGTCACCGACTGGTATGCCAACCCCGCCAACCCGGGCGAGCGCGTCAAGCTGACCGTCGCCATCCTCGACCGCGATTTGCGCGCGGATGCGCTGCGCGTGTCGGGGGCGCGGCAGGTGGCGCAGAATGGCGCGTGGGTCGATGCCCCGCTCGCCGCGGCGACGGTGCAGCGGGTGGAGGAGATCATCCTCACCAAGGCGCGCGACCTGCGTCGCGTCGCCGGCACCGGTCGCTGACGCGGGAGCCCCTCCGCCATGACCAGCGCTGACATGAGCGCGGACGGCGGCGCCAGCCACGCCGCGTCCGGCTTCGACCCCGCGCGCATCGACGCCGCGGCGCAGGCCAAGTGGGCCGCAGCGGACTGCTTCAACGCCGACCGCCACCCCGACCGGCCCAAGGCCTATATCCTCGAGATGTTCCCCTACCCATCGGGGCGCATCCACGTCGGCCACGTCCGCAACTATGCGATGGGCGACGTGCTCGCGCGCTACAAGGCGGCGAGCGGCCACGCGGTGCTGCACCCGATGGGCTGGGACGCGTTCGGCATGCCCGCCGAAAACGCGGCGATGGAAAAGGGCGTTCACCCCGGCGGCTGGACCCGCGACAATATCGCGGCGATGCGCGCGCAGCTCAAACGGCTCGGTCTCGCGATCGACTGGAGCCGCGAGTTCGCCACCTGCGAGCCTGAATATTACGGGCACGAACAGGCGCTGTTCCTCGACCTCTATGAGGCGGGGCTGGTCACGCGGCGCGAAAGCTACGTCAACTGGGACCCCGTCGACATGACCGTGCTCGCCAACGAGCAGGTGATCGATGGCAAGGGCTGGCGCTCGGGCGCGCCGGTCGAGCGGCGCAAGCTCAGCCAGTGGTTCCTCAAGATCACCGATTTCGCCGACGAGCTGCTGGAGGGGCTGGGTAGCCTCGAGCATTGGCCGGACAAGGTGCGGCTGATGCAGGAAAACTGGATCGGCAAGAGCCAGGGACTCGAATTCCGCTTCGCCTTCCCCGCCGGCTCGGCGCCGATTGCGGGCGAGGATGGCGTGGCGGTGTTCACGACGCGCCCCGACACGCTGTTCGGCGCAAGCTTCGTCGCGGTGGCGCCCGATCATCCGATTGCCGAGGCGATGGCGGCGAACTCGCCGCGGCTCGCCGACTTCATCGCCGAATGCCGCGCGATGGGGACCGCGCAGGCGGAGCTCGATACGGCGGAGAAGCGCGGGTTCGATACCGGCCTCACCGTTCAGCATCCGCTCGACCCCGACCATCATCTGCCGGTCTGGGTCGTCAACTATGTGCTGATGGATTACGGCACCGGCGCGATCTTTGGCTGCCCGGCGCACGACCAGCGCGACCTCGATTTCGCGCGCGCCTACGAACTGCCGGTGGTGCGCGTGGTCGCCGATGGTGACGAGACCGCCGCCCGCTTCGACGGGGACGAGGCGTTCACCGGCGGGGGCGTCATCGTCAACTCGCGCTTCCTCGACGGGATGAGCATCGACGGCGCCAAGGCCGCGGTCATCGCCAAGGCGGAGGCCGAGGGCTGGGGCGAAGGGCGCACCGTCTGGCGGCTGCGCGACTGGGGCGTTTCGCGCCAGCGTTATTGGGGCACGCCGATCCCGATGATCCGCTGCGAACGCTGCGGCATCGTGCCGGTGCCGCGCGAATCGCTGCCCGTGGTGCTGCCCGAGGACGTCAGTTTCGACCGCCCGGGCAACCCGCTCGACCGCCATCCGACCTGGCGCGACGTCGATTGCCCGACATGCGGCGCGGCCGCGAGTCGCGAGACCGACACGCTCGACACCTTCGTCGATTCGTCCTGGTATTTCCTGCGCTTTGCCAGCCAGCCCGCGGACAAGCCGTTCGACCCGGCGGAAATCGCGCGTTGGCTGCCCGTCGATCAATATATCGGCGGGGTGGAGCATGCGATCCTCCACCTCCTCTACGCGCGCTTCTGGACCCGCGCGCTCGCCCGCGTCGGCCGGATCGAGCTCAAGGAGCCGTTCCGCCAGCTGTTCACGCAGGGGATGGTCACCCACGAGACCTACGCGCTGCGGGAGAGCCCCGATGCGCTGCCGCTGTGGCTGTCGCCCGAGGAAGTCGAGCGGACCGGCAGCAGCGCGACGCATCGCGAAACCGGCGCCCCGGTCGAGGTCGGCCGCGTCGTCAAAATGTCCAAGTCGAAGAAGAATGTCGTCGACCCGGACGCGATCATCACCCGCTATGGCGCCGACGCGGTGCGCTGGTTCGTGCTGAGCGATTCGCCCCCCGAACGCGACCTCGTCTGGTCGGAGGCGGGAATCGAGGGCGCAGGCCGCTTCATGCGGCGGCTGTGGCGGCTGATCGAGGGCGCAGCGGCGCACCCCGGCGCGACCGACATTGCCGACGTCGATCTCGCCAAGGCCATCGCGCGCGCCACCCATGGCGTCGCCGAGGACATCGAGGCGTTGTCGTTCAACAAGGCGATCGCCCGCCTCCACGACCTCGCCAATCGCGTCGAGAAGGCGCCCGACGGCCCGGCCAAGGCCGCTGCGGTGCGCGCGATGCTGCCGCTGGTCGCGCCGATGGCGCCGCACCTTGCTGAAGCCGGGTGGGAACTGCTCGGCGGCGAAGGGCTGATCGCCGACGCTTTTTGGCCAACTTACGACCCCGCGCTGCTGGTCGACGATCAGGTGACGATCGCGGTGCAGGTGATGGGCAAGCTCAGGGACACGATTGCCCTCCCGCGCGACGCCGACAAGGCAGCGATGGAAGCGGCGGCGCTTGCGTCGGAGAAGGTGCAGCGCCTGCTCGAGGGCAAGGTGCCGCAGCGGGTCATCGCTGTCCCCGGCCGCCTGGTGAACATCGTCCTGTGACCCGCCGTTTCGCCCTCGTCCTTGCTTTCGCGATCCCCGCGCTGCCGCTGGGTGGGTGCGGGCTGACGCCGCTTTATGCGGGCGGCACGGGCGGGCGGATCGCGTCGACGCTGCGGAGCATTTCGGTCGATCCGATCGAGGGCGAATCCGGGTGGATCGTGCGCGATGCGCTGCGCCAGCGGCTCGCCGCGGCGGGGGCGGGGGTGCGCGACAGCGGCGCGCAATATCGCCTCGTCGTGCGGCTCGACGACCGCATCACCGGCTTCGGCGTCCGGCTCGACGACACGGTCAGCCGTGAACGCCGCACGCTGCGCGCGCGCTACCAACTGGTCGACGCGGCGACCGGCGAAACGTTGCTCGATGCGACAAGCGGGTCGGACGCGGGCATCGACGTGGTCGGCAGCGAATATGCCACCATCGCTGCCGAACGCACGGCGCTCGAACGGCTGGCGGAGGTGCTCGCCGGACAGGTGGTGGCGCGCGTCGCCGCCTACGCCGCGGCCACACCGGCCCGCTGAGGCGCGGCGTGGCGCTCAAATCCTACGAGCTCAAGGATCAGCTGACCCGCCCCGACCCCAAGGTGCGGCTCTATGTCTTCGCCGGCCCCGACGAAGCGGGGTCTCGCAAGCTCATGGCGACGCGCGTCGCCGCGCTCGGCGACGGGGCGGAGTGCGTCGACCTGTCGCCGGCGCAGCTCAAGGACGACCCGGCGCGACTTGGCGACGAGGCAGCCGCGCTGTCGCTGTTCGGCGGCGGCCCGCGCTGGATCCGCGTGCACCTCACCTCTGGCGGGGGCGATGATCTGGTGGCGGCGGCGACCGCGCTCCTCGAACTGCCCGCGGCGGAGCATCCGGTGATGGTCGTGGGCGGCGGGCTGACCGCCAAATCGGCACTGGTGAAGCTCGCCGACGCGCATCCGGCAGCGCTGGCGATCATCAGCTTCGTGCCCGAAGGCGGCAACGCCCGCCGCGCGCTCGACGATGTGGCGCGCGACTGCGGCGTGCGACTCGGCTCCGGCGTCGCGCAGGCGTTGATCGCGGCGAGCCGCGGCGACCGCGACGTGATGGCGCGCGAGCTCGAGAAAGTGGCGCTGTATCTCGGCGACGGCGGCGAGGTGACGCTCGCCGACTGGGAGGCGATCGGTGCGGAGACGCCCGGCGCGGCGGGGGATGCGCTGGTCGACGCGGTGATGGGCGGTGAGGTCAAGCGCCTCCCCGCCGCGCTCGCCGCCGCCGACGCGACGGGGGAGCTCGGCATCGGCCTGCTGCGCGCGCTCGGGCGACGCGCGATGCTGTTGGCGGAGGCGCGCGTGGCGGTCGAGCGCGGCGCCGACCCCGAACGCGCGGTGCGCGACATCCGCCTGCCCCCGGCGATGAAACGCGGGCTCGAACGCCAGATCGGTCGCTGGGACGCGGCGTCGCTGGCCCGGCTGGTCGAGCGAGTGCTCGATACCGAACATGCGATGAAAGCCGACAGCCGCCTCGCCGAGCTGACGCTGCGCGCCGAACTGACGGAAATCGCCCGCACCGCCGCACGACGGCGTTAGGAGGCTCTGCCGCGGTGGTAACGGCCGCCGCCCCGCACCGCCCACCAACCCGCTTCCCCCGCTCCCCGCGCGCGCCTATATTCGCGCGCGTGAGCAGCCTTCTCCTCCCCGCGCTCGTCATCGTCGCCACCATCGCCGTGATGGAGGGCGTCGCCTGGGCGAGCCACAAATATATCATGCACGGCTGGGGCTGGGGCTGGCATCGTGACCATCACGAACGCCACGACGGGGTGTTTGAAAAGAACGACCTCTACGCCGTTGTCGGCGCGGCAATGAGCATCGCGATGTTCGTGTGGGGCAGCGAATGGGTGCTGGGGAGCCGCGCTTGGCCGCCGGCGACCTGGATCGCGCTCGGCATCCTTGGCTACGGCATCCTCTATACGCTCGCGCACGACGGGCTGGTGCATCAACGCTATTTCCGCTGGGTGCCGAAGTCGGGCTACGCCAAGCGGCTGGTGCAGGCGCACAAGCTGCACCACGCCACCGCCAGCAAGGAAGGCGGGGTAAGTTTCGGCTTCCTGATCGCCCGCGACCCTGCCGCGCTCAAGGCCGATCTCAAACGCCAGCTGGCGCGCGGTGAGGCCGTGTTGCGCGAGAGCGCGGAGGCCTGACGCTTCAGCCCGCGCCGAGCTCGCTCAGGAGAAACCAGCGTCGCCCCATCTGCGCATCGCGGTTCGACGGCAGCGCACGCTCGTCACCGCCGGGCGCGAAATCCGCCACCCGGTCGCCGGCGATGGCCATGACGCAATGGTGGCGCGCGGCGGTGGCGAACAGGTCGGCGCGGGTACGACCGGCGTAGCCGCCGGGGATCCACAGCTCGTCCCAGCGCGAGCCCGACCCCAGCCCGCTCACCTGCAGGTCGGTGAGCAGCGCGTCGGTGCGGCGCGAATCGCGGCTGGCGGTGAAGAACAGCGGTTTCGCCTCCATCCCGCGCAGTGCGTCGATCGCGCGCACGAAGCTGGCGCTGGCGGGCACGCGCGGCACGCCCTGGCCATCGTCGAGGTCGATGACCACCGCCGCCGGCTTGTCCCCGCACGGCGCAAAGCCACCCGCCGCCGAGCGGTCGATGACCGCCGACGCCTCCACCTGCCCGCCGCGCCGCGCCGCAAGCTTCAGCGCCACCTCGCGCGCGAAGCTTTCCGCGTCGATCGGTCCGCTGGCGCTACGCTCTGCGACCGGCTCTTCCGCCCTCGGCGCGGCCTCCACCGGCGGGATGTCGTTGGCGGAAGGCGCGACCGGTACGCCGCCGCTCTCGCGGACCGGTGTCGTGGCGGCCGACCGGGCGCGCGGCCCGGCTTCGCGCTCCGGGAGCGCGCGCTTGCCGATGGCGGCGCCGGCGATGATCGGCGGGATCGCGGCCGCAACGCAGCCGCTAAGCGCCATCGGCATCGACGCGAGCAGGGCGAGCGCGGCAAGGCGGTGGCATGGGCGGGTTGCGGGCATGACCGGCCTCGCTAAGCTCGCGGTTTGACCCGGGTCAAGGAACGACTTGACGCGGCGTGCATAGTCAACGGGTTAGACCCGCAGCCGCAATGGAGCCGACCGATGCGCCGTATCCTCGTCCAGGCCGACGCCTCCCCCGCCGCCGAGCAGCGGATCGCTACCGCGCTGTCGCTCGCCGAGCGGATGGACGGCGACGTCGTCGCCCTCATCGACACGCCGATGATCCGCTACATCGCGACCGACCCGTTCGGCGGCGCCTATCTCGCCAAGGAGGCGTTCGACGCGGCGCGGGAAAAGGATGAGGGGCTGGCCGAAGGGCTGCAGTCACGCTTCTCGGGCAAGCGCCTCGACGTGCAGATGAGCGAGGCGGACCCGCTGATCGCGCTGGCGGACGGTGCGCGTTTTGCGGACCTCGTCATCGTCGGGCTGGGCGGCGAGCCGGTCGCGCGCGCACATGAAGCGGCGCGACTCGCGGGCGACCTCGCTCTCGAGGCGCGCGTGCCGGTGCTGGCCCTGCCCGAAGGGGCGAACTTCGACCCGACGGGGGCGGCGGTGGTCGCCTGGAACGACAGCGCGGAAAGCGCGACGGCGATGCGCGCCGCGCTGCCTCTGCTCAAGCTCGCCAGCCGCGTCACCATCCTCAGCATCGAGAGCGAGGCGGAGCCGATCGCCACCGCGAGCGCTATCGCCTACCTCAAGGCGCACGGCGTCAACGCGGAGGTCGCGAGCCAGCGCGTCGGTGCGCGCGACGATCGCGATGCCGCGCTGGCGCAGGCGGTCGCAAGTTCGGGCGCGGGAATGCTGGTGATGGGTGCCTATGGCCGCAGTCGCCTGCGTGAGGCGCTGTTCGGCGGGGCGACGCGTCGCCTGCTCGACGATGCCCCGCTACCGCTGCTGCTCGCTCACTGACGCGGGCCGGCAAGCGAGGTCGCGCGCGCGTTCGCTCGCGGCCTCGCGCCACCAGCGACACGCCGCATCGAGCCGCCGCGCATTGTCACGGCCCCACGCATCTAGCGCGCTGACCCAGCGTTCATAGGCCGCGTCGCTGGTCAGCGCGTCTGGCCCCGGTTCGGGCCGGTCGGCGCGGGCGAACAGCTCAGCGGGCGGGTGCCCGACCGGGCTCGCGGCAGGCGGGGTGGTCGCGCAGGCTCCGCTCAGCGCACAGGCGCAGACGAGCGCGAGCCGACGGAGCAGCATCGGGCAGGTGGCGGGTGGCGGCATCGAATTGCTCCTGTCGTTGGCGGTCGGCGACGCGGGCGCGGTCCAGTCCGGTCGCGAGGCGCGCATCGGCGGTTAATTCGCGCGCACGCTGGCGCAGCGTCGCTTCGCGTTGTTCCAGCTTCGCGCGTTCGCGCGAGTCACGCGCAGCATCTCGGCGGAGCAGCGACACGGCGACGATCACCGCCAGCACCGCCGCCGCGCCGAGCGACAGCCGGCGTGGCAGGCCCCGCAGGGCGATGGCGAGCGCGGCGATCATCGCGCGACCTCGCCTTCGCCGCCGCTGAGTTCGATCGAACCGCCCACGCGGCCGCCGACGCTGGCGCGGAAGGCGCGCCGGTTGATGGCAAAGCCGAGGCCGAGCAGCACCGCGGCGATGGTCATGCCGAGCAACGCGAGCATCAGCTGCAACGCTGCCACGCGCTCGGCGGCGCTGGTAGGCGGCCACAGCGCCGGTTCCGCCAACAGCGCCACGATCCACGCGGCAAAGCCGGTCAGCACCACCGCGCCCGCGATCGAGGCGAGCAGCGCGATCATGGCGCGCGCCTCCCGTGCGGCGGCCGGGGCGAGCGCGCTCACGCCCCCGCACTCCGGTAAAGCCGCGCCTCGTCTGCGCGGCGCTTCACCAGGCCAGGGAGCTTGCGCCCCTTGGCAAGGACCCAGCGTCCGAACTGCGCCGCCGCGCCGTCGAAGTCGCCGGCATTGTGCAGCCGCACCAGCGTCGAGGCGCGAAAGGCCGCGCCGCCCACGTTGAAGGCCAGGCTGACCATCGCGTCGAACTGTGCCGGCGCACTTGCCGGACAGGCCGCCGCAACGACGCGCTCGAATCTGGCGAGGTCGCGGCGCAGCCAGTGTTCGGCGGTCTCCTCGTCGATCCGCAGACCCTCGACGACATGCGCGCCGGTCGAACCAAAGCCGATCGTCCACACCCCCGCCGGGCAGCGGTAGGCGGTGAGCCGGCTTCCCTCCCAGCGCTTGATGAGCGCGATGCCGGCGGGTGATACGCGGCGGGGGCTGGGGGATGGGTCGGCGGACATGGGCGCGCTCCGGTCAGGGTCTCCAAAGCGCGGCGGTTATGGTGAGCGACGCGCTGTAGGACAGAGGTCGGAACGCCGACCGGCCTAAAGCGCGTGCAATGCGTCGATCAGCGCGGAGAGGTCGCGTTCGCTCTGGTATAGCCCGAAGCCGATCCGCAGCACATCGCCGCGCACGTCGGTGATGACCTCGCGTTCGCGCAGACGCTCGCTCCACCGCGCGGCGTCGGGATGGCGCAGCGCGACGAAGCGCGCGTGCAGCGCGCCGGCGATGTCCGGGTTGACCCGCTCCGCCTCCCGCAGCGGCGTATCCCCGACCTGAGCCTCGAACGCACGGCGAAGCGCGTCGCAATGCCCGGTGATGCGCGCTGTCGTCAGCCCCTCGTCCGCGAGCATGTCGCGCACCGCGACGAAGCGGTAGAGCCCCGACGGATCGAACGTCGCGCCGAGCAAGCGCCGCGCATCGGGTGCATATCCCACCCCGCTCGGCGCCTGCAGATCGTCGAACGCCGCATACCAGCCGGTCAGCACCGGCCGGGCTGCGATGTGATGCGGGACGTGGAGGAAGCCCACGCCCTCCCCGGCCATCGCATATTTATATCCGCCTGCGACGTAGCAGAGGCGGTCGGCGAATGGCGCGAAGTCGCTCTCCACCGCCATAAAGCCGTGGTAGCCGTCGATCACCACGATCGGGCCGTCTCCACCGTCGCCGGCGATGTCCGCCAGCGGGGCGAGATCCTCGACCACCGCGCCCGTGCCGAACGCGACATGGCTCAGCACGACCAGCCGCGCGTCATGGTCGCGTGCCGCCCGCGCCACCCGCGCGGTGAGGTCGGGGCCCGCGGCGACGCGCGTGACGATCGCCTCCCCCGCCTCCTCCCACCGCGCCGCCTGGCGGGTCATCGAATGGAACTCGCCCTCGCCCATCACCAGCTTCAGCGGGCGCGGCAGGTGGCTCGCCAGCCGCACAATCAGCTCATGCGTGTTGCCGCCGAACACCACCGTCGACGGGTCGGGCAGAGCGAGTTCCTCGGCGACGTGGCGCTGTGCGGCGGGCCAGATCTCGCCCATCACCCGCTCCCACTTGCGGTCGGCAAGGCGCGCGGCATCCTCCCATGCGGCGAGCTGCCCGACATAGCTCGCGTCGGGCCACAGGTGATGGCTGTGCGCGGCGAAGTGCAGCCGCTCGGGCGCGGCGGCGAGGCTGCGCTGAAACAGGCGCCGCGCGTCGATCAGGCTCACAGCTCGGTCCGCAATTGCCACAGTTCGGGAAAGGCGCGCAGCCGCAGCGTCGTTTCGAGATAGCCGACCCCGCTCGACCCGCCGGTGCCGCGCTTGCCGCCGATGATCCGCGCGACGGTCATCACGTGGCGATAACGCCAGGTCGACAGCGCATCGTCGATGTCGACGAGCTTCTCCGCCAGCTGGTAGATGTCCCAGTAGCGATCGGGTTGGCGATAGGCCTCCGCCCACGCGCTACGCACGCGTTCATCCTCCGCCCACACAACATCGGCGGGACGTTCGAGCACGTCCTGCGGGATCGGCAGTCCGCCGCGCGCAGCGGCGGCATTGGCCTCCGCCCACAGGCTCGGCAGCGCCCTTGCCGCGCGGGTGGCGGGCCCACCCGCCGGCCCTTCACGCAGCCCCAGCCGCACCTCGAGCGTGCGGAACTGATCGGACTGAAAGCCCGAACTCGTCCCCAGCACCTCGCGAAATTCGGTGTAGTCGGACGGGGTCATCGTCGCCAGCACGTCCCACGCGCTGGTCATCGTCGCAAAAATGCGGCTGACTCGCGCGAGATGTTTGTAGGCGACGATCGGCCGGTCGGCGCGCACCTCTTCGATGGCCGCGTCGATCTCGGCGAGGATCTGCTTGATCCACAGCTCCATCGTCTGATGGAGGATGATGAACAGCAGCTCGTCATGCCGGTCGGATCGCGGCAGCTGGCTCGCCAGCACCGCGTCGAGGTTGAGGTAGCTGCCGTAGGTGACGCGCCCCTCATCCGCGCCGGCATCCCCCGACGCGGCCATCGGGCACCCGCTCGCCGCCCCCTCGCTCATCCCGCCAGCGCCTGGGTCGGCGTGTTGACCCCGCGCGCGGCGAGGAAGCGGCGGAGGTTGCGCGCCGCCTGCCGCAGCCGCTGCTCATTTTCGACCAGCGCGATGCGGACGAAGCCCTCGCCGTCCTCGCCGTAGCCCACCCCCGGCGCCACCGCGATGCCCGCCTCGCCCAGCAGCTGCTTCGAAAATTCGAGGCTGCCGAGGTGCGCCAGCGCGGGCGGCAGCGGGGCCCAGGCGAACATGCTCGCGGGCGGCGGGGGGATGTCCCACCCGGCGCGACCGAAGCTTTCGACCAGCACATCGCGCCGCTTGTGGTAGAGCGCACGGTTCTGTTCGACGATGTCCTGCGGGCCGTTCAGCGCCGCGCACGCCGCCGCCTGCACCGGCGTGAACGCACCATAGTCGAGGTAGCTTTTGACCCGCGTCATCGCCGCGATCAGCTTAGCATTGCCGACCGCGAAGCCGACCCGCCAGCCCGCCATCGAAAAGGTCTTGGATAGCGAGGTGAACTCGACCGCGACGTCCTTGGCGCCCTTCACCTGCAGGATAGAAGGGGTGGGCCGACCGTCATAGTAGAGTTCGGAATAGGCGAGGTCGCTGATGATCCACACCCCCGCCTCGCGCGCCCAGGCGACCAGCCGCTCGTAAAAGGCGAGGTCGACCGTCTCCGCGGTGGGGTTGGAGGGGTAGTTCACCACCAGCACGCTCGGACGCGGCACAGTGTACTGCATCGCCCGCTCGAGGCTCTCGAAATAGGCCTCGTCGGGCGTCGTCGGCACCGAGCGGATGGTCGCCCCGGCGATGATGAAGCCGAACGTATGGATCGGATAGCTGGGGTTGGGCGCCAGCACGACGTCGCCCGGCGCGGTGATCGCGGTGGCGAGGCTCGCCAGCCCCTCCTTCGATCCCATCGTCACCACCACTTCGCTTTCGGGATCGACCTCCACCCCAAAGCGCCGCGCGTAATAGTTCGCCTGCGCGCGGCGCAGCCCGGCGATGCCCTTCGACGCCGAATAGCCATGTGCGTCGGGCTTTCGCGCCACTTCGCACAGCTTGTCGATGACGTGCTGAGGCGGCGGCAGGTCGGGGTTGCCCATGCCGAGGTCGATGATGTCCTCGCCCCGGGCCCGCGCCGCCGCGCGCATCGCGTTGACTTCGGCGATGACGTAGGGCGGCAGCCGCTTCATGCGGTAGAATTCGTCCGACATGTCCCCCGCTATGCCGCGCCGCCCGCGCGAGGGAAAGGGCTGACCTCCCGAGCCGCTGCATGCCGGTTAACACCGCGTTGACCAACCCTCGCATCCGCAGGTTCATTGTGGATGATTAACGTCTCCTCCACCACGGCCCGAGTGGGCCGATGTTGGAGGCGCGACATGGCGAAATCCCGCACGGTGATGCTGCTCGCCAGCGCACAAGCGCTCGCACTCGCGGCGTGCGTGCCGGCGGGGCAGGCGCCCGAGCCGCGTGCGTCGCGCGATACGAGCGTGCGGATCGCCGCGCCCGTAGGACCCGGCCCGATCGCTCGCCGCACCGGCGCCGTCTCCGCCGCGCCCGACTGGCGCGAAGGCGAACGCTGCATCTCCAACCTGTCCGCCGTCGGCGCGCGCTTCACCCCGCTCGCCGATCGCGACATGGGCGCCAACTGCTCCGCGCGGTCGAGCGTTCGCCTGGCGGACATCGGCGTCCCGCAGACCAACCTCGGGCCGATGACCTGTCAGCTCGCCGGCGCCTACACCGGCTGGATCCGTCACGCGGTCCAGCCCGCGGCGCGGCAGGTTTATGGCAAGGACGTCGCGCGGGTCGAAACCTTCGGCACGCTCGCCTGCCGCAACATCTACAACCTTCAGGCCGGACCGCGGTCCGAACACGCCTACGCCAACGCCATCGACGTCGCCGCCTTCGTGCTCGAAGACGGGACGAAGGTCAGCGTGCTCGGCGGCTGGCGCGGTGACGAGCGCGACCGGCGCTTCCTGCGGCTGCTGCACGCATCCGCCTGCCGCCGCTTCGGCACCGTGCTCGGCCCCGAATATAATGCCGCGCACGCCAATCATTTTCACTTCGATATGGCGGAGCGCCGCTTCTGCCGGTAGCGCGGCAGCCCATGACCGAACCCCTCGATCCCGCCAGCGCAGCCGCCCGCGCCGCCTCGCCGTTCCCGCATGCGCATGAAGACGCGCGCTTCGCCGCGCGCACGCTGCCGACGCCGCAAACCGACCACCCCGCGTACCGCTTGGCGTTCCAGGACAATGAATTTCTGCTGCGCGCCGACCTGCGTCCGGTCCGCTTTCAGCTTGAGCTGATGAAGCCCGAATTGCTGCTCGACGAAGCGCAGATCGGGTCGATGTTCGTGATGTACGGTTCGGCGCGCATACCGTCGCCGGAAAGTGCGCCCGCGCTGCTCGCGGCGGCCAAGACGCCGGCCGAGCAGCGCGTCGCCGAGCGGCTGTGCGCCAACGCGCACTACTATGCCGAAGCCTATAAACTCGCGCAGCGGGCGAGCGCGGTTCCCCGCGACGAGGCCGGGATGCGCCACTTCGTCGTCTGCTCGGGCGGCGGGCCTTCGATCATGGAGGCAGCGAACCGGGGCGCCTATGACGCGGGCGCGGAAAGCGTCGGGCTCAACATCGTTCTGCCACACGAACAGGCGCCCAACCGCTACGTCACGCCCGGGCTGTCATTCCAGTTCCACTATTTCGCGCTGAGGAAGATGCACTTCCTGCTGCGCGCCCGCGCCGTCGCCGTGTTCCCCGGCGGCTTCGGCACGCTCGATGAAATGTTCGAGCTGCTGACGCTGGTGCAGACCGGCAAGATGACGCCACTACCCATCATCCTGTTCGGGCGCGATTTCTGGCAGCGCGTCGTCAATTTCGAGGCGCTGGCCGAAGAGGGCGTGATTTCACCGCGCGATCTCGACCTGTTCAAATTCGTCGAGACTGCCGATGAGGCGTGGGCGTTCGTCCGCGAATTCTGGCAGAATGATCCGCTCAGCGCACTGCTGACCGACGGCGATCGCGCCTAGCGGGCGGCGGCAACGACAGGCGGTGCGTCGGCCGCCGCCTGCGCGCTCACCCCCGCCGCACCGAGCGCGAAGCCGGCAGCCAAGGAAACGGCGAGCATCACGCGCGAGCGGGCGGCATGGGAGAGGCGGAGCGAGACCATGCGCTCACCCTGCACCGACGCCGGTTGAGCAATGCTGAATGCATTGGTCGCGCGGCGTTCAGCTAAGCCCGCAACGTCGCGCCGAGCTTTGCCGCCACAGCGACGATGCGCTCGCCGATCGCCTTGATCTCCGCGTCGGTGAAGCTCTTCTCCCCCGGCTGGAGCGTTACTTCGACCCCGACACTGGTTTGCCCGTCGGGGACCCCCGCACCGGTGAAGCGATCGAACACCCGCGCGGCGACGATGCTCGCTTTGTCCGCCCCCCGGACGGCGCGCACCAGTTCGCCAGCGGCCAGCGTCTCAGGCACGAGGAAGGCGAAGTCGCGGGTCACCGACTGTTGCAGCCGTGGCGTGAACGCAGGCCGCGCGGAACCGCCGGCGCGCTTCATCGGAATGGCCTCGAGGAAAATCTCTACTGCCACCGCCGCGCCGTTGATGTCGTAGGCGGCGAGCAGCGCCGGGTGCAGCGTCCCGAACCGCGCCAGCATCGCCTTTGGTCCCAAGCGCAGCGATGCGGACTGGCCGGGGTGCCACAGCCCGTCCACATCGGCGCCCGCGTCCATGACCTGCAGCCGCTCGACTGGCGCGCCGGCGGCTTCGAGCAGCGCTTCCGCCAGGCGCTTCGCCTCGAACGGCGACACCGGTGACGCGCGGCCGTTTTGCCACCCGCGCGGAGCCGCATCGCCGGTCAGCAGCAGCGTCAACGTGGGATGTTCGCCGTCGGCGAGGTAGCGCCGCCCGATCTCGAACAGCCGCACGCTCGCCTCACCACGCGCGGCATTGCGCGACGCCGCGCCGAGCAGCCCCGGCAGCAGCGACGGGCGCATTGCCTTCAGCTCCTCGCTGATCGGGTTGGCGAGGACATGCGCCGCGCCACCGAAGCGCGCCGCCTCGCCCTCGGCGATGAAGCTCCACGTCACCACCTCGCCCAACCCCAGGGCGGCGGCGGTGCGCCGCAGCCGGCGTTCGAGCCGCTGCTCGGCGGTCGCGGTCGCCAGCGCAACGCCCTCGGCGCGCGGTAGCGGGGTCGACGGGATCGCGTCATAGCCGCGGATGCGCAGCACCTCCTCGACGAGGTCCGCGCCGCCGTCGATATCACGCCGCCAGCTCGGCACCGTGACGCGCCACGGCGCACCGCGCTCGACGGTGAAGCCCAACCGTTCGAGGATCGCCGCCTGTTCGTCCTCGCTCACCTCAACTCCGCCCAGTCGCGCGGTCAGCGAAGGATCGAACGTTACCTCGGGGGTCGCGACCGGCGGTTCGCCGACCCGCGCGACGGCACTCGCCTCGCCGCCCGCATAATGCGTGATGAGGAAGGTCAGGATCGCGGTCGCATCGTCGAGGAACGCCGGGTCCACCCCACGCTCGAACCGCGTCCGCGCGTCGCTGGTCAGCGCCAGCGCCTGCCCGGTCAGCGCGATGCGCTCGGGCGTGAAATAGGCGACCTCTAGCAGCACGTCGCGAGTGGCTTCGCTCACCCCCGAATCTTGGCCGCCCATGATCCCGGCGATGTCGTGTACGCGCGCGTCGTCGGCGATGACCGTCATGCCCGGCTCGAGCGTATAATCCTTGCCGTTGAGCGCTGTGACGCCCTCACCTTCGCGCGCGGCCCGCGCGGTCAGCGTGCCGGTCAGCCCCGCCATGTCATAGGCATGGCTCGGCCGCCCGAGGTCGAGCATGACATAGTTGGTGATGTCGACGATGAGGTTGATCGAACGCTGCCCGACCGCCTCCAGCCGCCGCTTCATCCAGTCGGGCGTCGGACGCGTAGCATCGACCCCGCGAATGGCGCGGCCCCAGAAGGCGGGACAGCCCGCCGCGTCGTCGATGCCTATTGCCGGCGGCTCGCCCGCGCCCTCGACCACCGGGACCTCAAGCGGGACCAGCGTCCCCAACCCCGCTGCCGCGAGGTCGCGCGCGATTCCGCGCACGCCCATGCAGTCCTGCCGATTGGGGGTGATGCTGACGTCGATCACCGGATCGCCCGCGCCCGCATAGTCGGCGTAGGCCGTCCCCACCGCGCCTTCCGCATCGTAGAGATCGAGGATGCCGTCATGCTCGTCGCCCAGCCCAAGTTCGCGCGCCGAGCACATCATGCCGTTGCTCGTGACCCCGCGAATGGCGGAAACTTTGAGCTCCATGCCGTTCGCCGGGACCACCGCGCCGGGCAAGCCGAGCACGCCGACCATCCCCGCACGCGCGTTGGGCGCGCCGCACACCACTTGCAGCGGCTCAGCCCCATCGCCGGTGTCGACGCTCAGCACCTGCAGCTTGTCGGCCTGCGGGTGGCGTTCGGCGGTCAGCACCCGTGCGATGCGGAAACCGGCGAGCTTCGCCGCGGGGTCCTCGACCCCCTCGACCTCATGCCCGATGCGGTTCAGGGTCGCGACGACATCGTCGAGCGTGTAATCGCCGCTGAGGTGGCTCTTGAGCCAGTCGAGCGTGAACTTCACGGGCGCATCCCCCCCGACAACGTCGGCACGTCCAGCGCGCCGAACCCGTAATGCCGCATCCAGCGGACGTCGCCGTCGAAGAAGGCGCGCAAATCGTCCATCCCATATTTGAGCATCGCCAGCCGATCGACGCCGACACCAAAGGCAAAACCCGACCATTCGTCAGGATCGACGCCCCCCGCGGCGAGCACCTTGCGATGCACCATGCCGCTCCCCAGCAGCTCCATCCACGCATGGCCGGGCGCGTCGCCGTCACCGCCGACGATGCGCCGCCCCGCCTCCGCGCGATAGCCGACGTCGACCTCCGCCGACGGTTCGGTGAAGGGGAAATAGCTCGGCCGCAGCCGCAGGACGATGTCGTCGGTTTCGAAGAACGCCTTGAGGAACGTCTCGAGCGTCCATTTGAGGTGGCCCATGGTGATGCCACGATCGATCACCAGCCCCTCCACTTGGTGGAACATCGGCGTATGCGTCGCGTCGCTGTCGCTGCGATAGACGCGCCCCGGCGCGATGATGCGGATCGGCGGTTGCTGGTCGAGCATCGTGCGGATCTGCACCGGCGACGTGTGCGTGCGCAGAACGAAGCGCTGGTTGCTGGCCAGCCCCGACGGCGGAGCAAGTCCGCCGTCAGTCGAGCCGCGCTGCGGTCCGACGTAGAAGGTATCGTGCATCGCGCGGGCGGGGTGAGTCTCGGGGATGTTGAGCGCGTCGAAATTATGCCACTCGTCCTCGATCTCCGGCCCGGTGGCGACCGCGAAGCCGAGGTCGGCGAAAATCTCCGCGAGCTCGTCCATCACCTGACTGACGGGATGGATGCTGCCGCGCGGGTGCGCGTCGGCGGGGAGGCTGAGGTCCAGGCGCTCGCCAGCCAACCGCTCGCTCATTGCCGCGGCTTCGAGCGCCGCCTTGCGCTTCGCCAGCGCGCCGCTCACCGTCTCGCGCAATGCATGGATGCGCGGGCCTTCGGCCTGGCGCTGTTCGGGCGACATCGCGCCCAGCGTCTTCAGCAGCGCGCTGACGCTCCCCTGCTTGCCGAGCGCCGACACCCGCAGCGCCTCCAACGCGGGCAGATCGGCCGCCGCCTCGATGCCGGCGAGGAGTTGCTGCTGAAGGTGCGATAAGTCCGACATGTTTTCCGTCATGGAGCGTGGGAGCGAGCCGCCGCCTGTGCCGCAAAAGCGCGGCGCGCGAAAGTCCAGCCGCCGACGCCCGGAGCAGCGGGCGGAGGGATGGAAGGCCTGAACACCACGAAAAAACGCGCGTGGCTCGCACCACGCGCGTCGTTTCACGTTCGCAAGCGACGGGAGCCGTCAGGCGGTCGCCTGCGCCTCCGTCGGCAGCGCGGCCTTGGCCTGCGCGATCACCGCGGTGAACGCTGCGCCTTCGTTCATGGCAAGGTCGGCCATGATCTTGCGGTCGAGCGTGATGCCGGCAAGCTTCGCGCCGTGCATGAACTGCGAATAGGTGATGCCCTCCGCGCGCACCGCCGCGTTGATGCGCTGAATCCACAGCGCGCGGAAGTTGCGCTTCTTGGCCTTGCGATCGCGATAGGCGTACTGGCCGGCCTTTTCGACCGCCTGCCGCGCGATGCGGATGGTGTTCTTGCGCCGGCCATAATAGCCCTTCGCCTGGGCGAGGATATTATTGTGCTTGGCGCGGGTGGTGGTGCCCCGTTTGACGCGTGCCATCGATCAGCGCTCCCTTACTTCAGGCCGTAGGGCGCCCACAGGCGCACGTGGGCGACATCCGCATCGCTCAGCACGCTGGTGCCGCGGTTGCTGCGGATATATTTCGCATTGTGGCTGATCAGGCGGTGGCGCTTGCCGGCGACGCCGTGCTTCACCTTGCCGGTGGCGGTGAACTTGAAGCGTTTCTTGACGCCGCTCTTGGTCTTGAGCTTGGGCATTTTCGTCCTTTCCGTTGAGACGCCCCTCAGCCCGCCGTGGCAGCCCTGATGGCCAGGCGAGCGTCGATGGGACGTGTCGTGAAGCTGCGCCCTCTAGCCGAACCGGCCCCACTTCGCAACCGCGCGCCGTGACCTCCGCGCAACAGGGTGACGATCACGCAAAACTTTGATCTTGATCAAAGTTTTCGGGGCTTATCGGCGTAGCGGCAACCCATCACCCAACCAAAGGAGGCATCGGTGACAGGGTATAAAAAGGCGCTGCTGGCGCTCGCGATTCTGAGCGGCAGCACCGCAGCGCAGGCCGAAAAGGGCGATGTTCTGGTGCGCGCTCGCGCCATCGTCGTCGCGCCCAACGAAGAGTCGAACGGCGTCAACCCGGCATTCCCCACCGACCGCCTGCAGGTCAACGACGTGGTCACGCCCGAAGTCGACGTGACCTACATGTTGACCGACAACATCGGGGCCGAACTGATCGCCGCGACCACGCGCCACAGCATTTCCGGTGTTGGCGCGACCGCCCCGCTCGGCAAGCTCGCTGAAACGTCGGTGCTTCCGCCGACGCTCACGCTGCAATATCACCTCGCCCCGACGGCGAGCGTGCGGCCTTATGTCGGCGCGGGCATCAACTACACGATCTTCTACAATTCCGATCCGACCCCGGCGCTGGAAGGCGCGGTTGGCGCGACCCGCGTCGGACTGTCGGACAGCGTCGGCTGGGCGGCGCAGGCGGGGGTCGATTTCGACATCGGCCGCAACCTGTTCCTCAACCTCGACGTCAAATATATCGACATCCGCACCACCGCGACGCTGACGACGGCGGGCGCCGGTGTGCAGACCAGCCGCGTACGGTTGTCGCCGTTCGTATTCGGCGCAGGGATCGGCACGCGCTTCTGACGCGCGCCATTCCCCGCTGAGCCGATCGACAAGGCGCGCCGTTCACCCTTCTTCGGCGCGCCTTGTCATCGTTGGGCAGCCTCGACCGTCACGCGACCCCCGGCGTCGGCGGCAGGGCTTCGGCCGCCCGCCGGGCAGGCGCCTCCCAGATGATCATCAGCAGCCCGCTGATGATGAACAGGGCAAAGCCCGACAGCAGCCAGGGATGGATATACCAGTGCGGGCCCCATTCGAAGGTGCCGGCCATGATCTTCTTCCAGCTGTTAAAGTGCTGGGTTGCCGCGACGACGAGGCCGAGCACCCCCAGCACGGTGCCCAGCATCCGCCCGATCCAGTGCCGCCACAGCGGCGTCAGCAGCAACAGGCCCAGCAGCCCGATCACCGTGCGCTGCGTCCGGCAATAGGGGCATTCATAAACCAGCCCGGTGAGGTCGCTCGCCCAGGTGAGAATGCTGAGCACGATCGCGGCCACAGCGAGCCAGCGACGGTTCAACCACGGAAAATCGTCCGCCAACAATGATTGCATGGTTCCCCCCTCCCAATCAAAGATACACTATATCATTGGAAGGTCATGGGCGCGCGAGTCAATGGCCGCGGCGGGCGGACCGCACGCCACCTCGCGGGCGAGCGACAAGTTCGCGCCAGCGGCGTTGTATCGGTGTCTCACGGGAGGAGTTCGGATATGACGACCGGTCTTCGCAAAGGCACGCGCGTCCGCTGGAACAGCCACGGCGGCACCGCCCATGGCAAGATCGTCCGCAAGATCACCGAACCGATGGACATCAAGGGGCGCCATGTCGCCGCATCGGAGGATGATCCGCAGTGGCTCGTCGAAACCGACGACGGCAAGCAAGCCGCCCATCGCCCCGACGCGCTCGAACGCGACGACTGAACGCCACCCCCCCGGCGGCCGTCATCCGTGATGGCAGGCTAATGCTTCCAGCACGTCTTCCATCCGCGCCGGGTCGCCCAGCGCGATGACATCGCCTCCACTCGCGGCATGAAGCGGCTCACCCGCCCAATCGCACATCAGCCCGCCCGCGCCCTCGACCACCGGCGCCAGCGCGGCGAGGTCGTGCAGTTTCAGCCCCGCCTCGACCACCAGGTCGACCTGTCCCATGCTGAGCAGCGCGTAGTTGTACGCATCGCCGCCGTAGACGATGCGCGGCGTCGCAACCTTGCCCGCGAGGCTCAGGAAATGCTCGCCCTCATGCGCCGAAAACAGGTGCGGGCTGGTCGTCGCCAGCATCGCGGAGGACAGCTCGCGGCAAGCCCGCGTGCGGACGACACGCCCGTTGAGCGTCGTCGCCTGCCCGCTCGCGCCGAGCCAGCGTTCGCCGAGCACCGGCTGGTCGATCAGCCCCAGCACCGGGAAGCCATCGACCATCAGCGCGATCAGCGTCGTGAACAGCGGCCGCCCGGCCATGAAGCTGACCGTGCCGTCGATCGGATCGAGCACCCATTGCCGCGCCGCGCCGTCGCGGGACTTGCCATATTCCTCGCCAACGATGCCGTCCGCGGGCCGTTCGGCGTCGAGGATCGCGCGCATCGCAGCCTCCGCCGCACGATCCGCGCGCGTCACCGGGGAGGCATCGCCCTTGGCCTCCTCCCCCAAGTCGTCGCTGCGATATAGCGGAAGGATTGCCCCGCGCGCCGCCTCCGCCAGCCGCTGCACCAGCGCAATATCCGCGTCGAGCTTCACGAGGTCAGATCAAGCCCGCGAGCGGCGAACTCGGGTCGGCGTATTTGCGCGTCGCCATGCGGCCCGCGCGGTAGGCGAGGCGGCCGGCTTCGACCGCGGCTTTCATCGCGGCGGCCATCAGGATCGGGTCCTTCGCCTCGGCAATGGCGGTGTTCATCAGGACGCCGTCGCAGCCAAGCTCCATCGCCACGGCGGCGTCGCTGGCGGTGCCGACGCCCGCATCGACCAGCACCGGCACTTTCGCGCCCTCGACGATAAGCCGGATGGTGACGCGATTCTGGATGCCGAGCCCCGACCCGATCGGCGCGCCCAGCGGCATCACCGCCACCGCGCCCGCATCCTCCAGCTGCTTCGCGGCGATCGGATCGTCGACGCAATAGACCATCGGCAGGAAGCCCTCCTTGGCCAGCGTCTCGGTCGCGTGCAGCGTTTCGCGCATGTCGGGGTAGAGCGTCTTCGCCTCGCCCAGCACCTCCAGCTTGACGAGGTCCCAGCCCCCTGCTTCGCGCGCCAACCGCAGCGTGCGCACCGCTTCCTCGGCATTGAAGCAGCCCGCGGTATTGGGGAGGTAGGTGATTTTCTTGGGGTCGATGAAGTCGGTCAGCCGCGGCGCGTTGCGATCGGTGAGGTTGACGCGGCGCACCGCGACGGTGACGATCTCCGCCCCCGCAGCCGCGACCGCGGCGGCATCTTGCGCCAGATCCTTATACTTGCCGGTGCCGACGATTAGCCGCGAGGTGTATCGGCGCCCGCCCACTTCCCAGCCATCGTCCTGCGCGGCAGCCGCCGACGCCAACGTCCCAACCTGATCAACCACCGCCCACGAACTCCACGATTTCGAACTGGTCGCCCGCCGCCACCACAACGTTGGCGAGCGTCGAGCGCGCCACGATCTCGCGGTTGCGCTCCACCGCCACCCGCGCGGGGTCGAGCCCCAGCTGCGCGATCATCGCCGCGACGCTGATCCCTGCCGCGACCTGCCGCGGCTCGCCGTTGAGGGTGATGTCGAGCATGGCGCCGATGTGGCCGCGCGTCGCGCTCGGCGCAAGGGCGGCTTGCGTGGGAACGCGCCCCATGCCACCCGCCCGGCATGAGCGAGCTGCGCACGATCTTCGTCCTCAACGGCCCCAACCTCAACCGCCTCGGCGCCCGCGAGCCCGAGATTTATGGCCACGACAGCCTCGACGACATCGCGGCTGAGCTGTCGACCCGTGCGCGCGAACTGGGGGTGGCGGTCGACGTCCGCCAGTCGAACCACGAAGGCCACCTCATCGACTGGCTGCACGACGCTGAGGACGCGCAGGCGCTCGCTGTTCTGCTCAACGCGGGCGGGCTCACGCACACGTCGGTCGCGTTGCACGATGCGGTGCGCAGCATCGCCGTGCCGGTGATCGAGGTGCACCTCTCCAACCCGCTCGCGCGCGAGGATTTTCGCCACGTCAGCCTGATCGGGCAAGCGGCGCGGGGCACGATTTCGGGCTTCGGCGCGCGTTCCTATCTGCTCGCGCTGGACGCCGCGGCGAGCGGCGACCTATAGCGACCGGATGATCAGCGGCGCGGCGCGCACCCACGTTAGCTTCGAAAGGCGGCTTCCCCCAATGAGCGATCACTCGAGCGACCATCGCGACGACGACCATGACGACCTGCCGCATGGAGCCGATCACGACGGGCAGACGATGCGCGTCGATGCGGCGCTCGTGCGTGAACTCGCGAAGCTCGTCGCCGAGGGCGATCTGGGCGAGATCGAGGTGCGCGATGGCGATCGCCGCATTCGGGTGAGCCGCTACGGCGCCGCTCCCGCACCGGCTCCGGCCCCGGCACCCGTTTACGCGACGGCGCCCGCTGCGCCGGCGGCCGCTCCGTCGAGTGCCCCCGCGACCGACGCACCCGCCGCCGCAGCCAACCCGCTGGAAGGCGCGGTTCCCTCGCCGATGGTCGGCACCGCCTATCTCGCCGCCGAACCCGGCGCCGCGCCGTTCAAAAGCGTCGGCGACAAGGTTAGCGAGGGAGAGACCGTGCTGATCATCGAAGCGATGAAGGTGATGAATGCGATCCCCGCGCCGCGCGGCGGCACGCTCACCGCGATGCTGGTCGACAATGGGCAGCCGGTCGAATTCGACCAGCCGCTGTTCGTGATCAGCTGACGCGAAGGGTTCGGGCATGGCCATCGACAAGCTGCTGATCGCCAATCGCGGCGAAATCGCGCTGCGCATCCATCGCGCCGCGCACGAGATGGGCATCAAGACGGTCGCAGTGCATTCCACCGCCGACGCCGACCTGATGCACGTCCGCCTCGCCGACGAAGCGATCTGCATCGGCCCGCCCGCGGCGCGCGACAGCTACCTCAATATCCCCGCGATCATCTCCGCAGCGGAGATTTCGGGCGCCGACGCGATCCATCCGGGCTACGGCTTCCTCAGCGAAAACGCGCGTTTCGCCGAGATCATCGAGGCGCACGGCATCGCCTTCGTCGGCCCCAAGCCCGAACATATCCGCACCATGGGCGACAAGGTGGAGGCCAAACGCACCGCCGGCGCGCTGGGGCTACCGCTCGTCCCCGGCAGCGACGGTGCGGTCAGCGATCCGGTCGAAGCCGCGCGCATCGCGGCGGACATCGGCTACCCGGTAATCATCAAGGCCGCGAGCGGCGGCGGCGGGCGCGGCATGAAGGTGTGCGAAAGCGCTGACGACCTCGCCACGCTGATGGCGCAGGCGGGCAGCGAGGCGAAGGCCGCGTTTGGCGACGCCACCGTCTATATCGAGAAGTACCTCGGCAACCCGCGCCACATCGAATTCCAGATTTTCGGCGACGGCAAGGGCAATGCCATCCACCTCGGCGAACGCGACTGTTCGCTCCAGCGCCGCCACCAAAAGGTGCTGGAAGAAGCGCCCTCCCCGGTCATCTCCGCCGAAGAGCGCGCGCGCATGGGCGGCATCTGCGCGCGGGCAATGGCCGACATGGGTTATCGCGGCGCGGGGACGATCGAATTCCTGTGGGAAGACGGGCAGTTCTACTTCATCGAAATGAACACCCGTATCCAGGTCGAACATCCGGTGACCGAGATGATCACCGGCTTCGACCTCGTCCGCGAACAGATCCGCATCGCCGACGGGCACCCGCTGTCGGTGCGTCAGGAAGACCTCGAGTTCCGCGGCCACGCCATCGAATGCCGCATCAACGCCGAAGACCCGCGCACCTTCGCGCCGTCGCCAGGTCTGGTGAAGGCCTATCACCCTGCCGGCGGCATGCATGTGCGCGTCGATAGCGGGCTTTACGCCGGTTACCGCGTGCCGCCCTACTATGACTCGATGGTCGCCAAGCTGATCGTGTACGGCCGCACGCGGCAGAGCTGCATGATGCGCATGCGGCGCGCGCTCGAGGAAATGGTGATCGACGGCATCACCACCAACATCCCGCTGCACCAAGCGCTGCTGCGCGAAAGCGACGTGATCGACGGCGACTACACGATCAAGTGGCTGGAGCAGTGGCTCGCGCGGGAGGCGGAGGAGTCGAGCGCGGCCTGAACCTGCGCCGACGACCTCCTTCCGTCACCCTGAACTCGTTTCAGGGTCCATGGCGCAGCCGCGGCGCGTGGATGCTGAAACGAGTTCAACATGACGGAATTGATTTGCGAACCGCCGCCCGTGGCTTAGCGAGATAAGGCGCGCACGCTCGCCGCCTGTTGCTCGGCGATGGCGCGCACCTCCGCCTGCGCGCCGGCATAGGCGAGACGGTCGCCTTCGCGGGCCTGTTCACCCGCGGTCTGGGCAAGCCGATCGAGCTGGTCGAGCGCGAGGCGGGTGCGGCCCCGCGCGGTCTCGATGCGCGACAGCGCCACCTGGCCCAGCGCCCAGGCCTCCGTGCCCACCGCCGCGTTGCGCCCGGCGGCGGCCTGCGCGCGGTTGGCGGCGAGCGCCGCGTTGAACTCGCGCGCGCCCGCCTGCGCCTCGGCCAGCCATCGTGCCGCCGCCGCGGTGCCATCGGCGCTGGCGACGGGCGGAGCGACGGGCGCCGGATCGACGCCGCGCGCCGCCTGTTCGGCCGCGATGATCGCTTCGACCGGACGCCGCTCGAGGCTGGGAAAGCCGGCGTCATCGACCGTCGCACAACCGGCGAGCGCGGCGGGTGCGAGGATGATCAACGTCAGGCGGCGCATGCGCTCGACTTAGGCGACGACCGCGCACCGGGCAACCGCAGGTGGGTAGGCCGCTTCAGTGAAAGTCGCGGCTCTTCTGACGGACCACGTCCTCCGGGTCCGCCCCACCTTCGAAGGGCGCATAATAGCCGCTGTTGGGGGCGGGCGCCCATTCCGGAACCACCGCCGGGCGGTCGGGCGACGAAGCCTCGTCCCAGGGCGGGCGGTCCTTTGAAGGCACATGCCGCTGCCGCGTGACGCCCGCGGGGGCCCAGCCGGCATCGCCCCGGTCGGGGGAGCCGGCGTGCGTCGCCCCGTCGCCACGCGCGGTGCGATAGGGGAAGGCGTCGTAGGCGGGCACCAGCTGCGCATCGGGCGCGGCGCCTTCGCTGACCGGCGCCGGCAGCTCGCCCGCCGCGCCCCGCCGCCCGGGCAGCGCGCGCTGGGCGATGCTGGCGAGCAGCGCGCCCAAATCGCCAACGCGGTCGACGATGACGTGGATCACCTCGCCCTCGCGCTGGACGCGACCTTTGAGGGTGACCATCGCCGCGGTCATGATCGTCCGCCGCTGCGCTTCGAAGCGGTCGGGCCACAGCACGCCGTTGGCGACCCCGCTCTCATCCTCGATCGTGATGAACAGCACGCCCTTGGCGCTGCCGGGTTTCTGCCGGACGAGGATCAGCCCCGCGACCTCGACCCGAGCGCCGTCCTTCATCTGGCGCAGCTCCTCGCAGCGACGCATCCCACGCGCCTCCAGTTCCGCGCGCAGGAATTGCAGCGGATGCGCGCGCAGCGACAGTTGCGTCGCGCGATAATCCTCCACCACCTCGCGCCCCTCGGGCATGGCGGGGAGGCCGATCGCCGCCTCGCGCGCTTCCGCATCGCCCGCCGCGGCTGCCTCCGCCGCGGCGAACAACGGCAGCGGCGCTTCGCCGAGGCCGCGCACCGCCCACACTGCCGGGCGCCGCGTGTCGCCGAGCCGGGCAAAGGCGTCGGCGTCCGCCAGCCGCTCGATCGCCGCGCGCGGCACCCCGGCGCGCTGCCACACATCCTCGATGCTGGCGTAGGGCGTGTCGCCCCGCGCCGCGACGATCCGCGCGGCATGCGCATCGGCGAGCCCGCGCACCATGTTGAAGCCCAGCCGCACGGCAAGGAACCGCCCCGACGCGGGTTCGAGGCAGGCGTCCCAGCGGCTGGCGTTGATGTCCACGGCGCGCACCTCCACGCCATGCTCGACCGCATCGCGCACGATCTGCGCGGGAGCGTAGAAACCCATCGGCTGCGCGTTCAGCAGCGCCGCGCAGAACACGTCGGGATGGTGGCACTTCATCCACGACGAGGCGTAGGCGATCTTGGCAAAGCTCGCCGCGTGGCTTTCGGGAAAGCCGTAGCTGCCGAACCCTTCGAGCTGTTTGAAGGTGCGTTCGGCAAAATCGCGCGGGTAGCCGCGTTCGACCATACCATCGACCAGCTCGTCGTAGAATTTGCTGACCCCGCCGGTGAACTTGAACGTCGCCATCGCGCGCCGCAGCGCGTCAGCCTTCGCCGGGGAGAAGCCTGCACCGACGATGGCGACCTTCATCGCCTGTTCCTGAAACAGCGGCACGCCCAGCGTCTTTTCGAGCACCGCCTTCAGCTCGGGACGCGGATATTCGGGATCCTCCTTGCCCTCGCGGCGGCGGAGATAGGGGTGGACCATGTCGCCCTGGATCGGTCCCGGGCGCACGATCGCGACTTCGATGACGAGGTCATAGAATTTGTCCGGCTTCATCCGCGGCAGCATCGCCATCTGCGCGCGGCTTTCGATCTGGAACACCCCCAGCGTGTCGGCGCGGCGGATCATGGCAAAGGTCGCGGGGTCGTCATCCTGCAGGTCGGCCATCGAAATATCGATGCCCTTATTCTCGCGCAGCAGGTTGAACGCGCGGTTCATGCAACCGAGCATGCCGAGCCCGAGCACGTCGACCTTCATGAATTTTAATGCGTCGATGTCGTCCTTGTCCCATTCGATGACCTGCCGGTCGACCATCGCCGCGGGTTCGATGGGGACGAGGTCGTCGAGGCGGTCATGCGTCAGTACGAACCCGCCGGGATGCTGCGACAGGTGGCGCGGGGTGCCGATCAGCCGCCGCGCGAGATCCAGCGCCAGCGCCAGCCGCCGGTCGGAGAGGTTGAGGTTGAGCTGGTTGACCTGCTGTTCGCCCACCCCATCCTCGCTCCACCCCCAGACGAGCCCGGCGAGCGCACCGGTGAGGTCTTCGGGGAGGCCGAGCGCCTTCCCCACCTCGCGCATCGCCCCGCGCGCGCGGTAGCGGATGATCACCGCGGTCAGCGCGGCGCGGGTGCGGCCATAGGTCTCATAGATCCACTGGATGATCTCCTCGCGCCGTTCATGTTCGAAATCGACGTCGATGTCGGGCGGTTCGCGCCGCTCGCCGGATACGAAGCGTTCGAACAACAGCTCGTGCTGGATCGGGTCGATCGAGGTGATGCCGAGCACGAAGCAGACGCAGCTGTTGGCCGCGCTCCCGCGCCCCTGGCAGAGGATCCCACGCCGCCGCGCTTCGCGCACGATGGCATAGACGGTGAGGAAATAGGGGGCGTAGCCAAGCTGCGCGATGAGCTTCAGTTCGTGCGCGATCTGGCGTTGGTGCGCTTCCGGGAGGCCGGAGAGGAACCGCTCGCGCGCCGCCTCCCACGTCAGCTGCTCCAGCGCCTCCTGAGCGCTCTTGCCGGGGATCAGCTCCTCGTGCGGATATTGGTAGCTGAGCTCGCCGAGGTCGAAACGGCAGGCGTCGGCGATCTCGCGCGTGGCGGCCAGCGCGTGCGGCCAGGGGGCGAAGCGCCGCGCCATTTCCTGCGGGCTTTTGAGCGCGCGGTCGGCGTTGCGCTCGCGCGCGAAGCCCAGCGTGTCGATGGTCTTCTTCTCGCGGATGGCGGTGACCACGTCCTGGAGGAGCCGCGCTTCCTCCGCATGGTAGAGCACGTCGCCGGTCGCTACGCCCTTCACCCCATGCGCCGCCGCCAGCGCGTCGAGCGCGTCGATCCGCACCGCATCCCCCGGCCGCCGCCGCCACGTCAGCGCGAGATAGGCGCGGCTGCCGAACGTGGCGGCGAGGTCGGCGAGCGCGGCGGGGAGGCCCGGGTCCTCCGCCTCCTCGGGCACCAGGATGGCGATCAGCCCCTCGCTCCACGCGGCGATGTCCGCCCAGCCGAGCTGGCACGCGCCCTTGCCCCCGCGCGCCTTGCCGATGGTGAGCAGCCGCGTCAGCCGCGACCAGGCGGCGCGGGTGGTGGGGTAGAGGAGAAGCGTGCGGCGGTCGGGGGCCTCCACCGGGCCGTCCTCGCTGGTCACCCGCGCGCCCGCAATCAGCCGCACGCCGGTGATCTTCTGCGCCTCCCACGCGCGCACCATGCCCGCGACCGAGTGCCAGTCGGTGACGCCGAGCGCATCGGCACCCATCATCGCCGCGGCGCTGAACAGCTCCTCCGGGCTCGACGCGCCGCGCAGGAAGCTGAAGTGCGTGGTCACCTGTAGCTCGACATAGGGGGGCAGGTTCGCGGTGATCATCCGAACAGCCCGTGGATGTGCCAGCTCATGTCGCCGGTTTCGGCGCCCACGCCGTCGCCGCGGCGGAACAGCCAGAAACGCGCGCCGCGGCTGTCCTCGACGATATAGTAATCGCGCACCGCCCAGGTCTCGCGCTCGGAACGCCACCATTCGCCGTGGATGCGTTCGGGCCCGTCGCCGGCGACGACCTCATGCGCCTCACCGCGCCAGGTGAAGCGTCGCGGTGGCGCATCGGGCAGCAGCGCGATCACCTGGTCGAGCGGTTCGGGCCGCCGCAGCAACCGCACCGGGCGGCGCCAGCGCGCGAAGTCGGCGGGCTCGGCCAGCGGCGACACGCGCGCCACCCCACGTTCGGGCACGTCGCTCTCTACTGGCGCGAGGCGGAACAGCGCCTGCGGCCCGACCCGCGCGGCGAGCCGGTCGACCAGCGCGGCGACATCGACCGGCGCCGCCTCCCCCGCCAGGACCGCGCCGATGCTGGTCGCGCCGAGCGGTTCGGCGCGCAGCACGTGCAGCGCCATGCGTTCGATGCCGAAACCGGGGTCGATGCGCTCGCGGCGCAGGTGGATGAGGCGCAGCAGATGCGCGCCCTCGCGCGTCGCGCGCGCGGTGCCGAAGGCGATGCGCTGGCGCCCGCCGTCGACCCGCTCATAATCGAGCGCCAGCGCGCGCACGCCCAAACCCCGGCGTTGCAGTTCGGCGATGAGGTCGATGACGAGATCGCCCGCGACCTGATCGATCGCTTCGGGGGTGCCGATCGGTTCGACCAGCCGCCGCTCGACGCGGATCGGGTCGGGCGCGGCGACGGGCAACAGCGGTTCCGCCGCGCGGCCCAGCGCTTCGTCCAGCCGCCGGATCGCGGCGAGGCCCAAGCGCTTGGCCAGCGGCGCGCGCGGCAGCGGGAGGAGATCGCCGACGGAGGCGAAGCCGAACCGCCGCGCCGCATCGAGCGCGCCCGCCTCCCACCGCAGCGCGGCGAGCGGCAGCGGGGAGAGCGCCTGCGCCTCGTCGCCATTGGTGACGATGGCGATGTCCGCATGGCCGTGGCGCGCCAGCGCGTGCGCCGCGCCCGGCGTGCCCGCGATCGCCAGCCGCGCGGTGAAGCCCGCCTTCGCCAGCCGCCGCACGATCCGCCGCGCCAGCCGCGCCTCGCCCCCGAACAGATGCGCGACGCCGGAGAGGTCGATGGTGAGGCCGTCGCCATCGACCTGCACCCACGGCGACCAGCGCAGCGCGGCATGCACCGCGAGACGCTGGAGCAAGGCGGCGTCGGCGGCGGCATCATGCGGTTCGACCACCAGCCCCGGCACGAACGCGCGCGCCTGCGTCACCGCCATGCCCGGATGCAGCCCCACCGCCTGCGCGCGTGGGCACGCCGCCACGATCAGCTGCCGCTGCCCCGCCTGATGCGCGAGCACGAGCGGCGCGTCGGGATCGTCGCCGGGCGCCGACAGCGCTGCCAACTCTGCCGACAAATCGGCATCGGGGGCAGTCGAAAAGGGCACCGCTTCGGGGTTCTTCGGGCCAGCATGGGTGAAGCGGCGGCCCGGCCCGCGCATCCTCGGCTCGCAGCGCTCGGGCAGTGGCGGGGCTGCATAAGCCGCCCGATGCGCGGGGCTGGCCGACGGCGGCGCAGGCACCAGCGCGCCACCTTCATCGCTGCGCATCGCGCGAAACGGCACCGCCGCCGCATGCGAACTGCGCCCCAACTCGCGCATCGCGGGACGTTGATGCGCGGGCATTGCCGCGATCTTCTCGGCGAGCGCGCTTCCCCCATCCTCCCCGTGCCGGGGAGGATGGGGGAAGGCGAGGACGCTTGCCGCAGTGAACGCTTTCCCCGCCGCGGGGCGGTCGAGCAGGCATAGCCCGGCGTCGCGGTAACGCTGGCCTTCGTGGGCCTGCGCCGCGGCGGTGGGGTCGAGGTGCGCGACGTCCCTTCCACCCGCTCGCGCTTGGTGCGCAGCTTGCGCCCGCGCGCGGCGGGCTTCGGGCGTGAGCGGTTGTTTATGGCGATCCTCGCGCTTGGCGAGCTTGGCGGCCTCCTCTTCGGCGAGCGTCAGGCGGCGGCGCGGCGGGGCTTCGTGGCGCGAGGTTGCCTGGACCTCCGCACGGCGCGCTTCGATCCTGGCCTGCAGCGCGGCGCGCGCTTCCTCGCGCCCGGCGAGGCCGAACGGGCCGTCCTCCCGCATCGCCTTGGGCGCTGGGCTCGCCTCCTCGCGCGCCCAGCGCGCGCCAGGACGCCAGCCGCCATCGCTGGCAAGGCTCGGGGCAGCATCCTCCGCTTCGTCGGGCAGCGGTGGCGCGGGCGGGGGCGCGTCGTCAGGCCGCACGGAGCGACCGGACGCGCGCCGTTCGCGCTGCAGCCGCTCGATCGCGAGCTGCGGCAGGAACAGCGATGCGACCCGTTTCATCGCAGGCCTCCACCACCAGGGAAAAAGGATCGCCGCCGCGCAGCCGCACGCAATCGACCTGCCAGCGCGCCCGTGCCACCCCCATCACGCCGAGCCGCGCCGAGCGTGCGGGGGCAATGCGCCAGCGGCTCGCCGCCGCCGACGGCAGCGCCAGCGGGTCGGCGCCGCAGCGCCGCCAGCGTTTAAGCAGCAGCACCGGGATCCCCGCCGCGCGCGCCGCAAGGTGCAACCGCCGCGTCGCCACCATCGGCGCCACGCGCGCCTCCACCACCACCGCCGCCACCGACCCGTCGTGGAGCGCATCCTCCGCCAGCGCGAGGCGGCAGGCATCGTCGCCCCCTTCGGCACAGATCAGACGCGCCGGGGGCAACCCCGCCTGCGCCAGGCCGGGGGCGTAAAGGTCCGCCTGCGCCAGCGCCCACAGCACCGGGCGTGCGCTCGCCGCGCCCGGATCATGATGCGCGCGCGCGGCAATTCCAGCGGCAAACAGGCTCGCGGCTGCATCGTCGGCCAGCTCCGGGCTAGCGCCTGCCACTTCGTGCAGGGCGCCGAGCGCGAGACCGCCCCCCAGCCGCCCATCCATCGCCTCCATCCCGAAGGCGAGTCGGTCGCATCCGGTCGATTCGCCCTCAACACTCGCCTCTATCGCGCGCGTCAGGGCACGCAAATCGGCCAAATTGGACGGCGCATCTACGGCATGGGAGGATGAATCGCTGCTCATGGTGTTCGCCATATGTTCTACCGAACGGCGCGAACGTCAACCGTGCGACTCGTCACACCAGGCAGAGTGCTCCCAGTTCCGCTCGCAATTCCGGCGGCAGCTCCTCCCCGCCCTCCAAGCTTGCGAGGTCCGCCGGCGCATCGTCGGGAGCCAGATATCGCCACCCCTGATGCGCCCGCTTGCCGCGCGGCACGACCAGGGTCAGCTGCGACGGGGTGACGATGTTCCAGCGCCCCTCGTGCGTTTCCTCGAACGCAAAGATCGGCGCGCGCGCGACGATGCGGTGCTGCACGATCCAGTATAGCGACCCGCCGTCGAGGATTTCCTCGAACCGCGTCGGGCGATAGCGGGTATGGATGCGCGCATGCTCGCCATGTCCCGCCAGCCGGTCGGCAAGCATGTCGAGGTTGGCGCAACCATAGGCGATCTTGGTCATGTGGAGCGGCATCGCGCCGCTCAAGGTCGGTCGCTGCCCGACGAATTCAAGGGCGCAGAACTCGCCCTCGCCCGCTCGCTCCCGGTCAGTCGCGCGTGGTCGAACCCGTGATGCGCGCGATCTCCGCCGCCACCAGCTTCTCGACCATGGTCGGCAGATTGGCGTCGAGCCATTCGCGCAGCATCGGCCGCAGCGCCGCATCGGCCAGCGCCGCAACTGTCGGGCCCTGCGCCGTGTCGACCGCCGCTGCCGGGTGCACCGCCGCTACCGCCGCCGCCAGCACATCGAGCGACTGGCGCGTCGCGGCCACCGGTTCCGGGGAGGCAAGCGGCGCGGTGCGGGCGGCCGGCGCCACCGCCGCGCTCACCTTAGTGGAACTGTTGCGCGCCATGACCTCGGCATTCTCCTGCGATTCTGCCGGCATCGGCGCCCCGGACTGCGACGCATCGAGCGAAGCCGCCGCCTCCTCCACCAGGTCGGCAAAACCATCGTCCACCCCGTGCACCGCTCCGCCGGCGACGCCGTCGTCTGCAAAACTTTCGGTGAGCTCGAGGACGTCATCGTCGCCGCCATGGGTCGGCGCCGCCGGTGTCTCGTCGAGCTCCAGGTCGGTGCCCTCGAAAGGGTCCGAAGGCCGGGCCGTGTCGAGATCGATCGCGGCCTTGCGCCGACCGCCGACCGCCGGAACCGTGGTCCCCGCGCGCCCCGCCTCATCCCGGGCGATGACCCGGCGGATCGAGGACAGAATCTCCTCCATCGACGGTTCGCGCGACAGATCGCCCATGTTCGGTCCCCTCCCTGCAGGCCACGCCCGCTATGGCCGCGCACCAAAGCTGGCGTCGGCGCGGACGTCAAGTCGCGCGCCGTGCCCGCTCGCCTTAGAACCGCGGCGGGATCTGCGATGGCGGCGGCGGCACCGGCTGCAATGTCGCGCGGCCGACCGTCGGCGGTGCGACGGCGTCTTGCGCGGGCACGGTCCGGGTCGACGTCGACCGCGTGATCGGCGCCGGATCGTTGCCCCAGTCCCAGATGATGTTGCGCACGCGCGCCGCATTATCGCGCGGGTCGTAGCGGGTCGTTTCGTCGACGATGCCGAGATCGTCCGCTTCCGCCCGGCCCACCGCTGCCAGCAAAGCAAAGCCGGCGACGTAAGCGTCGCGACGCGCCGTCACCAGCTGCACCTGCGCGTTGAGAAATTCTTGCTCGGCGTTCAGAATTTCGATGATCGTGCGCGTGCCGACACTGTTCTCCGCGCGCACACCTTCGAGGCCGAGGCGCGTTGCATCCACCGCGACCTGGCTGGACTGAATCACCGCGTTCGACGCCTGCCAGCTCGCATAGGCCGCGCGCGCCTGCGCGATCACCGCGCGTTCGGTGCCGATGACGTCCTCGAGCGCGCGCCCCTCCAGCGCCTGCGCCTGGCGGATGCGCGCGGCGGTCCGTCCGGCCTGAAAGATCGGCACCGACAGCTGCACGCCCGCCCCGGCCGTGAAGCCGCCGTTGCTAACGCTGATCCCCGGCGGCGCGTTGATCGAGCCGAGATAATTCACATAGCCGGCGTTGGTCGTCACGCCCACGCGCGGCAACCGCGCGCCTTGCGCAACCCGCACATCGAGCCCCGCCGCGCGCGCGTCAATCTGCGCGGCGAGCAGGCTGGGATTGTTGGCGACGGCCTGTTCGGTGGCGTCGGCGGCGCTACCCGGCAGTCCCACCAACGGGGGCGGCGGCTGAAGATTGTCCGGAGCCACGCCCACCTGCCGGACATAGGCTTCACGACTGGCGATCAGCCTGGCTTCCGCGCCCTGCAACTGCGCGCGGGCGAGCGCGAGCCGCGCTTCGGACTGCGCGACGTCGGTGCGGGTGATGTCGCCGATGTCGAACCGGTCCCGCGCCGCCTGCAGGTTGACGTTCAGCACGTCGACCTGATTGCGGTTGAGCGCCACCACCGCCTCGTCGCGCAACACGTCCATGTAGGCAGCTACGACTTGCGTGAAGACGTTCGATTCGACCGCGCGCAGCTGTGTCTGGCCGGCTTCCACCCGCGCTTCGGCCGATCGGATGGAATTGCGCACCGATCCGCCGGCGAACAGCGGCACCGACAGCTGCGCCTGCGTGTTGAGCAGTCGGTCGGGACTGACCGAATTGCTGCCCGCCTGCACCAGATTCTCGCTGTAGCCCACGGTGCCGCCGACACTGGGCAAAGCGTCCGCGCGGGCGATCGGAATGGTCTCATCCTGCGCGCGCTGCCCCGATCGGGCGGAGTTCAGCGTCGGGTTCGAGATATAGGCGCGGGCCAGCGCATCGCGCAGCGTTTCGGCCGCGGCCATCGTCGGCAGCGCCAGCGCCACCAGCGCGGCACCGGTCATCATCAGCGAACGGCGCATCAGAAGTGAAAGCCCTTTGGGGGTGCAAAGCCTGGCAAGGCGACGCACTCGAGTTCTGCGAACGGCATCGGCGCGACGGGCGCGCCCTCCACCCGCACCGCGCGGGCGAGGCGGGTTACGCCCTGGTCGTTCCAGCCCAGCGCAATGCGCGCGCCTGGCTTCAACAGCGTTACGATCGCTTCAGGCAGCCGCTCGATCGCGCCATCGACCAGCAGCGCGTCGAACCCCGCGTCGCCGACGTCCGGCGCATGGAGCGGCGCGTCCACCCAGTGCACCATCGCGGCTCCGTGCACCGCCAGCGCCTCACGGGCGATGTGCGACAAGGTCGCGTCGCTTTCGACTGCGGTCACCCGAACACCGAGCGCCGCGAGCAGCGCCGCGGCATATCCGGTCGCCGCGCCGATCAGCAGAACATGCTCACCGCTTTGCAGGTCGAGGTCCGCGACCAGCCGCGCCGTCGTCAGCGCGGGGTTGAGCGCGCGACCATCCCCGAGCGGCAGGGCACGGTCGACATAGGCCGATTCGCGCAGGCGCGCGGGGACGAACTGTTCGCGCGGCAGGCGCCGAAGCACCGCGACGAGGCGCGGCTCGGTCACTTCGTTGGTGCGCAATTGCGATCCGACCATCGCCTCGCGAGCGAGGTCGAAACGGCTGCGTTGCGGTTCCTGGCTGACGAAGTCCGGCGCGCCGGTGGCGTTGGCCGGCTGGCTTTCGGGCGGGGGGGAGAGGGTCATCGCAATCACCTGTCGTGGACCGGGCCCTGTCGCGGCGCCGCCCGGCGACAGGCGCGTTACACGCCGCGGACCTGTATTGCAAGGCTAATACAGTCGATCGAACATTGACCCCGCGCCCGCCACAAGCCAAAGCCGCGCCCGGACGGCCCGATGGCGGAGTGGTTACGCACCGGACTGCAAATCCGTTTACGCCGGTTCGATTCCGGCTCGGGCCTCCAGACGTTGTCGTCTTGCATGAAGACCTACTCGTTCTTGCAGAACGAGCGGATAATCGGCCGAAGGCGGCAGATGGTCAGTCGACGACTCTCGAATAGGCGGCAAACCGACGACGCTTCAGCTCGCCATGGCCTTGACGCGGGCTAGTTGGCTGATCTGCGCCGATGGTCGCCGCGACGCTGGGCAGGAAGATGAGCAGCATCAGGACGGAGTTCATCACGAGGATGGCCACCATCAGGACCAGCCCATGTGACGTGAGGAAGTCGCCGGCGCCATGCGCATGATGACCGTACATGACGGCCAGCCACGTCGAGGTCGGGCCGCCATCCCGGCAAACAACAGAACAGGAGGGGTCAGCGTAAGCCAGTCCGGTGCGTGACCTCTGTGCAGATATGCGACAAGCGCCAGGTCAAAGATAACTACGCCATAAAGATACGCTATCCGGCGTTGGATAGCGACGGCCTGGGCGACGACGACGGCGTTGCTGAAATCAGATGTGAAGAAGGGCGCCATCAGGCCACGGCCTCCCCTTTGACGATCTAACAGGTGCGTTAGCCGACGAACTCTGGACTGGATGTCCGAACAATTGGTTGATTATCGATCCGGCGGTCGATCGGCCCGGAAAAGGACCGACCGCCAAGCCTTGGCCGATCGGATCACCCTGCCAACCGTGCTGAAATAGTTGGCGCGATGATCGCTCGTTTTGCGTAGAGGAGGCCCGGTGACCCGTACGTTGTTCCTCCTGATTTTGACGAGCGTTACCATGTCGGCGGTGGCGCAACTGCTGTTGAAGCAGGGAGTGGCGGCGGTGGGCGGCGGATCGCCGTTGCGATACGCGACATCGCCGATGATCCTCGCCGGGTTCGCGATCTACGGGTTGGGCGCGATCCTGTGGTTGTTCGTTCTTGCCCGGCTGCCCTTGAGCGCAGCTTATCCGTTCGTCGGCCTTGGCTTCATCGCGACGATGTTGCTCGGCATCATCGTACTCGGCGAAAATGTGAGCACCACGCGGATCGCCGGCACGCTGCTGATCGCGGCCGGCTGCGTTCTCGTGGCGCGGAGCCTCCCCTGAAAGCGTGGTCCGGTCTCGTCCGCGAGCATCGCTGGCTGTTCCTGGCGCTCGCTCTGGTGGCAGCAATCCGGGTCGCGGCGATCATCGTCCTGGCTGGGCCTCCGGTCAGCGATGGGCTCGCTTATCACACGATGGCGATCACGCTGGCGCAGGGCGGGCCGATGGTCGACAATTTCGGCAATCGTCTGTTCTACAGCGCCGGCTACCCGCTGCTGCTGGCTATCGCCTATGCCGTCGGCGGATCGTCGCCCCTTGCCGGCCACAGTCTCAATCTTGCCCTGGCCATCGCCAGCGGCGCGCTTGTTTACCGGGTCGCCCGACAACTGGGCGCATCACGGGCGATTTCGGCCATCACCGTGAGTGCGTTCGCGTTATGGCTGCCGGGGATCTGGAACGGCGCCATGCTAGCACGCGAGAACCTGACGGTGCCGCTTGTGCTCGCGGTCACCTCGGGCACGATCGATTTGGTCCAACGGCGACGTGGCGCGTTCGCCACCGGAACGGCCTGGGTTGCAGGATTGATCGGTGCAACCGCGTCGGCCGGGGTGCTGCTGGGACCGTTGAGCGCGATCCTGGGACGGAAATCGCCGCGGCTCGCGCTGGCTTTAGTGGCCGGGATCGCCTTGGCTTTCGCGCCATGGGCGATCGCGACCCACACGACGTTCGGATCGGTGAAGCTTACCTCCAACAGCGGCTTCAACCTCTACCTTGGAAACAATCCGGCCGCGACCGGCAGTTTCGTCAGCATCGCCGATACGCCGGCCGGCCCCGAGTGGCATTCCCTGTTGAGCTCTTCGGGAGAGTTCGGTGCGAGCGACGAACTCGGCCGCACAGCCCGCGCCTGGGTTGCTGCCCAGCCGCAGGCCGCCTTGGCTCTGGCGATGAAGAAGCTGGCGCTGTTCTGGGCACCCAACATCCCCGACGCAAAGGACTGGCAGGCGTCGCGCGTGATTTCGGCCGTCCGCCTGTTCGAGGTCGCGCAATATGCCGCGCTCGTGCTGGCGGGGCTCGCTGGTCTGATCGCACTGGCGCAGCGCAACGTCCTGCTCGCGCTTGCGATTTCCGCCGTGATCGTCGGCTTTTGGGTGCCCCACATGTTCGCCTACATCATCACCCGCTATCGCGATCCGGTGATGCCTGTCCTGCTGGTGCTGGCGATGGTCTGGGTGGGCGGTCACCCAAAGTTCCGTCGGCTCCGCGCGTTTCCACACCCTAATTAGCGCGGCACGTTCCGCGGACTCGCTCGCAGCAACACATTTTGCCACTTCCGCCGGAGTATCGATGGTGAAGCCAAGCAAATTCGGGCCGGGCGCGGGCAGGCTGATGCCGCTCATGGTCCGCTTCGGCCCTTGGGCCATGCTCGCGCTCTGCCTCGCCCTCTTTATCGTCCAGACCATCAGCCTCGGCCGGAGCATCGGCAGCGACACGGTTGTCTTCTACAATGCGGTGCAGCGGACGCTGACCGACCCGGCTACGCTCTACCATGACGAACGCGGCGTGATGGGCACCGCCGAAGCGCTGCTTGGCTTCCTCTATCCGCCGCCGAGCATCGCGATGTTGTTGCCGTTCGGTCTCGGTACGCTCGAAACGGGGCATCTGCTGTTGAGCCTGGCCGCGCTGGCCTGTGCGGTGGGCGCGATTGCCGCATGGCTCGCGCTCGCCGAGCGAACGGGTGCGGTGATGACGAACGGCGTCGAACGGGCGGCGCTGATCGCGATGGCGGTCGTGACGGGGTCGGTGTTCACCTGCCGTCACGGGCAGGTCGATACGCTGATCCTCGCCATCGTGACGCTTGGCGTGTGGCTGATCTTCACCGCCCGGACGGCGGTCGGCGCCGCTGTCCTCGCCGCCGGCAGTTGGGTGAAGATCTACCCGGCGATGCTGATGCTCCCCCTCCTCGCGCGACGGGACACGCGCTGGCCCGCGGCGACTGGTTTTATCGTCGGAGCCGGGGTGGTGATGCTTGCCGCCTTCGCGGTTTTCCCGCTCGCCGTCTGGCTCGACTTTGCAAAGATGCTGCCGGCGATGGCCGAGCGGACGATCACCAACGTCGACAACCAGTCGCTCGTCGCCATCTGGGCGCGAACGGTCGTCCCGCCCGAACAGGCGCTGACGACATGGGAAACAATCGTGGTACCCGCCGGCCTGCGGCTCGCCGTCAGTGCTGCTGCGGTGATGACCGTCGCGGCCTTCGTCCTGCGGGCCGGTCAGGACCGCGGCCAGCAATTGTGGGCGGCGGCAGCGACGACCGGGATGATCAGCCTGATCGCGCCGCTGGGGTGGGGGCACAGTTACGCCTACGTCCTGCCGCTTCTTGCCCTGTCCGTGGGCGATGCCTGGGCGCGTCGGCGCTGGGTGAGCCTCGCCATCGCGGGGCTATTGTGGGCGATCTACGTCATCCCCGCACACCGGCAGTTCGCGGCGCTGTCGCCGGATTCGCCGCTGTGGCACCTCGCCTACGGTCGCTACGCGTTCGCCACGATCGCTCTGCTGACGCTCGCCTGGGGACAGATGAAGCGCCTCGAGCGCGAAGCGGGGAATGTCACGCTCAAATGGGCACGAACTTAGCGAAAGCGACGATGGCGAGAACGATGCAGCCGAGAATGAGGCTCTTGGGGTCGCGCATCGCAAAGGCCACCGGATCGCCGTCAACCTGCCCACGGCGCGCCATCATCCACACGCGGTTGAGCCAGTAGAGCAGCGGCACCACCAGCAGCCACAGCACCCGTCCGCTCGCGTAAGTCCCGTCGGACGCCATATTCTCGGCGAACAGGGCAACGACGAGCAGCGATACCATCCCGGCGGAAATGCCCGAGATCGCGACGATGTCGACATCGGCCGGGACATAGCCCCGCCCTGAAAGCAACGCCGTGTCCGGGCCCTTGGCCTCGCGGAGCTCGACGTAGCGCTTGAGGTAGGCGAGGCTCAAGAAGAAGAAGAGCGAGAACAAGAGTAGCCAGCCCGACACGGCCACGCCCACCGCCGCCGCGCCGACGATTAAACGCATAGTGTAAAGGCAGGCGAGCGCGATCACATCGGCGATCATCGTCGCCTTGAGCCAGAAGCTGTAGGCCACCGTCAGCGCGAAATAGCCGGTCATCGTGAGCAAGGCGCTGGCGCCCAACAACCAGTAACTCGCCGCCAGACTGCCGCTCGCGAAAAGTGCTGCCGCGCCCAGTGCATGCGGGATGGGCAAGTCGCCGCTCGCGATCGGACGGCGATGCTTGGTGCGATGCGCGCGATCGGCGTCGATATCGAGCACGTCGTTGACGAGATAAACGCTCGAGGCGAGCAGCGAGAGCAGTAGAAAAGCCGCCAGCGCGCGCAGGCTGAACGACAGTTCACCGATCCGCCCGGAGGTCAGCAGGGGCACGAAGACGAGCGCGTTCTTGGCCCACTGGTGCGGGCGCATCGCTTTGAGCAACGCGCGCCACATCGGGCGCGCCTGCGACAGGCGCACCTCATTGGGTGAGCGGGTGCTCACCCCCACCGTGTAAGCGGTGCGCGCCGCCGCCCAGATCGGTCGGTCCGCCTTTGCATCGCCGATATAGTCGAAGGGCGTGTCGCCGATCGCCGCGCGGATCGCCGCGAGCTTCCCCCGCCCCTTGGCGTTGTCGCGCCCCCGCGTGCCGATGATGTGATCGAACGGGCCGTGGCGACGCGCGATGCGCTCGAGGTTGCGTCGATGCCCGGCGCTGGCGAGAATGACGGGCCGACCATCCGCCCGCGCGTCGGCGATCAGCGCTGCGACCTCCTCGCGGATCGGTAGCGCATCGACCTTTACGGGATCAGCTCGAGCCAGTCGCGCCTTCGAGGCTGCACGCCCCGAGAACAACCAGCCAAGCAGCTGCAGAAACTCAAGCACACCGCGGCGCGCGACGCGGACCATGCTTTCGATGGCCACGTCGGCCCGGGTAAAGGTGCGATCGCAATCGACAATGAGGGGAACCGCCGAGGTCCGGGCACCCCCTGCCGGACCGGCGAGGTCGCTCTCATTCGGTGCCGAGGGAGCGGCCCTCTGACCGATATCGAGTTGATCTTCAGCCATACACCATTCGCTTCGGGAGCCATTCGACCTTTCAGCACAAGACGCTTGCGAACCGCCTGACGAGGCTTGCGCGCCACGCGCCGGATATCGATTCGAGACCTCGCGCCTGACACGCCCATTGACCGCCAGCAAGCGTCTCATCGGATTCGGCAGACTCTTCACAGACGGGTGCGACTGGTTGCCGCAGGTCGCGGCGTTTTTGCTCGCTCGGCCACAGTGGGTCTTGACGCGACGGGTTGGCGCGCCCATTTCGCGCGCCTTCGATATTTGAACGAAACCGGCTCGTTTATTCTGGTGGTTGACCCGTGGAAGCTTTTTCCCGAACCGATGCTCCGAGGTCCACGCCGCATGACCCCGCGCCGCTCGCGGCAGAACCGGCGCCCACCAACGCGGGCGCCGGGGTCATCCTGTTCCTCAAGCCGCTCAAGCGCGGCGCCCCCAGCATGGCGATGCATTGATATGACAAACGCCCTCGTCTCTCCCCGCGCCGCGAAGGCGCTGACCGCAGCGGTCGCGCTCCTCCTCGCCGGCTGCACCACGGTCGGGCCCACCTATGCCGGAGCGCCCGGTGCGGCGCCGGTGTCGGCAGCACGCGGCGCCTTCGTCCGTGCAGGCAGCGACACCACGACCGCCGTCCCCATCGCGCAATGGTGGCGCAGCCTCGACGATCCGATGCTCGATGCGCTGATCGCGGAGGCGCTGGCGCAGGCGCCCAGCGTCGCCATCGCCGAAGCGCGGGTGGCGCAGGCGCGCGCGACGCTGGCGGCGAACCGCACCGCCAACACGCCGTCGCTGAATGCCTCGGCGGCCGCCCCCATCGCCAATCTGCCCGGCAACGTGTTCGACCCGCAGGGCGACGCCGCCGACCGCTCGACGATCGACCTCTACAATGTCGGTTTCGACAGTTCGTGGGAGGTCGACCTGTTCGGCCGCCGCCGTCGCACGATCGAGGGCGCCGCCGCGCGCGTCGATGCCGCCGAAGCCAGCGTCGCCGACGCCCAGGTGACGCTCGCCGCCGATGTCGCCCGGACCTATGTCGCGCTGCGTGCGCGCCAGGCGCGGGCGGCGTTCCTGACCACCCAACGCACGCTCGACGCGGAGGCGACCGGGCTGGCGCGCCAACGGCTGCAGCGTGGCACGGCGCCGGCCCAGCCGCTCGCTGCGGCGCAGGCGCAGCTCGACCGGACCACGGGGGAAATCGCGACCAATCAGGGCGAGCTCGTCGCGCTCAAGGACCAACTGGCGCTTTTGACGGGGCGCGAGCCCGGTGCGCTTGATGCGCGGCTCGACGCGCCGGCGCCGATCCCCGTGCCCCCGCGCGAGGTCGCGATCGGCGACCCCGCCCGTCTGCTGCGCAATCGTCCCGACATTCGCGCTGCGGAACGTGCGCTCGCCGCGGCCAATGCCGAGGTCGGGGTCAAGACGGCGGACCGCTTCCCGCGCATCAGCTTCCTCGGCAACCTCGGCATCGGCGGTGGCGCATTGAGCGACGTGCTCAACCCCGGCAACCTCGTCGCGCTCATCCTCCCGCGCATCAGTCTGCCGATCTTCGACGGCGGCCGCGGCGAGCAACAGCTCAACGTCGCGCGCGGCCAATATGCCGAGGCGGAAGGGCGCTATCGTCAGACGGTGCTGGCCGCGCTTCAGGATGCGGAGGGGAGCCTCACCCGCTACGGCCAGCAGCGCATTGCGTGGGGCCGGGCGCTGGCGGCGGAAGAGGAACTGGCCACCGTGGCGCGGCTGCAGAACCAGCGCGCCCGCGCCGGGACGGCCAGTCGGACCGACGCGATCGCGGCCGAACGTCAGCGGTTGCAGGCGGGCATGGCCGCGGTGGAGGCACGGGCGAGCACCACCACCAACTTCATCGCCGTCAACAAGGCGCTCGGGCTCGGCTGGGCCCCGCGCGATCCGGCCCCGGCCACGACGCCGGCGCGCTGATGCCGGCGGCTCGTTCCCCCCGCCCCGCGACCCGGCGCGGCCGCCCGAGCAGCGCCGAGGCAGAGCGGCTCGGCGAGCTGATCCTGACGGCGAGCTGGGAGCTGCTGCTAAGCGAAGGCTTCGCGCGCTTTTCGATCGACCGCCTGGCGCGGTCGGCGCGCGTCGGCAAACCGACCATCTACGCGCGTTTCGCCGACAAGCGTGCGCTATTGACGGCGCTGTTCGACCAGCGCGTCGATGCGGCGCGACAGCAGCTTCTCGACGCGATCGGAAACGACCTCCCCGCGGTGGAGGGCCTGGCGCGGCTGGTCGGCGGCACCGTCGAACGGATGCTGTCGCCGGAGGGGCGGTTGCTCGACCGCCTCGCCGACTGGCTCGACCAGGAGAGCGACCGGCCGGCCGATGTCCCGCCGGTCTGCGCCAGCGCCTATGCGAGCGGATCGCAGCGGCTGGCCGATCGCGTTGCGGCCGGCATCGCTGCGCGAGAGATCGGGCCCGTCGACCCGAACGTCGCCGCGTCGCTCCTCATGCAGGGGATGATCGGGCGCGCCCGGCTGTCGACCGTCGTCGACCAGGGCGACCTCGCCGCCTGGAGTCGCCAGTTCACCCGAGTCATCCTCACCGGCCTGTCGCATGATAGCGCGGCCGACGCGGGTCTCGCCTGACCGCTGAGCGACTTAAGCGCTCGCCGATGCTGGGCTGGCGGGCGTGTCGTCGGTGTCCGCCGTGGCAGCCGTCGCCTCGGCCGCGAGTGCGTCGAGCACGGCGACGAAACCCCGTTCGTCGCGCGTCAGCCAGCGAGTCGCGCGTTGCCGAATGTTCCACGCCGGATCCCATTCGCGCGCGCCGGTCATCACGTCGATCAGCACCGGGTGGACATAGCTTTTGCGCGCGACCGCGGGCGTGTTGCCGAGCTTCGCCGAAACCTCCCCCAGCACCTCCTTGAGCTTCGCCGCCCCGCCGCGGTTGGCGAGCGCGGTGTAGGCGATGACGCTCGCGTGCCATGTGCGGAACGTCTTGGCGGTGAAGTCGGCGCCGGTCTCCTTCAGCCAGGCGTTGATGTCCGAACTGTCGACCGGGCGCGGCACCCCCTCCGCGTCGAGATACTGGAACAGCGGCTGCCCCGGCAGGTCCGAACATTGCCGCGCGAGGCTGGCGAGGCGACGATCGCCGATGGTGATCTGGTGCCGCTTGCCCGATTTGCCCATGAAATCGAGCCGCAGCGTGTCGCGCCCGACCTTGGCGTGGCGCGTTTTCAGCGTGGTCGCGCCGAAGCTTTTGTTGTCGCGCGCATATTGCTTGTTGCCGACGCGGACGTGGCCGATGTCGAGCAGCCGCACGACCGCCGCCACCACCCGTTCGCGCGACAGGTCGCGACGGGCGAGTGCGCGTTCGGCGTGCGCGCGAATGCCGGGCAATGCTTTGGCGAAGGCAGGCAGCGCGGCAAACTTCGCATCCTCGGCCTCGGAGCGAAACCCGGGGTGGTAGCGATACTGCCGCCGCCCCTTCGCATCGGTGCCGAGCGCCTGAATATGCCCGCGCGGATTGTTGCAATACCACGCGTCCTCGTACGCCGGCGGCAGGCCCACCGCGTTCAGCCGCGCAATGGTCTTTCCTGCGCGAACCTTGGCGCCCTTGTGGGTGGTGTAAACGAACGCATCGCCACGCTTCTTGCGCGTGAAACCGCGTGCGAAGTCATCGACATAGACGCAGGGGCCGGGAAACAGGTCGGGAGCGTTCGCCATGCCAGGCGTAACCGGGCGAGCGGCGTCGTGGTTCCGCGGTGCCGAGCCGCGCACGCTCGCGACGTCGACTAGTCACGCTCAGCAGCTGCGAGCGGGCGTGCACAAAGCGGTCGTGGGAGGGCGCGGGCTGGCGCAACGCCCCCGTTAGGTCAGTCGCCCTGGCCGGGCTCGGGGGTGAAATATCGCTCGAACTTGCCTTCGACGCCCTTGAAGCTGTCGGCGTCGGGCGGGCTCTCGCGCTTGATGGTGATGTTGGGCCATTGCGCCGAATAGGTCGCGTTGACCTCCAGCCACTTTTCAAGTCCGCTTTCGGTGTCGGGCAGGATCGCTTCGGCCGGGCATTCGGGTTCGCACACGCCGCAGTCGATGCATTCGCTGGGGTTGATCACCAGCATCGTCTCGCCTTCGTAAAAGCAGTCGACCGGGCACACCTCGACGCAGTCCATATATTTGCATTTGATGCAGGCGTCGGTCACCACATAGGTCATCGGTCGGCTCCAAGGGCGGGCGCGGAGAGGATGCGCCGGTTGCCGCCTGCTATGGCGCGGCGGGCGGGGGCGTCAACTCCTCGGCGAGGAGATCGGCATAGCAACCCTGCGCTTCGCTCGCCGGACCGCGCCGCATGGGGAGCTGCGTCACCCGCAGCGCGCGCACCTGACCCCCGATTGCCAGCGTCAGCACCGCGCCCACCGCCACCGGCGCCGAACAGCGCTCGACCCGCGCGCCATTAAGGCGCACCTGCCCCGCCTCGATCATCGCCTGCGCGCGCTCGCGCGTCTTGGTGAGGCGCAGGCAGCAGATCAGCTTGTCGATCCGCATCGTCGTCGCGTCGCTCAATCGTCGCGCCCCTTGCCGAGGAGCGTGGAGAGACCCGCGAAGGGGCTGTTGGGATTGATGCGCGGTTCGGGGCGGGGCGGCGCAGGACGGCGGGGCGGGGGCGCGGGGCGGCGATCGCCGTCGCCGCGGCGATGTTCGGCGGCGCGCTTGGGCTGCGTGGCTTTCGCCTGACCGCCGCGTGGGGCCGGTCGGCGACGGCGTTCGCGCGGGGCGCGGCCACGCCACGTCCAGTGCTGCGCCGCCTCCTCCGCTTCCTCTCCGCCAACGCGCCGGAAGCCGAGCATTCGCCACAGCAACGCGCGCTCCTCAGCGGTCAGACCAAGCGACTCCGCGAGCGCCGGGTCGATCGGGAAGCTCGGCCTCCCCTCGCCCTTGTGGGGAGGGGTCGGGGGTGAGGGTGGGGGCGCGCTCACCTCGGCGAGCGGGAGAGGTTCGTCGCTAGGCGACGCGGAGGAGGCGACAGCTTCGCCCTCCACGTCGACGCTCGAGCCGTCGCCGGAGCCTAGCGTGGGGGACTCGATATGCTCCGACGGAAGCGGGGCCGGTGGCCGGCCGGCGGTGTCGCCCGCCTCCTCCGCTCCGCGCACTGCCGCCATGCGCTCGGCGTGGGCATGGCGGGCGAGCCGTTCAACCATGTCCACCCGCAGCGCGCGCGCACCGATCGCACGAAAGGCGGGGCCGGGCCGCGCGGTGTCGGTCAGCACGACGCCCGCCGGCGGCGGCAAGGTCGCGCCCTCCCCGCGCCACGCCGCCGACAGCGCCGCCAGCCAGCGCTGCGCATCAGGCTTCAGCGCGTCGGGATGGTGGAGGTCGAGGCTGCCGACGCGCACGCCCAGTTCGCGCAGGCCGCTGCGCAGCGTCGGCGGGCCACTGCGCAAAGCCGTGTCATGCGCGTCGCGAGCGATGACCCCGCCGCCGTCGACCAGCGCTGCCAGCACCGCGCGCAGTTCGGGCGGAGCCTCCGCATCGCGCGCGCGTGCGGCCATCGCCAGCAGGCGCCCGAGCCGATGCGCGACCGCATCGTCGACCCACGCCGCGAGGTGCGCCTCCACCGCCGCGCGTCGGTGCGGGTCGAGCGCATCGGTGCCGCGCGCGAGCTTGAGCCGCGGGCTGAGAAGATGCGCGCCCTTCACCAGCGTCGCCACGGTGCGGCCCTGCCACGACAGCGCGGGCGCCTCACCGTCGGCGAGGTGCAGTATGATCGCATCGCCCTCCGCGGAAGCGAGCGCCGCCGCGCGCTCGGCGAGAACGCCCGACAAGTGCCGTTCCGCTGCCGCCAGCAGCATGCGCCGGTCGCCCGCTCGCGCGGCGGGGTCGGCGATGAACTGAAAGCCGTCGAGCCGGCCGATCGGCTCGCCATCGACGCGCACCGTGCCGTCGTCGTCCAGTGCGACGGGCACGTCGGCGCTGCCCTGGCCGATCGCGCGCAGCAGCACGGTCGTGCGGCGGTCGACGAAGCGCTGCGTGAGCGCGGTGTGCATCGCATCGGAGAGGCGGCCTTCAACCGCGCTTGCCGCCGCCGCCAGCGCGGGCGCGTCGCTGAGCCACTCGCCGCGCTGCGTGATGTAGCACATGGTGCGCACTTTCGCGATGCGATCGGCGAGCGCCTCGACCGAGCCGCCGGCCTGATCGAGCTCCTTGAGCCGCCCCGCCACCCAGTCGTCGGGGATGCGATGGTCCCCCTCCCCCAGCCAGCCCCACAGCCGCGCGATCAACCGCGCGTGGTGGATCGGCCCGCTTTTGGTGAAGTCCGGCACCGACGCCGTCGCCCACAGCCGCGCGACCTGGTCCGAGCCGCGCGCGGTGGTCATCACCGCCGGGTCGCCCGACAGCGCCTTGAGCACGGCGAGGTCGGTCGCCTCGGGCGCCGGGCGCAGTTGCGGATGCGGCGGCGGTGCATCGAGCCCCGCGATCAGCGCCTCCACGCTGTGCGTCGGCGGGTTGGGCTCGCGCCAGTAGAGCCAGTCGATCGGCGCGAAGCGATGCTCCTCGATCGCCTCCACCTCGGCGTCGGTGAACTGCGCCGCGCTGCCCACCGAACCGAAGCTGCCGTCGCGCTGGTGGCGGCCCGCGCGCCCGGCGATCTGCGCCATTTCGGCGATGGTCAGCCGCCGCTGGCGCTGGCCGTCGAACTTGGCGAGGCTGGCGAAGGCGACGTGCGTGACGTCGAGGTTGAGGCCCATGCCGATGGCGTCGGTGGCGACGAGATAGTCGACCTCGCCCGCCTGAAACATTGCCACCTGCGCGTTGCGGGTGCGGGGGGAGAGCGCGCCCATCACCACCGCCGCGCCGCCGGCAAAGCGCCGCAGCGCCTCCGCGATGGCGTAAACCTCCTCGGCGGAGAAGGCCACGACCACGCTGCGCGGGGGCAGGCGCGACAGTTTGCGCGGGCCGTCGTAGCTCAATGTCGAGAAGCGCGGGCGGGCGGTGATCTCCGCGTCCGGCAGCAGCGCGCGCACCACCGGCGCCAGCGCGCCCGAGCCGAGGATCATCGTCTCCTCTCGCCCCCGCGCTTCGAGCATGCGCGCGGTGAAGACATGGCCCCGCTCGCGATCCTGCCCAAGCTGCGCCTCGTCGAGCGCTAGGAATGCGGGATCGCCACCCGCGCTGCCGGGGCGCGGCATCGCTTCGGCGGTGCATAGCGTGTAGCGCGCGGTGTCGGGGACGATGCGCTCCTCCCCCGTCACCAGCGCCACTTGCGCCGCGCCCTTGATGGCGACGACGCGGTCATAGACCTCACGCGCGAGCAGGCGCAGCGGAAAGCCCATCGTGCCCGACGAATGCGCCAGCATCCGTTCGATGGCGAGGTGGGTCTTGCCGGTATTGGTCGGCCCGAGCACCGCGGTGACGGCGCGCCGATGGGGGGCATTCATGCGCGCCATGGTGGGGGGTGGGGCGGCGGGGCGCAAGGGCGATGCGCCCCGCCTGGATCAAGCGCGGCGGCGGGCCCCTCGCCCGCGCCGTGCGGACCCGCTATCGCCGCGGCGATGCACGTTCGTCGCCTGACACTGGAGGGGTTTCGCAACCATCCGACGCTGACCATTGCGCCCTCGCGCGGGCTGGTCGCGCTGGTGGGCGCGAACGGCGCGGGCAAGACGAATATCCTCGAAGCGCTATCGCTGCTGTCGCCTGGGCGCGGACTGCGCGGCGCGGCCATCGAAACGATGATCGCCCACGGTGTGGAGCGCGGGATCGTCGCCGCGCAGATCGCCGACGATGCCGAAGCGCTGCCCCCGATCGAGCTCGGCACCGCGCTCGACCGCGCCGAGCCGGGGCGGCGACGCGTGCGGGTCAATGGCGCCGACCAGGCGGCCGCGCGGTTGGGCGACTGGCTGGCGGTGAGCTGGCTCACCCCGGCGATGGACCGGCTGTTCGTCGAAAGCGCGGGCGGACGGCGACGCTGGCTCGACCGCTTGACGCTCGCGCTGGCGCCCGATCATGCGCGGCATGCGAACCGCTACGAGGCGGCGATGCGCGCGCGCAACCGGCTGCTTGCCGACCGGGGCGCGGGGGCGGACCCCGCCTGGCTGGCGGCGCTTGAGGCGCAAATGGGGGAGCATGGCGCCGCGATCGCGGCCGCCCGATCCGACAGCGTCGCGGCGCTGGAGCTCGCCCTGTCAGCGCGGGAGGATGACCAGTTCCCCGCGCCGACGCTGGCGCTGGTTGGCGCCGATCGGGCACCGGCGCTGCACTGGACGCGCGAAGATCTGGCGCTCGCGCTGCGCGAATCACGTGGCTCCGACGCGCGGGCCGGGCGAGCGCTCGTCGGGCCACATCGCGACGATGTGCTGGTCCGGCATCGCGCCCGCGACATTCCCGCGGAACTTTGCTCGACCGGAGAGCAGAAGGCGCTGCTGATTTCGCTGACGCTTGCGCACGCCGGCCGCGTGGCGGCGGCGCGCCGTGAACCGCCCCTGCTGCTGCTCGACGAAGTGGCGGCGCACCTCGATCCCGACCGCCGCGCAGCCCTCTACCAACGTCTGCAGCAGCTTGGTGCGCAATGTTGGCTGACGGGCACCGATCTGTCGCTGTTCGAGACAACCACCCCGATCGAGCGGTGGCGCGTCGAAGCGGGCGCAGCCACCCCAATCGCGTAGGTCGCAACAAAATATTGCGAGCCGTTTGCAAAAGGCTTGCAACTAATCGGTCGCAATAGTGGAGCCGCCAGCCACAGGGGGTTCCAGTGTTCAATTTGCAGCTGTTTCGTTCCGCACAGCTCGCGCTCGCCATCGCCCTCACCTCGACGATCGCGCAAGCGGAGGAGGTCGCCGCCGAGGACCAGCAGCAGGACATCATCGTCAACGGCGTGATGATCGCGCAGTCGCGTGCGGGCACCAAGACCGACACACCGCTGCGCGACGTGCCGCAGGCGAGGTCGGCGCCAAGTGGAGCATCGCCCCCGGTCTCGAAGCCAACGCCGCGCTGTTCGAGCTGGAGCGGAGCAACTCCGCGCCGCCGGCCCGACGCCGGGAACGATCGTCCTCACCGGCCGCCAGCGCGTGCGCGGGGGCGAAGTGAGCGTCGGCGGCCGCATCGCGCGCGGCGCCACGCTGTTCGCAAGCTATGGCTACACCGATGCGCGCGTTGTTGCGGGCGACAACAACGGCCGACGCGTCGCCCAGGCGCCGGAACATACGCTGTCGCTGTGGGTCCGCGCTGCGCTCACGACCGCCTGTCGCTGGGCGCCGGCGTCATCCATCAGTCGGACAGCTTCACCTCGATCAGCAACGCCGTGCTGCTGCCCGCCTACACCCGCGTCGACGCCGCGGCCTATGTATCGCTGACCCGCAACCTCGAGCTGCAGGTCAACGTCGACAATCTGTTCGACGTCGACCATTTCCCGCAGGCTCACAGCGACAACAACATCACCCCCGGCGCACCGCGCTCGGCGCGCGTGACGCTGCGCTGGCGCGGCTGACGCCGCCGCTCAGCGCTCGAACGGATTGCGCAGCAGCGGCATGACCGAGGCATAGTCGTCGGTCCACAGCACCGGCGCCGGCCGATCGTGGAGCGATGTCCAGTCGCCGCGACCTTGGGGCACGTCGTAGGTGGCGCGTTCGAGCGCGGCGAGCGCTTCGCGGTTGCGGCTCATCGCGACCCAGATCGACGGCGTGCGGCGCAGCTTCTCGTCCTCGGCGTCGGGCGCATCGCTGCGCACCATGCCATGCCAGCCATGATCGCGCTCCAGCGCGCGCAGCACCGGCTCGAGGTTCACGAAGCGGTTGGAGATATGCACCAGCAGCACGCCGTTGGACGCGAGGGCGCGGTCATAGACCTCGAACGCCTCGCGCGTCAGCAGGTGGATCGGAATGGCGTCCGATGAAAAGGCGTCGACCGCGATCATGTCGAAGCTGTCTGGCGCGACCTGCGCCATGCGGATGCGCGCATCGCCCATCGCCAGGCGCGCGTTCGGGGCGCAGCGCTTGAGGTAGGAGAAGCCCCCGGGCCCGGTCGCCAGCCGCGCCATCGCCGGATCGATCTCGAAATAGATCAGCTGCTCCGCCCCGCGGCGGTAGCAGGCGAGCGTGCCCGTGCCGAGGCCGACAACCGCCAGCCGCGCCGCCGGCCCGTAAAGCTGCGCCGCCCGATCGAACGCCAGCCCGACGCCGGAATATGGACCGTAATAGCTCGTCGCCGTGGTCGCGAGACGGTCGTCGGTGAATTGCAGGCCGTGGAGCGTGGTGCCGTGGGCGAGCGTGCGCACCCCGGTCCCTTCGTCACGGACCGTGTACACGCCGAAATAGCTGCGTGTGCGCACGTCGTTCATGCTGTCCCGCAGCGTCGCCTTGCCGCCGAAGCCGAACATCAGCGCGGCGATGGTGATGACGTAGGCGGACCGCATACCGATGGCGAGCAGCCCGACGACAAACAGCGCGCCGGTCAGAACGATCTCGATCGGCTCGAAATATCCGGTCCACGCACGCGCGAGCATCCAGCCGAGGCCGATCGCGGTCGCGGTCAGCATGAAGCGCGCAACGCGCCGGCCGATGGCGTCCGCGCGCAGCCAGTCGAGCCAGGGCACAAGCGCCCGCAGCGGCACCAGCATGGCTGCGGCGAGCAGCAGAATCGGATGCTCGTACACCCAGTCGAACAGCAGCGGCGCCACGAGCGCGCACAGCACGCCGCCCAGCGCACCGCCCACGGCCATGACCAGGTAGAAGAAGGTCAGCCGATCGGGCGCCGGACGCGATTCGTAGAGGCGCGCGTGAATCGAGGTGGCGACCGCCAGCAGCATGACGAGCGCCGATGCCGCGAGCGCGAGCCCGCCGCTCCCCTGGCTGAACATGGCGATGCCCCCCGCCACCAGCAGCATCGGCGGTGCGAGCAGCTTGAAGAAATTGGCGAGCCCGCGCCGCTCCGAAAAGGCGATCGAAAAGCTGAGGAGGTAGAGCCCGAGCGGGATCGCCCACATCAGCGGCATCGCCATGATGTCGGTGGTGAGGTGCGTCGTCGTCGACAGCATCAGCCCCGATGGCACCATCGACAGCAGCACCCACAGCAGCACCCGGCGCCAGCCGGGCGCGGCGGAACGCGCCGCAGCGGTTGCAGCAATCGGCGCAGCGGCTCCGGCAAAGGGGGCGCGCCGCCGCGCGGCGATGGTCACCCACGCGCACAGCGCGACGAGCGCCAGCAGCGCGAGATATGCGCCACTCCACGCCACGCTCTGGGCGCTGACGCTGAGGATCGGTTCGACCAGCAGCGGATAGGCGAGCAGCCCGCCGAAACTGCCGAGGTTCGACGCGGCGTAGAGTGCATAGGGGTTGGCGCCCGGCGCGCTGTCGGCGAACCAGCGCTGCATCAGCGGCGCCTGCGCACTCACCGCGATCAGCAGCGGCCCGACCGACGCCAGCAGCAGAAGCGGCACGCGGAACACGACGTCGCCATCGGTCGGCACGGCGATGTTGGCGAGCCCGACCGGCAGGAACAGCACGCCCAGCGCCAGCAGCACGAGATGCGCGATGCTCTGCGTGCGCGGGGCGAGCCGGCCGAGCCCATGCGCCCACGCATAGCCCGCGAGCAGCAGCGCTTGGTAGACCAGCATCGCGCTGTTCCACACCGCGGGCGCACCGCCCAGCCGCGGCAGCGCCATGCGGGCGACCATCGGCTGGACCATGAACAGCAGGAAGCTGCCGGTGAAGATGGTCAGCGTGAACAACCAACGCGGATTGTCGACGATGCTGTCGATCCATCCGCGCTGGAGCGGCCCTGCCGCCGCCGTGCTCCCGTTCATGCCTGCCAATCCCCCCGGTCGATCCTGTAAACGATGTGCCGGACGATCGCCGGATCCGCGACCTCCGGATGATCGAAGTCGGCGTCACGCCAGCGAGTGAACCCCAGCCGTTGCATCAGTCCCCACGACGCATGGTTCTGCGGCACGGTGAAGGCGACGATGGTGGCCCGTTCGGGCGCTGCGAAGCCATGATTGAGTGCGGCCTCGGCCGCCTCGCGCGCCAGGCCGCGACCCCAGGCGTGCTCGGCCAGGCGCCAGAAGATTTCCGTGTGTCCCTCGAGCTGCGGACCGGCGGCGGCGCGCACGCGGTTGAGGCCGATGATTCCGATCGGGTCCGCCCCTTTTTGCAGGCGAATGACGAAGGTCGGGAATGCACCGCCGCGCGCGAACTGGTCCGCAAAGGCCGCCCATTTCTCCGGCCCCGCAACCCCGCCGAGCCAGCGCGTCACCGCCTGGGTGTCGAGCACGGCACGCACCGGTTCGCTGTCTTCGGCCCGCCACGGCGCCAACCGCAGCCGCGCGGTTTCGAGCGACACGTCAGCCATTCAGCAGGCGTGCGGCGTGCGGCGCGTGATAGGTCCAGACCCCGCGCGCGCCCGCCCGGCGGAACGCCGTCAGCGTTTCGAGGACCAGCGCGTCGCGGTCGCCCATGCCGTTGGCCGCCGCCGCTTCGATCATCGCATATTCGCCCGACACCTGGTAGGCGTAGACCGGCACGTCGAACGCGTCGGCGACCCGCGCGACGATGTCGAGGTAGGGGAGGCCTGGTTTCACGATGACGCTGTCCGCGCCTTCGGCGATGTCGAGCTCCACCTCGCGCATCGCCTCGCGCGCATTGGCCGGGTCCATCTGGTAGCCGCGCTTGTCGCCCTTCAGCCGCCCGCGCGACCCGACCGCGTCGCGAAACGGCCCGTAAAAGGCGCTCGCATATTTGGCGGCGTAGCTCATGATCTGGACGCCGATGCGCCCGTCATCGTCGAGCGCGCTGCGGATCGCCGCCACCCGCCCGTCCATCATGTCTGACGGCGCAACAACGTCCGCCCCTGCCGCGGCGAGCACGCACGCCTGCCGCGCCAGCACGTCGACCGTCGCGTCATTGATGACCGCGCCCGTGGCATCCACGAGGCCGTCCTGCCCGTGGCTGGTGTAGGGGTCGAGCGCGACGTCGGCGATCACCCCGAGTTCGTCTCCGACCGCCGCCTTCACCTCCGCGATCGCCCGGCACACGAGATTGTCGGGGTTGAGCGCCTCCGCCCCGTCGTCGCTGCGCGCTTCGGCGGGCGTGTTCGGGAACAACGCGATCGCCGGGATGCCGAGCGAGACCGCCTCGCGCGCCCGCGCGACCAGCGAGGACAGGCAATCGCGCTCAACGCCCGGCAGCGTCGCGATCGGCTGCGTCGCGTCGCCATCGCACACGAACATCGGCCAGATGAGGTCGCTGACGTCGAACCGCGTTTCCGCGACCAGCCGTCGGCTCCATGACGCCGCGCGCGGGCGGCGGAGGCGGGTCGATAGGGGGAGGCGGGGCGCTTCAGACATCAGCATCGCGCCCTAGACCTCCGCCCGCGCCGCGCAATCCCCTTTCACTGCGCCCCACCCGCGCCTCCTACGGGAAGCCGCGCCATCGCATCGAGCCGGGCCATGAACCGCTGCTGCTCGTCCGCCGACAGCAGTGCCCGGCTGACGCTGTGCGACTTCATCGGATTGACCGCGCGCCCGTCGCGATAAACTTCGTAGTGGAGGTGCGGGCCGGTCGAGAGCCCGGTCGACCCGACATAGCCGACGAGTTGCCCCTTGCGGACAAAAGCGCCGCCGCCGGTGGCGATACCGCTCATGTGGGCGTAGGCGGTGGCGAGCCCTTCGCCGTGCTGCACGCGCACGAACCGCCCATAACCGCCCTTGTAGCCGGCGTAGTCGACGACGCCGTCGGCGGCGGCATAGACCGGCGTGCCCCACGGGGCGCCGATGTCGATGCCGCTGTGCATGCGGGCAAAACGCAGGATCGGGTGAACGCGCAGGCCGAACGGCGACGTCAGCCGCCCCGCCACCGGCCAGCCCAATGCGCTGCGCTGTTCGCCAAGATGCCCGGCCTCGAGCCATTGCGCCTGACCGTTGACCGGCCAGGGGATCATCCGCACCGCCATGCCACCCGCGCGATCGAGCCCGGCATAGAGCAGCGGGCCATATTCGATCTCGCCGGTCGCCGCCCGCCGCTGCTCCACGATGAAGTCGGCGGTGTCGCTGCGCGCGAGATCGCGGATCGGCACCGCGCCGTTGATCGCGCGGAGCCAGCTCTGGATGGCGCTCGGCGGCAGGCCCGCGCCCCGTGCCGAACGATAGATGCTTTCGCCGACCGCGATGCGGAGCCGCAGCGGCGACGCGCTCACCGCCACCGCCTGGCGTTCGAGTTGCAGCCCGCCCCCGCTGCGCCGGACCAGCAGCTTGAGGTCGAGCGCCGCACGCAGCCGCACCTCCTCGAGCGGGCGGGGCTGCATCGCGCTCACGCGTTTGCCGAGCACCAGATCGATTCGCGTCCCAGCCGGGATGGGTGCGGTCGTAGCGCGCGCAATCAACGTCGCCGCCCGCAGCGCGTCGTCGCCCGATACGCCGGCGCGTTGCAGCGCCCGGGTCAGCTCGTCGCCCTCACCCAGCATTGCCACGAATTCCACGCGCGGCCGCTCGGGCGCGCTCGCGAGCGGGACGACACGGTCGGAGGGCATCATCCGCGACCCGCTCCCCGCGCCCATCGCCAGCGGAGCGATGCCGATCGGACGCACGGCGGCCCAGTCATTGTCCGGCAACGCCGCGGTGCGGGTCGGCAGCGGCGTGACACCGGGCCAGCTCGACACCGCGATGGTGACCAGCAAGGCCAAAGTCGCGACGCCACGCCACCATCGGGCGCTACCGATCGCGTCGCCGAGGTCGGGCGTCCAGTCGATGGCGTCGATGGCCTCCTGCAGGCGCTCCCGCAAGCTCGTCTGAACCGGTGCCGGCTGCGCTTGCCCGAAGCTGCGAGGGCCGAGCGTCGCAAAGGCGGGGTGCGCGCCTGGCGCTCCCGCACGCGGCTGCCACGACTGTTCTCCCCGCGCCATGGCCGGGAGGTGTATCGGAACAGGGTTAACGTCAACTTGTTACCGCCGGGGCATCTGCCGAGCCCCGGCGGGCTGCCGTTCAGGCGTCAGGCGGACTCGTCGGGCTGCTGATTGGCCGGCTGGACGGTCCAGTCGGGTGCCTCGTCACGACCCGCTTCTTCGTCCTTTTCGGCATCTTCCGCAGTCTTCTGCACGATCCCCTGCGCGTGGTGCGACGGGGCGTAGACGACGTACAGCTTCATCGGTTCGTCCCCGGTATTTTCGACATCGTGCCACATCCCGGCGGGGACCATCACCGACCAGCCGTCGCTGACGTCCTGCTTGAAGGTCAGCTGGTCCTTCTCCGGCCCCATGACCGCGCGGCCCTGCCCTGCATCGAGGCGCAGAAACTGGTCGGTCTGCGGATGCTTTTCGAGCCCGATCGACTCACCGACCGGAATGCTCATCAGCGTGACCTGCAGATATTTCCCGGTCCACGCGACGGTGCGATAATTGTCGTTGGCGGTTACCTCCGCTTCCATGTCGAAGACGGAGGGTTTGGGGCCATTGTCGGTCACGGACATGCTGGGTTGCTCCTACGAAAAAGGGGTTCGCCCGGATAACCGAGCGACCCCCTGTTCGGTTCAATCGCAGTGATGTGATCAGGGCGTCGTGCGCTGACCCATGACCGCTTCGCCGCGCCGAAGGTTCGCATTGGCGTCGAGCCCGGTCCACTGCGCGATGAAGGCGAAGACGTCGGCGGCCTCGTCGACGATCTTGCTCACCGGACGCCCGGAGCCGTGGCCCGCACGGCTTTCGATGCGGATGAGGCGCGGCCGCGGCCCGAGATCCTCCGCTTGAAGCGCCGCCGCATATTTGAAGCTGTGGCCCGGCACCACGCGGTCGTCGGTGTCCGCCGTGGTCACCAGCACCGCCGGGTAGGTCCGCCCATCGCCACCGCGCACATTGTGGTAGGGCGAATAGGCCCGCAGCACGCGCCAATCCGCCTCACGATCTGGATAGCCGTAGTCATCGACCCAGTAGCGGCCCGCGGTGAAGCGGTCGAAGCGCAGCATGTCCATCACGCCCACCGCCGGGATCGCCGCAGCGAACAGGTCGGGGCGCTGGTTGACCACCGCGCCGACCAGCGTGCCGCCGTTGGAGCCGCCGCGCACCGCGAGCTCGCCGCGCCCGGTGATCCCCTCCCGGATCAGATATTCGCCCGCGGCGATGAAGTCGTCGAACACATTCTGCTTGTTCGCCCGGCGTCCGGCGTCGTGCCACGCATTGCCATATTCGCTGCCGCCGCGAATGTTGGCGAGCACATACACCCCGCCCGCATCGAGCCAGGCGATGTTGGTCGCCGAAAAGCTCGGCGTCATCGCGCTGCCGAAGCCGCCATAGCCATAGAGGATCGTCGGCGACCCGCCGGCGCGGTCAAAGCCCTTCTTCTGGACCACGAACATCGGCACGCGGGTGCCGTCCTTGCTCGCGAAGAAGCGCTGCTCAACCGTGTAGTCGTCGGGGTTGAACAACAGCGTCGGTTTGATGAACTCGCTGCTCTGCCCGGTGGCGAGGTCGTAGCGATAGATCACCGAGGGCGAATTGAAGCTGTTGACCGCGTAGAAGGTCTCGGTGTCCTCGGGATCGCCCCCAAACCCGCCGATCGAGGCGAGCTGCCCTTCGCCGATGCGACCCACTTCGCGCCCGCTCATGTCGGTGACCCGCACCTGGCTGCGCGCGTCTTCGAGATAGTTGATGAACAGGCGGTTCCCGACGCGGCTTGCGCCCTGCAGCGCAAAGCGCCCCTCCGGCACGAGCGGACGGACGGTGCCGCCGTTGGCGCCCACATCCATCGTCACGATGCGCTTGTTGGGCGCATCCTTGTCGGTGACGAGATATAGCTTCGACCCGTCATTGCCGACATAGTCCCAGCTGTTCTCGATCGCGCCCACCAGTGTGATCGGGCGGCTATTCGGCCGCGTGAGGTCGATCACCGTCAGCGCGTTCGACGGATCGGTGCCCTCGGTCGTGGAGATGATCAGGTAGCGCCCGTCATCGCTCACCCCCGCGCCGTGGCCGAGCCGCGGGCGATCGGGGGTCGAGTAGATCAGCCGGTCCTGCGCCTGCGGCGTGCCGAGCCGATGGAAATAGACCGCCTGGTTGAGGTTCGTCGACTGGAACGTCGCTCCCGGCGCGGGCTGCGGAAAGCGCGAATAGTAAAAGCCCGAGCCGTCCTTGGCCCAGCTCATGCCGCTGAACTTCACCCAGCGCAGCTCGTCGGTCATCACCTGGCCGCTGTTGACGTCGAGCACCTTGACGATGCGCCAGTCGGTGCCGCCGTCCTGCACGCCGTAGGCGACGTAGCGCCCGTCCTTGCTGACCGAAAATTCTGCAAGCGCGGTCGCGCCGTCGGCGGCCCACGTGTTGGGGTCGATCAGCACGCGGCCTTCCCCGTTCAGCCCCTCGCGCACATACAGCACCGACTGATTCTGCGACCCGTCGTTGCGCGTGTAGAAATATCGGTTGCCGCGCTTCAGCGGCAGGCTGAAGCGTTCGTAGCGGTAGAGCGCATTGACCCGATCCGCGAAGGCCTGACGCGTGGGCAGCGTCGCCAGATAGGCGTTGGTGACGCGGTTCTGCTCCGCCACCCAGTTCGCAACCTCTTGATCCTGCCGCACGTCGTTTTCGAGCCAGCGATAGGGGTCGGTAATGCGCTCGCCAAAGCTCACGTCTGTAACGTCGCCCCGGCGCGTCGTGGGATAGGCGATGGGCTGCGCAGTCGCGGTGTCCGCCGCCGCGCTCGCGACGGGCGCGACCGGGGGTGGGGTGATGTCCGACACGCGCGGTTCAGTCACGGCGCAGGCCGACAGCGAGCTGGCAAGGGCGATCAGGGGCAGGGTTACGCGGCGGCGCATCGATCTCTCCGGGCATATGGTTTCCGAAGTTACTAACGCCGTCAGAGGCCGGAGCAATAGGCCGCCCGCAAAAAGCTAAGGGCCGGTGGAGCGAATGCTCCCCGGCCCTTTGCGTGACACACTCGCGGCGATCAGGCGGCAGCGAATTCCGAGTCGTCGTCGACCATGACCGGCCCCGAATCCTGGCCCTTGGCGTCGACATCGCGGTCAACCAGTTCGATCACCGCCATCGCCGCGGCGTCCGACGCGCGAAAGCCGGCCTTGATCACGCGAGTGTAACCACCGTTGCGCCCTTCGTAACGCGCCGCCAGCGTGTCGAACAGCTTCGTCACCATCGCCTCGTCGCCCATGCGCGAGATGGCGAGACGGCGGTTCGACAAACCACCGCGCTTGCCCAGCGTCACCAACTTTTCAACGTAGGGGCGCAGCTCCTTGGCCTTGGCGACGGTGGTGGTGATCTGCTCGTGCTTGACCAGCGCCGAGGCCATGTTGCGCAGCAGCGCCGCGCGATGCGCCGAGGTGCGCTGCAGTTTGCGGTGTCCAACGCGATGTCGCATATCGTCTTCCTTCGTTCGTCAGGGGGCCGTTTCAGGTACCCCTCGCCTGGCCGCGATACGGGGCGGCCTGCCCGGTGGGGGTAAATCCGCCCCCTCAACCTCACTCGTCACCCCGGACTCGATCCGGGGTTCCGCTTTTGGCGGGCGGGGCCGTCATGGGACTAAATCCCATGACGTCGATCAGGTCGGCTTCGCCGCCTGTCGGCCGGCCTTCGGCGTCGCGGCTGGCGCCGCGAGCGCGCGGGCGTGGCCGCGCTCGCCTTAGGCGAGCATCTCCGCTTCGAGCTTCTTGGCCATTTCCTCGATGTTCTCCGGCGGCCAACCGGGGATGTCCATGCCGAGGCGCAGGCCCATCGACGACAGCACTTCCTTGATCTCGTTGAGCGACTTGCGGCCGAAGTTCGGCGTGCGCAGCATCTCCGCTTCGGTCTTCTGCACGAGATCGCCGATGTAGATGATGTTGTCGTTCTTGAGGCAGTTGGCGCTGCGCACCGACAGCTCGAGCTCGTCCACCTTCTTGAGAAGGAAACGGTTGAGCATGTTGGTGTCGCCCTCGTCCGCGGGCGTCAGCGACGTCGGCATGCTCGACGGCGCGGCGACGCCGATGCGCGGCGACGATTCCACGCCCACGTCGCCCGAGAAGTGGACGAACACCGACAGCTGATCCTGCAGGATGCGCGCGGCATAGGCGACCGCATCCTCCGGCGTCACCGTCCCGTCGGTTTCGACGGTCAGGTTGAGCTTGTCGTAGTCGAGTTCCTGCCCGATGCGCGCGGCATCGATCTTGTACGCGACCTGGCGCACCGGCGAGTAGAGCGAGTCCACCGGGATGAGCCCGATCGGCGCATCTGCCGGACGGTTTTCCGCCGCCGGGACATAACCCTTGCCGCTGTCCGCGGTGAGCTCCATCGCGAACTGCGCGCCATCGTCGAGGTGACAGATCACATGGTCGGGGTTCATCACCTGGATGTCGCCCGACACCTGGATGTCGCCCGCGGTCACGGTGCCCGGACCGGTCTTTTCGAGCTGCAGCCGCTTGGGGCCATCGCCTTCCATGCGCAGCGCGATCTGCTTCACATTGAGGACGATGTCGGTCACATCCTCCCGCACCCCGGCGAGGCTCGAGAATTCGTGCAGGACGTTCTCGATGCGGATCGAAGTGATCGCCGCGCCCTGAAGCGACGACAGAAGCACGCGGCGCAGCGCGTTGCCGAGCGTCAGGCCGAACCCGCGCTCGAGCGGCTCGGCGACGAAGGTCGCGCGGCGCCGCTGGTCCGAACCGGCCTTCATTTCGAGCCCGGTCGGCTTCTTGAGGTCCTGCCAGTTCTTGCTGTTGACGGTCATGAAATTCCCCATGGGTCGTGTCGTCATCGCGGCGGGCGATGGTGGGACGGTGGCGGCCGTCCCGGCTCCCGATGCGCGCGGCCCGCCAGCCACGCGCGTGGAGCCAGTAGCGTCAGACGCGGCGGCGCTTGGCCGGGCGCACACCATTGTGCGGGATCGGGGTCACGTCACGGATCGAGGTGATCTGGAAACCGGCGGCCTGCAGCGCGCGAAGCGCGCTCTCACGGCCGGCGCCGGGGCCCTTCACCTCGACCTCGAGCGTGCGCACCCCATGCTCGGCGGCCTTGCGGCCCGCGTCCTCGGCGGCGACCTGCGCCGCGTACGGGGTCGACTTGCGGCTGCCCTTGAAGCCCATCATGCCGGCCGACGACCAGCTGATGGCGTTGCCCTGCGCGTCGGTGATGGTGACCATCGTGTTGTTGAACGTCGCGTTGACGTGCGCCACGCCCGACGAGATGTTCTTGCGTTCGGACCGGCGAAGGCGCTGCGGTTCGCGTGCCATGATGTGAAACTTTCCTGATCGGGCCCGTCGCGGAGGTTCGCGCTGTGGAGCGGCGAATATTCAAATGGCGGCGGGCGGAAATCCTGGGAGGAACGGGCACGCGAACGCGCCCATGAAGACGCGAAGAATTACTTCTTCTTGCCCGCGATCGGCTTCGCCTTGCCCTTGCGGGTGCGCGCGTTGGTGTGCGTGCGCTGGCCGCGGACCGGGAGGCCCTTGCGGTGACGCAGACCGCGATAGCAGCCGAGGTCCATCAACCGCTTGATGTTCATCGCGGTTTCGCGGCGCAGGTCGCCTTCCACCGTGTAGGTCGCGTCGATCGTCTCACGGATCTGGAGCACTTCGGCGTCCGACAGATCCTGGATGCGACGCTGGCTGTCGATGCCGACCTTGCCCACGATGTCGCTCGCGAACTTGGGGCCGATGCCGTGGATATACTGCAGCGCGATGACCACGCGCTTGTTGGTGGGCAGGTTCACACCCGCGATACGTGCCATGGTTCGTTCGTCTCCTGAGCTCCACGGGACGGCTGGCAAGGCGCCCCATCTCAAAGCATCGATTCGGACGCGAACGCGCCCTCCCCGCAACGCAAAAATGGCCGTCGGCAAGCGGTTTCGCTCGTGCCGTCGGCCCATCATCGGTAGCGGATGGCGTGTCCGTTAGGCGCTCGGCCCGTTGCGGTCAAGATGGGCGCCGGCCTCGGCACCTCCGGTGGTCGCGTTTTCAGCCTCGCACCGCCGTGCGCGCTCGCCCGGCCAGCCGGGCCACCGCCGCGTCATGGATGCCGGGCACCGTCGCCAGCACACCGAATGCCTGCGGGTCGGGCTTGTTGAAGCGGAGGGGCGCGCCCAGCGCGTCGGTCACCACCCCGCCCGCTTCGGCGACAATTAACGCGGCGGCGGCAATGTCCCACTCCGAACCCCAGCGCAGCGTCGCCGCCAGGTCCGCGCGGTCGTCGGCGATCATCGCCATGCGCAGCGCGATGCTGTTGGGCTGCGCCACCTTGACGAGGTCGCGATCCTCGCGCGGCAGGTCATGGCTCGGCACCCGTGACCCCGCGAGTCGCGCGCGGGTGCCCACCGCAAGCCGCCGGCCGTTGAGCGTCGCGCCCTCGCCCGCCGCGGCGACCCACAGCTCGTCGCGCGCCGGAGCATAAAGGACGCCGGCGATCGGCGCCCCCTGCTCGACCAGCGCAATCGAAACTGCCCAGCCGGTGCGGCCGCGCAGAAAATCGCGCGTGCCGTCGATCGGATCGACGCACCACAGCCGCCCACAGCGCAGGCGCGAAGGATCGTCGGCGGTTTCCTCGCTCAACCAGCCGGCGTCGGGCGCGAGTGCACCGAGCAGGCCCTTCAGCCGACGATCGGTATCGAGATCGACCTCGCAAACGAGGCTGGCGTCGGCCTTGGCCCACTGCTTGACGGCGCCGCCGCCGACCAGATGCCGCCAGCGTTCCAGCGCGCGGTCGCCGACCTCGCGCGCGGCCGACGCGATTGCCTCGATGGCCGCCACGATCAGTCTCCGGCCACCACCAGCGCATCGCAGCGCATCGATGGCACGTGCACCGACCGCCGCCGGTCGACATCGTCGGCAAGCGAGAGGCTGGCGAACATGTCGAGGAGGTTGCCGGCGATCGTCGCGCCATCGAACGCTTCGGCGAGCGCCCCGCCGACGATGCGCCGCCCCGACACCGCACGGCTGTAATCGCCGCTGACAAGGTCGACGCCCTGCCCGAGCAGTTCGGTGACGTAGATGCCTTCGCCAATGTCGCCGATCAGCGCATCGAAGCCGCGCGGGCCGGGCGCAACAATCAGGTTCGACGCCGACACCCCCCCGCCCGAGCCGTGACCGGTGGGTGCAAGGCCGAGCTGGCGGGCGGAGGCGCTGTCGCACAGCCAGCCGCCCAGCGTCCCGGCATCGACCAGCGTCAACGGCGTGCTCGCCACCCCTTCGCCGTCCCAATTGCGACTGCGCAAGCCGCGTAGCAGCTGCGGGTCGTCGCTCAGCGTGAACTCGCGCGCGATGAGCGTTTCGCCCTCGCGGCCGCGAAACAGGCTGCGTTTGCGCGCGATGCGCGGGCCGGACATGAGCGCGACGATGTGCCCGACGATGCTCGACGCGACGCGCGGTGCGAACACCACCGGCATGGCGCCACTCTTGACGCGCACCGGCGCCACGCGCGCGACCGCGCGCTCGCCAGCGCTCCGGCCGATGGCCTCGGCCGTCTCCAGATCGGCGAAGTGCCGTGCGGTCGTGTAGTCGCTGTCGCGCTGCATCGCCTCGGCGGGCCCGGCGAGCACGCTGGCGGAGATCATCGCGCCGGTCGCGGACGCAGCACGCGCGAAGCCATGGCTGGTGACGATGGCATGGGTGCCGGCATTGACGGCGGCACCGGCGCCTTCGGACATGGCCACGCCCTCGACCGCGAGCGCCGACCCCTCCGCTGTCAGCGCGAGATCGCGCAGGCGTTCGGCATCCGACGGCAACGACGCGTCGACGAGGTCGAGGTCGGCATCTTCGCCCCGCCACAACCGATCTTCGGGAGCGAGCCCGGCGTAGGGATCGTCGGGCGCGAGCCGCGCCATCGCGACCGCCCGCTGCGCCAGCTCGGCAACCTTTGCCGCGTCGAGGTCGGCGCTCGAAATGCTGGCGCTGCGCTGACCGACATAGACGGTCAGCGCCAGGCCCTGCGCCTCGGTCCGGCCGGTGTCTTCGAGCCGCCCGTCGCGCACGCCGACGGACACCGACGCGCCGGCGTCGCAGTCCGCTTGCGCGGCATCGGCGCCGGCGGCGCAGGCGGCGCGCACCGCCGCTTCGCCGGCGTCGATCAGCATTTGCGGTGGCAGAAGTTCGTCGATCATCGCGCGGCGCCCTTAAGCCGCGCGGAGAGGAACGTCACCCCGCCACGCCGGAGCGGGTCCGGTCGGGCATGAATTCGGGCCGGTTGAATGCGCCGAGATCGCCCAGCCCGACCGTGCCCGACGCCATCGACAGCATCCGTTCGAGACTGCGTCGCGCGCCTGCGGCGACGCGCTCGTCAAGCTCGATCCGCGGCTGCAAATCGCGCAGCGCGAAGTACAGCTTCTCGACGGTGTTGAGCGCCATGTACGGGCAAATGTTGCAATTGCAGTTCCCGTCCGCGCCCGGCGCGCCGATGAAGCGCTTTTCGGGCACCGCCTTTTCCATCTGGTGGATGATGTGCGGTTCGGTCGCGACGATCAGCGTGTCGCCGCCCATCGTCTTGGCGAACTGCAGAATGCCGCTGGTCGATCCGACGTAATCCGCGTGGTCGATGATGTGCGGAGGGCATTCGGGATGCGCGGCGACCGGCGCGCCCGGGTGCTGCGCCTTGAGCTTCATCAGCTCGGTTTCGCTGAACGCCTCGTGCACGATACAGACCCCCGGCCACAACAGCATGTCGCGTCCGAATTTTCGGTTGAGATAGCCGCCCAAGTGCCGGTCGGGGCCGAAGATGATCTTCTGCTCGGGCGGGATCTGGCTGAGGATCGTCTCCGCGCTCGAACTGGTGACGATGACGTCGGAGAGCGCCTTCACTTCCGCCGAACAGTTGATGTAGGTGAGCGCGATGTGGTCGGGGTGCGCTTCGCGGAAGCGGGCGAACTGCTCGGGCGGGCAGCTGTCCTCGAGGCTGCAGCCCGCGTCCATGTCGGGCAGCACGACGATTTTCTCGGGCGACAGGATCTTCGCCGTCTCGGCCATGAACTTGACCCCGCAGAAGGCGATGACCTCCGCGTCGGTCTCCGCCGCCTTGCGCGACAGTTCGAGGCTGTCGCCGACGAAATCGGCGAGGTCCTGAATCTCGGGCTTCTGATAATAATGGCCGAGAATGACCGCGTTGCGCTCCTTGCGCAGACGGTCGATCTCCGCGCGCAGGTCCACGCCGACCAGACTTTCGCGGGGGATCATGTTCATTCGGTGAGCTCTCCTTTGCCGCCCTAACGCGCAGCTGCGCTTTGGGTGGCGCGCGCCGCCTCCCGCGCGCGCATTTCCTCGCGCTCGAGCGGCTCGGGCTTCAACGCGAGGCCGATGCCATAAAGCAGCCCGACCGCCACGATGGCGACGACGATCAGCTTCTCGCGTTTCATCGCGCGGGGGGGACCGGCGGCGACGACACCGCGACCTGCACCCGAGCGTCGAGGCCGGCGGCCTTCAGCGGCACTTCGAACATCTGCCCGACCACCCGCCGTGCCGCGTCATGCGCCAACCGCATCGGCACATCGCCTTGCGCCTGCACGATGATGTCCCGCGCCGCCGCAGCATTGTTGGCGTCGTCGAGCGTGTTGTTGTCGCCGGTGATCGCGCCCAGCCATTCGCCATCCTCATAGATCCGGCGACGGCTGAGGTCGAAGTTGGGCCTGCCCAGCCGCAGCGGCGGCAGAGTGACGTGCAGCATCCGGCCCTCCGCGTCCCATCTCACATCCTCGCGGCGCAGATTGGCGAGATCGACTTCATAAGCGACGGTCGCGGGAAGGATCGTGGTGCGTTGCGTGGTGGTGATGCCGAACCGCCGCTGCGTGGAGGTCGGCACGGTCACAAAGCTCGCCACGAACGGCGTAATCACCGCCTGCTCACGCACCGCCAGCAGGCTCGAAGCCACCACCGTTTCGGGCCGCGGGCCGCGGTGCAGCCGCTCCCACAGAGTCGAGCCGAACAGCATCAGCGCCGCGAGCGTGCCGATCGCCAGCAAAGCGAGCAGTAGCCCGCCGCCACTGCGGCGGGGCCGGGTCGGAGTGCGGTCGGGGTAACGGTCGAGGCGGGTGTTGCTCATCACCGCCTATATGGGGCCGGTCACGCGCGGGGTCGAGAGGGGGGCGTTCCCCCGTGCATGACCTCTCCTCTCACTGATCTTCACCCTGAACTTGTTTCAGGGTCCATGCCGGGCTTCGCCTGGGGATGCTGAAGCAAGTTCAGCACGACAGGGGGGGGGGGACAGCGACCTCTCGCCGAGGCCTGTCAAGCCAGCCGCCACAGCTCCCCGTCCTCGCGCACCAAACCACGGCGTTCGAGGTCGATAAGGTGCGCCAGCACCGATCGCCCCGCGGCGCCGGTGAGGCGGGGGTCGAGGCCCTTGTACATGGCCGCGACCAGCGTCGGGATGGTCCCGGCGGACTCGCCGAGCTGGCGCAAAATCTGCGCCTCGCGACTTTTCCGGTGACCGATCATGCCGCGCACCAGCTGGCGCGGCTTGTCCACCGCCGGCCCGTGCGCGGGGTAGTAAATCTCGTCTTCGCGGGCGTAGAGCTTCTCGAGGCTGGCGATGTAGGCGCCCATGTCGCCGTCGGGCGGGCTGACGACGCTGGTCGACCATTTCATGACATGATCGCCACTGAACAGCGCCTGCTCCTCCTCGAGCGCAAAACAGAGGTGGTTGCTGGTGTGCCCCGGCGTCGCCAGCGCGGTCAGCGTCCAGCCCTCGCCGCCAATGCCCTCGCCTTCGCTAAGCACCTGGTCGGGCGCATAGTCGGGGTCGAACGCGGCATCGCCATGTTCGCCCCAGTCGCGCGGGGGCAGCGGCGCGCAGCCGACGATCGGCGCCCCCGTCGCGGCCTTGAGCGCGCGTGAGGCGGGGCTGTGATCGCGGTGGGTGTGGGTGACGAGGATCGCGCGCACCCGCTTGCCGTCAATCGCGCGCAGCATCGCCTCGACATGGCCTTCGCCGTTGGTGTCGGCATGCCCCGCCGCGCCGCCGCCCGCGGGGCCGGGATCGATCACCGCGACGTCATTCCTCGCGCCGACGATGAAGCTCTGCGTGCCGGTGTAGGTGTAGGCCGACGGGTTGGGCGCGAGCACGCGGCGAACGCGCGGCGACAGCGCGTCGCACTCGCCCGCGCGGATGCTGTCGGGCCAGGGATCGAGCGGGTTTGCCATCAATAGCCCGCGGACAGGTCGACTTGGGGGCCGACCGGCTCGCCCCGCTGCCAGCGCGCGAGATTGTCGAGGAACCGCGCCGCCGAGCGCTCGAACATCTTCGTCTGCGAGCGGCCCGAGAGGTGCATCGAAAGGTGCACGTTTGCCATCGCCCACAGCGGGTCGTCGGCGGGCAGCGGCTCGGGGTCGGTAACGTCGAGCCACGCGCCGGCGAGACGTTTGTCGATCAGCGCCTGAGTCAGCGCCGCCTGATCGACCACGCTCCCGCGCGCGATGTTGATGAGGTGCGCGGTGGGCGGCAGCGCGGCGAGCTCGGCCGCGCCGATCATGCGCTCGGTGTCGGCGGTCGCGGGGACGGCGAGGATGAGCCAGTCGGTCTGCGGAAGCCGTTCGCGCCACGCGTCGGGTCCGATCTCGCCCGCGGCGGCGGGCGAGCGGCGGACGCAGGTGACGTCGACCTCGAAGGCTTCCAGCCGATCGCGCACGAGGCCGCCGATCGCCCCGGCGCCGAGCAGCAGCGCGCGGCTTCCGGCGAGTTCGATCTTGCCCGGCGCGTCGAGCAGCCATTCGCGGGCGTCCTGCGCGCGCGCGACCTCGCGATAACCCTTGGCCATCACCAACATGGCCATCACCACATATTCGGCGATGGTCAGCGCGTTGATGCCGACGCCATTGGTGACCACCGTGCCGCGCTCGCGCAGCAGGTCGAGCGGCATGCCGTCGACCCCGGCGTAGATGCTGTTGAGCCATTTCAGCTTGGTCGCCCGTCGCACCGCCTCCGCCATGTCGGCCTTGTCGTACATGTCGAACCAGCCGATCTCCGCCTCTGGCGCGAGCGCGAACGCCTCCTCCTTGGAGGCGAACCAGCGCACGTCGATGCCTTCGGGCAGCCGCCCTTCGACGAGCGGGCGGATCAGCGCAGAGAGAACGGCGACGGTCATGCCCCCGGCATAGCGGGCAGGCGCCCCGGGGCAAGCGCCCGCGTAAACCGCCTCAATCTGCGCTGGCGGCGTCGTCGAGGTGCATTTCGGCGCGGTCACCGCCGCCCCAGTCGTCGCGCTTGATCCGTCCCGCGAGCCACCAGCGGCTGCCCGGCCGCGCGCCGAGCAGCGCCTGCCCGAGCGGCGTGTCGACAGCGCGGAAGGCGACCGCCTTGAACGATCCGCCATCGTCGCCGCCCGCAACGATGCGCAGGTGGTCGCCGCTCGACCCCACCACATCGACCTTGATCACCCGCACCGGGCCGGCGGCGACGCGCACCTGCGGCCAGCCATGGCCGTAAGGGCCGCCCGCCGCGATCGCTTCGGCAAAGGCGCCACACACCCCGCGCGGGGCGAGCAGCGCGTCCAGCGACAGCGCTCGGTTGGTGCAGGCGACGCGCACGTCTTCGCCGACCCGTTCGCACAGATAGTCGGTGAGCGGCGCGACCCCGCCCGGCGCCACCGTCAGCCCCGCCGCCATGGCGTGCCCGCCGCCCGCGAGCAGCAGCCCTTCGTCGCGCGCGGCAATCACCGCCTTGCCGAGATCGACCCCGGCGATCGAGCGGCCCGATCCCTTGCCGGTGCCGTCTTCCCCTAGCGCGACGACAATGGCGGGCAGGCCAAGCTTTTCCTTGAGGCGTCCGGCGACGATGCCGATGACGCCGGGGTGCCAGCCCGCCCCCGCGACGACCGCGACCGAGGCGTTGGCGCACAGCGTCGCGGCGGCGTGCGCTTCGTCTAGCACACCGGCCTCGACCGCGCGCCGCTCCTCGTTCAGCCGGTCGAGTTCGGCGGCGATGGTGCGCGCTTCGGCGAGGTCTTCGGTGGTGAGCAGCCTGACGCCGAGGTCCGCCGCGCCGACCCGCCCGCCGGCGTTGATGCGCGGGCCCAGCGCAAAGCCCAGCTCGTGCGCGCCCGGCGCGCCGGACATGCGCGATGCGTCGGCGAGCGCGGCGAGGCCGATGTTCTGCCGCCGCGCCATGACTTTCAGCCCCTGCGCCACGAACGCGCGGTTGAGGCCGGTCAGCCGGGCGACGTCGGCGACCGTCCCCAGCGCAACGAGGTCGAGCAGGCTCATCAGATCGGGCGCGGGCCGGTCCGCGAAAAACCCCTCGCTACGCAGTCGCCGCACCAGCGCCGCGCCGAGAAGAAAGGCGACGCCGACCGCGGCAAGGTGACCGTGCGCGCGAGCCACCGCGCCGCCGTCGAGGCGGTTGGGATTGACCAGCGCATGCGCGTGCGGGAGCTCGGTCGAACATTGATGATGGTCGACCACCACCACCTCGAGGCCCACGTCACGCGCCGCAGCCAGCGCCTCGAACGCCTGCGCGCCGCAGTCGACGGTGACGACGAGGTCGTAGCCCCGCGCCTTCAGCGCCACCAGCGCCTCCGCCGACGGGCCATAACCTTCGAGCAGCCGGTCGGGGATGTACGCGTCGGCGCTCACACCCAGTTGCCGCAGCAGCCGGATCAGCAGCGCGGCGGAGGTCGCGCCGTCGACGTCGTAATCGCCGAAGATGCACACCCGCTCCCTACGCCACACGGCGTGAGCGAGCCGCTCCGCCGCCGCTTCCATGTCGTCGAATTCCGCCGGGTCGGGCATGAAGCTGCGTATGGTCGGCGTCTTCCAGTCGTCGAGCGCGTGCGCCAGCGCCCCGCGCGCGAGCAGGATGCGGCTGACGAGGTCGTCGGGTCGGTCGGTCGCCCCTTCCCCGCCGTCGCGCCAACGCCAGCGCTGCCCGCTGACCGAGCGCACGACGCCGAGGGCAGCAGGTGCCTCATCACGCGTCGGGCCGGAGCGCGCGAAATCGGGGGCGGGGGCGGCGCTCATCGCAGCAGCGCCGCGCGCACCGCGGCGGCTTCGCCGGCACGCAGTCCGATCAACTCGACATCGTCGGCGCCGACCGGCCCCGGCACGCCGAGCGCGATGCGCGCAAAGCCGAGCGCGCGGTCGATGGGGCCGCGGCGGATTTCGGCACTATGCACCGACCGCAGCGGCACGATCTGGTGCGTGCGATCGAGCCAGCCGTGCACCAGATGCAGCACGTTGCCGACGATGCGCCAGCCAGTTGTGCGCGCTTCGACCGCCGACGAAAAACCCATCAACGCGGCGCTCGCGGCGAAGAGCAGCGACACGATGCGCATCGGTGTTTGCGCGACTTCGGGCACGAACATCGCCGCGATGACGAGCGTTACCGCCACCGTCGCCAGCAGCACCGGTGTCAGCAGCAGCGCGCGCAGCGGCGGGTGGTGCCAGCCTTCGCGCGCGCCCTCCTCGAACCCTGCGCGGTCGAGATCGAGCTCGCCGAGGATGGCATCGACTTCCGCCAGTGTCGCGAAGGGGGCGACATCCTGGCCGTGACGCTCGGCAATGTCGCCGCCCTCCTCGCCCGACGATTTGACCTGTCCGCCGAGGCTTCGCAGCGCCAGGCGCGCGTAGCCGAGCCGCCGCTCGACGATTCCCGCCGACAGCCGCGCGCCCTGCACGCGCATCAACGGGATGGTGACGTCGCTTCGGGTGATCAGCCCGCGCCGCCGCCGCAGCCCGCGCGCAACGCGGTCGAGCGTGAAGCCGTAATTGGTCAGCACCGACCGAAGCACGCCCGAGACCAGCCCCACCGCCAGCGCCGCGGCCGCCGCCAGCGGCAGCAGCACCCAGCTGGCGGCGCTGAACCAGCGGTTGAGCGCCGCGCCGTCGGGAACATAAGCCTCGAACCAGCGGTCGGGGAGGAACCCGTCGATCGACTGCAGCACACCCGCGGCGATGGCGACAAAGGTGAAGCTGATCGCGAACAGCCCCGACAGCAGCACCCGCCCGCTGCTCATGGCGTAGAGCGGGCGCGCGTCCTCGCCCGGCGTGTTGACATGGTGTCCGACGGCGGGCAGCGCAGCCGCGCGGGCGCTGCGCAATTGGGCGCGCAACGCATCGGCAAGACCTGCGTCGATGCTGTCGAGCGTCGCCTCCGACCCCGCCCCGCCGCCCGTGTCGAAGCGAACTACGGCGAGGCCGAACAGTCGGTCGAGCGCGCGCTGTTCGATGTGCAGATCCTGCAGCCGCTCATAGGGGATGGTACGGTGCTGGCGCGCAAACACGCCGCTGTCGATCGCCACTGCGTCGACGCCGACCGTCCAGCGAAAGCGGCGAAAGCGGATCAAGGCCGCCCCTGCGGCAAACAGGCCGACCGCAATCAGCGCCGGCACGATCAGATGCGCGCGTCCGGTCCAGCCGATCGCTACCAGCGCGGGCAACAACCCCGAAATCGAGCGTGGCAGCGCGCGGATCGTGTCGATCAGCGGGCTCGCGGGATGCAGTCGCTGCGGCACGTCGATCGGCACCGCGAGTCGGCTGCGGCCCCGCGGCGCGGTTGGCGTAGCGATGGTGGGGGTCTGTCCGTCGCTCACAGCGGTTCGGTGACGATCCGCCGCCGGATGGCGTCGCGCAGCGCCTGCGCCCGCGCGATCGGCAGCCCGGCGAGGACCACTTCGCTGTTAAGATTGCCTGCGGTGTGGACAATCAGCCGCGCGAGTCCGAACGGACGCTCGACCGGACCCTGCTGCACGTCGATATGCTGCACGCGGTTGAACGGCACGATGGTGTCGCTCTGCCATGTGCGACCACGCAGCACGCGCAACTGCTCGCCGTTGACGCTATGCGCCATCGACGCACGCCGCCGCGGCGGAAAGATGATGGTGAGCCACAACCCCATCAGCGCGATCGGCGCCAGCACCGCTCCGCGCGGCAGGCCGAGCTCCCTTCCCAGCAGCCATTCGAACGCCGCCGCGCCGATCAGCAGCGGCGCGATCATCAGCAGTCCCTGTATGGTCAGCACCCGCGCGTAGGCGGGCTCCGCGGGCACCAGTGGCGCGGCATCGTCGCCTGCCATCTCGCCCCGAAGCTCGCTGGACGACGAGCGGCTCGGCGGGCGAGGCGGATCGGACACAGGAACGAAATCGGACACAGGGCATTCTTATCTATCGGCGACGGCGGCGACCAGCCCAACCCTTTTGCGGGGCCGTGCCGGAAAGATTAAATCGACCGATCGGGCGGTCGTCATCAGGGTATGGAGCCCTTAACGAACATGAATCTCAGCGCGTGGCCCGCTTTGCGGGACCGGACGGCTGCGCCCGCCGCCGACCCCAACATCGATGGCGATCGGCCCTCCCCGCTTGAGCATGCCATGGCGCGCAACATCCTTCAGCGCGCGGGTGTCGCTCTCGCGCTCGGCGGATCGTTCGCAAGCACGTCCGCGCAGGCATCGGAGCGAGTCGCCACGCGCACCACGCTGGCGCCGACCGCGCGCGCGACGGTGGTGGCCGCAGTGCGGCTGGTCGACGGCCGGCCGCACACCGCAGGTGCAGGGCAGAGCGGAACGCAGCCAACACGCGACGCCATCCTGCCGCCCCGCCGCACCGTCGGGGTCGAGGGACGGCCGAGCGCCACCCCGACGTTCGACATGCCCTGACCGCGGCAGGTCGCAACGCGGATTCAAGGGATTCGCGAACGTCACGGGCCGATCTGCCGGCGCGACCATTGCGCTTTCCGGGTGAGCCGACCATTTCCGGCGGCTGATGCGACACCGCAACCTTCCTTCCGACCCGGCGCAGGCGGACCCGCCGATGTGGGAGACGCTGCGGCGGTTCGCGCCCTACCTGTGGCCGCGTGGCGATCGCGCGCAGCAGGGGCGCATCGTCGGCGCCGGCGCGCTGGTGCTCGCATCGAAGGCGGTGCAGCTGTCGATGGGGTTCCTCTATGCCGCGGCGCTCAACCGCATGGCGCCGGGGATGGAGCCGGCGGTCGCGTTCGCCATCGCGCTGGTCGGTGCCTATGCGCTGGCGCGCTTCACCGGCGTTCTGTTCGACAATCTGCGCAACACTGTGTTCGAGCGAGTGGGGCAGAACGCCACCCGCCACCTCGCCGTCAGCGTGTTCGCGCACCTCCACGCGTTGTCGCTGCGCTTCCACCTCTCGCGCCGCACGGGCGAGGTCACCAAGGTCATCGAGCGCGGTACCAAGAGCATCGACACGATGCTCTATTTCCTCCTGTTTAACATCGCGCCGACGCTGCTCGAGCTGATCGCGGTGCTGGTGATCTTCACCGTCAAATTCTCGATCTGGCTGGCGGCGGCGACGGTGGTGATGGTCGCCATCTATCTCGTCTTTACGCGCAAGGTGACCGACTGGCGCAACGCGCTGCGGGCGCAGATGAACGAGCTCGATACGCTGACCGTGTCGCGCTCGGTCGACAGCCTGCTCAACTACGAGACGGTCAAATATTTCTCCGCCGAACCGCGCGAGGTCGCGCGCTACGGTCAGGTCGCGCAGAAATATGCCGACGCCGCGGTCAAATCGGAGAACAGCCTTGCCTGGCTCAACGTCGGCCAGTCGCTGATCACCAACGCGATGATGGCCGGCGCCATGGGCTTCACCGTATGGGGCTGGTCGCGCGGCATGTTTTCGGTCGGCGACGTCGCGCTGGTCAACACGCTGCTGGCCCAGCTGTTTCGTCCGCTCGACCTCCTCGGCATGGTCTATCGCACAATCCGCCAAGGCCTAGTCGACATGGCGGCGATGTTCGCGCTGACCGATACGGTGCCCGAGATCGCCGATGTGCCCGACGCCCGCGACCTCACCGTGACGGGCGCGGAGGTGCGCTTCGAGGACGTGCGCTTCGCCTACGAAAGCGACCGGGAGATCCTGCACGGGGTGAGCTTCACCGTGCCCGCCGGGACGACGCTCGCGATCGTCGGGCCGTCGGGCTCGGGCAAATCGACCATCGCGCGGCTGCTGTTCCGCTTTTTCGATGTGACGTCGGGGCGCATCTTGATCGACGGACAGGATTTGCGCGACGTGACGCAAGCGAGCCTGCGCCGCAGCATCGGCATCGTCCCCCAGGACACGGTGCTGTTCAACGACAGCATCGGCTACAACATCGCCTACGGCCGCGACGGTGCGAGCGACGACGACGTGCGCGCCGCCGCCGATGGCGCGGCGATCGGCGCGTTCATCGAAAGCCTGCCGCAGGGATATGCCACCGAAGTCGGCGAACGCGGGCTCAAGCTGTCGGGCGGGGAGAAGCAGCGCGTCGCCATCGCCCGCACCCTCCTCAAGAACCCGCCGCTGCTGATCCTCGACGAAGCGACCAGCGCGTTGGACAGCCGGACCGAATCCGCCATCCTCGGCACGCTCGAGCGGATCGCGCAGAACCGCACGTCGATCGTCATCGCGCACCGGCTGTCGACGGTGATGCGCGCCGACCGTATTCTCGTGCTCGACCGCGGCCATGTGCGCGAGAGCGGAAAGCATGCCGAGCTGCTCGCGGCGGGGGGTGTCTATGCCGAAATGTGGGACCGCCAGCAGGCCGAGGCGGAGGACCTCGCCGCGTGACCACGCAGGTGGGGGTCGTCGTCCTCGCGCATAATGAAGCGCGGCGGATCGAACGCTGCCTCGCCAGCATCGTCGCGGATGCGCCGCATGCGCGCGTCGACGTGGTCGTCAACGGCTCGACCGACGCGACCGCCGCGATCGCGTCGCGCTTCGCCGAGCGTTACCCCCGGGTGCGGGTTCACGACTGGCCGGAGGGCGGCAAGTCGCGCAGCTGGAACCGCTTCGTTCACGACACGCTGGTCGAGGTGCCCGACGTGCTCCTGTTCGTCGACGGGGATGCGGAGGTTGTGCCCGGCTCGCTGCCAGCCATGGTCGCCGCAATCGACGCCGACGCGCATCTGCTGTGCGTCGGGGCCATGCCCGGCAACGGCCGCCGCCGCGCCCATTATCGCGCCGAATTGCGCGAGGAACACGGTATTTTCGGCGACCTTTACGCGCTGCGCGGTTCCTTCGTGGGGCGATTGCGAGCGGCACGGGTGCGCCTTCCGGACGACCTGATTGGCGACGATGGGCTGGTCGGCGCGCTCGCCAAGATCGATCTGGGCACCCTCGAAGCGTGGGACGACCGACGCGTGCTGCCGATCGATGCCGCGTCCTTTCTCTGCGAGCCGGTGACCCTCACCCGCCCGTCGAGCTGGCGACTGCAATACCGTCGCATGATCAATTACAGCATGCGTCATTTCCAGAATGCCATCGTCACCGACATCCTGCGCCGGGAGGGGGCGGGCGGCCTCCCGCGACGGTTGGCGAGCCTCTATCCAGAATGGCTTCCGCGTTTCACGCCTCGCAGTGGGATCGACCGTCACTTCGATCGTCTCGCGCTCGAGCGCATGGCGCGCGCCGCTGCGGAGGAAACGTCCGACGTCGTTCAGTGCCGCGAAAGCGAAACTGGCGCAGCACTCCCCCCGACCACCAACGGTTGACGCGCCTTCCTGCTTGCTCCGACGCGAGCGACGCGGCACAACCGTTTCACACGATACGATCACCGGCGCGAGGGGCAGCCTCAGGACGTGCGCCGCAGCTGACTGGAGAGACCAAGCCATGTTCCCCCCCAAGACCACCCGCCGCGCGGCGAGCCTTGCCGCGTTGCTGTGCGCGACCAGCGCGCTCACTGCCTGTGCCACCATGGAGAATGGCGCGATGACCGCCGACAGCACCACCGCTCCGGTAGCCGCGCCGACGTCGACCGCCGCGCTCCCCGCAGGCAATGTCCTGACTGAAGGGTGGACCGGCCCGTATAGCGGCGTCCCCGCCTGGGACCGCCTGCGTACCGCCGACTTCCCCGCCGCGTTCGAGCGTGCGATGGCGGAAATGCGCGCCGAATATGCCGCGATCAAGAACAACCCCGCGCCGGCAACCTTCGACAATGTGTTCGTGCCGATGATGCGCGCCGGGCAGACCTTCAACCGCGTCTATGCCTATTGGGGCGTGCAGACCTCCAACCTCTCCAACCCCGAAGTTCAGCGGCTGGAGGCAGAGTGGGAGCCCAAGCTCTCGACCTTCTTCGATGAAATGCGGCTCGATCCGGCGATGTTCGCGCGGGTGAAGTCGGTGTACGAACGCCGCGACAGCCTCGGCCTCAACGCCCAGCAGCGTCGCATCGTCGAGCGCAGCTACGAGGAATATGTCCGCAACGGCGCCAACCTCGACGCTGCGGGCAAGGCGCAGCTGACGCAGATCAACACCCAGCTCGCCGGGCTGTTCGCGGACTTCTCCGCTAAGCTGCTGGCCGACGAACAGACATACACCTTCGTCACCGACCGCGCGCAGCTTGCTGGCCTCGAACCGGCTTTCGTGGAAAGCCTCGCCGCGGCGGCGACCGCGCAGGGGCGCACGGGTCAGTGGGCGATCAAGAACACGCGTTCGAGCGTGCAGCCGGTGCTGCAGTTCGCGCAGAACCGCGCGCTGCGCCAGCAGGTGTGGAACGCGTTCGTGAAGCGCGGCGACAATCCGGGCGCGAACAACACCTCGGCGACGATCGCGCGCATTCTCCAGCTGCGGCAGGAGCGCGCGCGGCTCTTGGGCTTCGAGAACCACGCGCAATATCGCATGCAGGATACGATGGCGAAGTCGCCCGACCGCGCCATGGACCTGATGATGCGCGTGTGGCGTCCGGCGGTGGCGCGGGTCGCGGAGGAAGTGCGCGACATGCAGGCGATCGCCGACCAGGAAGCGCGCACCAACCGCACGGCCCGCATCACCATCGAGCCGTGGGACTATCGCTACTATGCGGAAAAGGTCCGCAAGCAGAAGTACGACCTCTCCGAAGACGAGGTGAAGCCGTACCTCCAGCTCGATCGCATGGTCGATGCGATGTTCTGGTCGGCGGGTGAGCTTTACGGGCTCGATTTCAAGGAAAACACCGGCACCATCCCGGTGTTCGAGCCCAATGTCCGTACGTTCGAGGTGACCAACCGCCAGTCGGGCGCGCATGTCGGCGTGCTCTACCTCGACAATTTCGCGCGTGACGGAAAGCGGTCGGGCGCGTGGATGACGACCTATCGCGACCAGCAGCGCATGGCGCCGGCGTCGACCACGATCGCGTCCAATAACAACAACTTCACCCGCGCCGCGGCGGGCCAGCCGACGCTGATCAGCCTCGACGATGCATCGACCTTGTTCCACGAATTCGGTCACGGCATCCACTATCTGCTGCAGAATGTGGAGTATCCCGCGCTCGCCGGGGTGCCGCGCGACTTCGTCGAATATCCGAGCCAGGTGAACGAGAACTGGTTGCTGACGCCGCAGGTGCTGAGCCGCTTCGCGCGCCATTATCAGACCGACCAGCCGATGCCGCAGTCGCTGATCGACAAGATCATCAACAGCGGCAAGTTCAACCAGGGCTTCGATACGGTCGAATATCTGGCGAGCGCCATCCTCGACATGCAGCTGCACAATCGTTCGACCCCGGTGACCGACATCGCCGCTTTCGAACGCACCGCGCTCAGCGAACTTGGCATGCCGCGGGAGATGGTGATGCGCCACCGCCTGCCGCAGTTCGGTCACCTGTTCAGCTCCGATGCCTATTCGGCGGGCTATTACAGCTACCTGTGGTCGGAAACGATGGACGCCGACACCTGGGCGGCGTTCACCGAAGCGGGCAATCCGTTCGACCGGGCGACGGCGGACCGGTTCCGCACGCTGCTGCTGTCGACCGGCAACGAAACCGACCGCGCCGAGGCCTATCGCGCCTTCCGCGGCCGCGACCCCGACGTCCGCGCGCTGCTCGCCAAGCGGGGCTTCCCGACCGGCAACTGATGCTAGGCGCGACGTGAGAAAGGGCCGCTTCGGGAGACCGAGGCGGCCTTTTTCTTGACCATCCCCTCCCATTTGCCCCCGACATGCTGGACGTGTTTCAGCATCCAGCGGCTGGGCACCCACGCCTGGACCCTGCAACAAGTTCAGGGTGACGGCAGCTGGAAAGGGCGCGCGAGCTTGCGCCCTGCCCGCGCCCCCCCTAGGGCGCCGCGAGCTTCAGCCCCCGCCAAAGGACGCGCATTGTGACCAGCCGCACCGACATCATCGCCATCGGCAACGCCATCGTCGACGTTATCGCTCGCGCCGACGACGCGATGATCGAAGGACGCGGGCTCGCCAAAGGATCGATGCGGCTGATCGACGAAGCCGAGGCGGGCGAACTTTACAACGCGATGGGCCCCGGCATCGAAATGTCGGGCGGGTCGGCGGCGAACACATTGGCGGCGATGGCCGCACTCGGGCGCAAATGCGCCTTCGTCGGTCAGGTCGCCGACGACCAGCTCGGCCAGGTGTTCCACCACGACCTCACCGCGCTGGGAGTGGAGTTCACCACTCCTTCGCGCGCTGGCGAACCCTCGACCGCGCGTTGCCTGATTCTCGTCACCCCCGACGGGCAGCGGACGATGAACACGTTCCTCGGTGCCTCGCAGTTCCTCCCCGCCGACGCGCTCGACGAAGCGCAGATCGCGAACGCCGACGCGCTCTACCTCGAAGGCTATTTGTGGGATCCGCAGGAGCCACGGGCGGCGATGCGTCGCGCGATTTCGGTTGCGCGCGAGGCGGGGACCAAGGTCGCCTTCACCCTTTCCGACACCTTTGTCATCGCGCGGCACGGCGACGATTTCCGTGCGCTGATCGACGAAGGCCAGGTCGACATCCTGTTCGCCAACGCCGCCGAAGCGCAGGCGCTGACCGGCGAAGCCGACCATGACCGTGCCGTCGCCATGCTTGCGAAGAAAGTGCCGCTGCTGATCGCCACCAACGGCGAACATGGCGCGACCGGCTGCCGCGACGGCGAGCGCGCCGACGTCCCCGCCGAACCGATCGAGCAGGTCATCGACACCACCGGTGCGGGTGATCTGTTCGCGGCAGGCGTGCTGTCGGCGCTCGCCGAAGGCCGCAGCCTCCACGATGCGCTAACCGCCGGCGCGATCTGCGCCCGTGCGATCATCGCCCAGGTTGGCCCCCGCGCGCAGGTCGATCTGAAGGCGCTGGTGGCAAAGCGGCTGGGGTGAACTACCCCCCCGCGCGTTTAAACAGCGCGCGGTCCTCGGGCCCGAACCCGCGCGTCCACACGATCCAGCCGAACAGCGCGAGGATCGCCGGGATGCCGAGCGCGAGTTCGGCCCATTCGGGGAGCAGCGTCGCCCCCGCGCCCAGCACCACTGCCCCCGCGGTCGCCCACAGCAGCACCCGGCGCACCCCGTGCACGCGCATCGCGCCGGTGAGTCGGGAGAGCATGCGCGCCTTGACCATGCTCGCCGCCAGCAACACGGCGCACAGCGTGCCGGCAACGATCACCGTCAGCCACATCGGGTTCGCACCGTTGCGCACCGCCAGCCAGCACAGCGCGGCGCTCAACACCGCCTGCGCCGCGATCATGCCGACCGATACGACGAGGTTCCGCCGCGGCGAGAGGTAGATGAGCGCGGCTTCGCTGGTGACCGCGGTCGATGCCGCCACCTCCGCGGTCAGCAGCAGCACCAGCGCCAGCGACCCCGCGACATAGGCGGGCCCGGCGAGCCCCATCACCGCCTCCGCCGGCAAGCCGAGCGCGAGCGCCACCGCGGTCTGCGCCGACAGAACCCAGAATCCGACCTGCGCCACCTGCGCCGCGACGTCGCTGAGCCGCCCCTCCGCCACCCCGCGCGAGATGACCGGACCGAGGATCGGCTCGAAACTCGTCTTCAGCTTCTGCGGCAATGACGCGACCTGCTGCGCGACATAGTAAATGCCGACCACCGACGGCGCCGCGAACAGCCCGAGGATGGCGAGGTCGATGCGGCGCGAGCCCCACTCGACCGCGTCCGCCGCGGCGAGGGGGAGGTTGTCCTTCGCAAGCTGCCACAGCCGCGCGCCCCGCGGCGACCACCCACGCGGGCGACCGTAGCTGCGAATGAGCGCGATCATCGCCACCAGCCACGCCGCGACCATCGCCAGGACGTAGGAGACAAGCAGCCCGTCGCGCGGTGTCACATACCACAGCAGCGGCGCGGCGATGCTGATCGTCCACGGCTCAACCACCGCCCGCGCGCGCACCGTCGAACGCACGTCGTAGCGATAGGCGAGCGCCGCCAAAGCGATGTCGGTCAGCGCGATCGGCAGGATCACCAGCGGCAGCAGCCGGTCGAGCCGGTCGACTGCACTCGACGGGAACATCAGCCCCGGCAGCAGCACCAGCAGCAGGATGAGCGGCAGGCTGACCGCGCAGGCAAGGATCAGCGCGTCCCACACCAGCGCCGGGTGCGCCCCCTCTCGCGTCTCGCTTGACAGCAGCTGCGCGAGGCCGCGTTTCAGGCCGACGGTGGCGATCTGCGCGGCAAATTCGACCACCAGCACCGCGTAGGCAAAGCGCCCCAGCGCGTCCTCGCCATACCAGCGCCCGGCGAACCACAGGAACGGCAGCCGCGCGACGAGCCGCATGAGGAAGCCGAGGAAGTTGGTGCGCCCGCCCTTCGCCAGCGCCGCGGTTTCGCTGTCGCGGCGCTGTGCGGAAGTCGGCGCCGGGTCGTTCAACGCCGCGCCCAGCCTTCGGAGGCGAGCGGGCGCGACAGCAGCGCGGCGATGGCCTCGTCCACCCCCGCGCGCCCGTCGAGGATCGCCGCCACCGCCTCGACGATCGGCATGGCGACGCTGCGGCCGCGCGCATCGTCGGCGAGCACGCCGGCGCTCAACGCCCCCTCCGCCACGGTGCGGCGATCGGCGAGCAGTCCCGCTGGGCTGACCCCTTCCGCGAGCGCGCGGCCGAAGCTGAAGTTGCGCGACGCGGTCGACGAACAGGTGAGCACGAGGTCGCCGAGGCCCGCGAGCCCCGACAGCGTTTCGATCCGCCCCCCGCGGGCGAGGCCGTAGCGCGTCATCTCGGCAAAGCCGCGCGCGATCAGCGCCGCGCGCGCATTTTGCCCCAATTGCGCGCCGTCGACGATGCCGCAGGCGATGGCGAGGACGTTCTTGACCACCCCGCCAATCTCCGCCCCGATCGGATCGTCGGAGGCGTACGGACGGAAGGTCGCGCGCGCGACGCGCTGCGCCAGCTGCTCCGCCTCCGCCAGCGTCGGTGCGGCGAGCGTCGCCGCGCCGGGGAGGCCGTTCGCCACTTCATGCGCAAAGGTCGGTCCCGACAGCACTGCGATCGTGCCGCTCCAGCCCGCGTCGGCGAGCACGTCGGTCATCAGCCGCGCCGAACCCTGCTCCATCCCCTTGCTGCACAAGAGGATCGGCATGGCGCGGTTGGGAAGGTCGGCGACGACGCGCGCCATATGCTGCGCGGGCACGACGCCGAGCAGCAGCGTTGCCTCGCCGAGTTCAGCGAGATCGCTAGTCGCGCGGATCTGGGGCGAGAGCGCAATGCCGGGCAGGAAGGCACGGTTCTCGTGGGTCGCATTGACGCTCTCCACCACCTCGGCCTCGCGCGCCCACAGCGTCACTGCGCTGCCATCGCTCGCCAGCATCTGCGCGAGCGCGGTCCCCCACGCCCCTGCGCCGAGGACGCCGATCATGCCTTCACCCCTGCGCCGCGCACGATTTCGGCTTGCGGGTCGAGCGGCCAACGCGCGCGCGCGGGCACGTCGAGGCCGTCGGTGAGCCCAGCCATGAACCGCTCCGCCCCCGCCCAGCCGATCATCGCTGCATTGTCGGTGCACAGCCACAGCGGCGGCGCGACGCAGCGCAAGCCTCGCTCCGCCGCGAGGCTTTCCAAGGCCGTTCGCACCGCGCCGTTGGCGGCAACTCCGCCGGCGACGACCAGCGCGCTCACCACGCCGCCGGTGTCGAGCGCGCGGCGCGTGCGGTCGATCAGGCAATCGACCGCCGCCGCCTGGAAGCTCGCGGCGATGTCCGCACGCGCATGCTCGCCCGATGCGACCGCCCGCGCCACCGCGCTTTTAAGGCCGGCGAAGCTGAAATGGGGCTCGCTCGAGCCCTTCATCGGTCGCGGCAGCGGCACCGCGCGCGCGTCGCCCTCGCGCGCCAGCCCCTCGAGCGCTGGGCCACCGGGGTAGCCGAGCCCGAGCAGCTTGGCCGATTTGTCGAACGCCTCCCCCACCGCGTCGTCGATGGTCGTCGCGAGACGACGGTAGCGCCCGACCCCCTCCAGCCGCAGCAGCTGGCAATGCCCGCCCGACACCAGCAGCAGCAGGTAGGGAAATTCGAGGCTAGCGTCCGTGAGCCGCGGCGACAGCGCGTGGCCTTCGAGGTGGTTGACCGCCACCAGCGGCTTGCCCGCCGCATGCGCCAGCGCCTTGGCGGTGACGAGCCCGACCATCACCCCGCCGATCAGCCCCGGCCCCGCGGTTGCGGCGATGGCGTCGACGTCGGCTAGCGCTAGCCCCGCTTCACCGAGCGCCTGTTCGACCAGCGGCATCGCCTTCTCGACATGTGCGCGCGCGGCAATTTCGGGGATGACGCCGCCAAATGGCGCATGTTCGGCGACCTGGCTGGCGAGCGCGTGGGCCAGCAGGCGGCGATCGCCGGTGACCAGCGCCGCCGCGGTTTCGTCGCAGCTCGATTCGATGCCGAGGATGATTGGGGCGGCGCTCTCCACGGGCGCGACTCTTAGCCGTGCTTTGCGGTGCGGCAAGCTTCGCGCTAGGCGCAGCCCCCTGATGACCCCGACCCCCGACCGCCCCTTTCGCCTCGGCACGCGCGCCTCGCCACTGGCGGTGGCACAGGCCGAGCTCGCCAAGGCTGCGCTGATCGACGCGCATGGCTGGGACGAGAGCGCGGTCGAGCTGGTGCCGATGGTCGCGAGCGGCGACCGCGTGCAGGACCGCGCGCTGGCCGAAATCGGCGGCAAGGCGCTGTGGACGCGCGAGCTCGACGCGGCGCTTTGCGATGAAGTGACCCACGCATCGGTGCACAGTCTGAAGGACGTCGAAACCATCCGCCCGACGATGTTCGAGATCGCTGCGATCCTCCCCCGCGCCGACGCGCGCGACGGTTTGCTCGGCGCCGACAGCATCGACGCGCTGGCGGAGGGCGCGCGGGTCGGCACTGCTTCGCCGCGACGCGCGGCGCAGTTGAAGGCCCGCCGGCCCGACCTTCACATCGAACTGTTCCGGGGCAACCTCGGCACGCGGCTCGCGAAGCTGTCGCGCGGCGAGGTCGATGCCACCCTGCTGGCGATGGCCGGGCTGACGCGGCTCGGCATGGCGGACCGCGCGGTGCCGCTGGCGATCGACGACTGGCTCCCCGCCGCGTCGCAGGGGGCCATCGCGATCGAGGTGCACGCCGAACATGACGACGCCCGCGCCGCCATTACCAAGGTCGACCATAAGCCGAGCCACGCCGCGGTGCGCGCCGAACGTGCGCTGCTGCTCGGGCTCGGCGGCGACTGCCGCTCGCCGGTGGCGGCGCATGCACGGCGCGAGGGCGGCAAGCTCCGCCTGCGCGCGCAGCTGTTCGCCACCGACGGCAGCGCGATGGTCGAGGGCGCGTGCGACATCGGCGCCGACGAGGATGGCGAAGCGTTGGCGGCCAGCCTGCTCGCCCGCGCCCCCGCCAGCGTCGCCAGACTGTTCGCAGGATGAGCGCCGAGGTGCTGGTTGTGCGCCCGCAGCCCGGCGCCGATGCGACCGCAGCGCGGCTGCGCGCGGTCGGACTGACGCCACGCGTGGTGGCGCTGTTCGAAGTGCGACCGCGTCCGTGGACCGCTCCGCCTGCCGATGACTTCGACGCGGTCCTGCTGACCAGCGCCAATGCCCTCCGTCATGGCGGGAAAGATCTGACGACACTCACCGCGCTGCCCGCCTGGTGCGTGGGCGAAGCCACCTCCGACGCCGCGCGCGCGGCAGGCTTTACCGTCGCGCGAACCGGCGACAGCGACGGCGCGACATTGCTCGCCAGCGGCGACGTGCCGGGGCGGATGCTGTGGTTGCGGGGCGAGGATGCACGACCGTTGCAGCGGCCAGGGCTGCACGACCTGATCGTCTATGCGAGCGATGCGATCGATGTGCCAGAGGCCCGGCTTGCCGGTGCGGACATCGCCATGGCTCATTCGCCGCGCGCCGCCACGCGCCTGTCGCAGCTAAAATTCGATCGCGGCGGCACAACGCTGATGGCGATCAGCGACGCCGCGGCGCGCGCCGCCGGGCGCGGCTGGCACCGCATCGTGGTCGCGCCGCGGCCGCATGATGCGGCGATGGTGGCGGGGGTGGCGCAGCTGTGGCAGGAAGCGCGTCGATGATCGATCCCGCCTCGCCCTATCATTCGCCCCGTCGCCGCTGGACCCCGGCGGTCCTGCTTATGCTGCTGCTGACCCTGCTCGTCGGCGCGATCATCGGCGCGTGGGTGGCGGACCGCAGCCAGTCGCGCTGGCCCTTCGCCAATGCGCCCGAAGCGGTGAGCGCAGCACCGGCCCCGACCCCGCCGAAACTGGCCGCACCCGCGCCGCCGGTGGGCGTGGAACCCAGCGCCAAGGTCGCGACCGCCGGCCGGATCGACGACCCCGTGCTCGCAGCGAGGCTGGCGGTCATCGACGACCGCATCGCCCGCCTCGATACGGCGATGAGCCTGCGGCAGACCAACGCCGACCGCGCGGAGGCGCTGGTCATCGCGCTCGCCGCGCGTCGCGCCATCGACCGCGGGCTGCCGCTGGGATCGCTGGTCCCGCAGCTGCGCCTGCAGTTCGCCGACAGCCAGCCCAACGCGGTGGCTTCGATTGTGAGCGCCAGCGGCGGGGGCGATACGATCAGCGCGCTCGCTCGTCGGCTCGAAGCGCTGGAGGCGGTGACGTTGCAGCCGCCGGCGCGGTCCCTGTCGCAGCGCATCAGTGACTTCACCAGTAACCTCATCGTGCTGCGTCCCGCCGACAGCCCGTCCACCCTGCCCACCGCGCGCTATGCGGACGCGCGAGAGAAGCTCGCCGACGGCGATCTCGATGCCGCCATCGCATCGGTCAACGCGCTGCCGGGCGCGGGCGATGCGCGGGTGCAGCAATGGCTCGCCGAAGCGCGCCGCTATGCCGAGGTGCGCCGCGCACTCGACCTGATCGAGGATGCGGCGCTGCGGCGTGGCGAAGACCCGCCCAATATTCCGCCGCGCCGGCTTGGCGTGACCGGCTGACCGAGCGGTCACCCGCTCGCGGCGGTTTCCAATGCATCGACCAGCCCGGCGACGCGGGCGTCCCCGATGATTTTCGCACCGGTGAGGTCGGTGACGTAAAATGTGTCGACCGCCCGCTCGCCATAGGTCGACACATGCGCGCTGTGGAGCGTGACCCCGGCGGAAAACAGCGCATAGGCGAGGTCGTGGAGCAGCGCAGGGCGATCATGCGCGCTCACCTCGATCACCGTGAAGCGATTGGACGCGCGGTTGTCGACCACCGCCGATGACGGAATGCGGAAGGCATCGGCGCGGGTCAGCGGGTGCGCCTTGTTGGCCAGCGACGCGCGCATCGCGTGGCGGTCCGCCATCGTCGCAGCGATGGCCCGCCGCATTCGCGTCATTTGCGCTTCCTCGGCGAACGGGCGGCCGAGCGGGTCCTGCACGAGGAAATTGTCGAGCGCCCAGCCATCGCGCGTGGTGTGAATACGCGCGTCGATGATGTTGCCCCCGGCGAGGTGGACCGCGCCGGCGAGGCGGTAGAACAGCCCTGCCGTGTCGGGCGCGAGCACGCTCACCAGAGTCGCCGCGCGCGCATCGTCGAAGCGGGTGGTGATGGCGATCGTCTCGCCCGCCTCAAGTCTCTCCCGCAGCATGGCGATGTTGCCCGCAGCCGCCCCGACCGGTTCGGCGATCCAGAAACTGTCGGGCAGCCGCTCTGCCAGCGCATCGAAGTCCACGTTGGGCATCGCCAGTTCTGCGGCGACCGCGGCGCGCTTTTCGGCGATGCGCTGCTCGCGTCCGCGCTGTTTGTGGCCGAGCCGCAGCAGCTCCTCCGCCGCGTCGTAGAGTTCGGTCAATAACTGGCGTTTCCAGCCGTTCCACGTCCCCGGCCCGACCGCGCGAATATCGACGACGGTCAGCAGGAGCAGGAGCTTCAGCCGCTCCATCGACTGCACCTGGCTTGCAAAATCGGCGATGGTCTTGGGATCGGCGAGGTCGCGTTTGAACGCGGTCGCGCTCATCAATAAATGGTGACGCACCAGCCAGGCGACGGTCTCGGTCTCCGCCGCGGAGAGGCCAAAGCGCGGCCCCATCCGCTCCGCCACCTCGGCGCCCAGAACCGAATGATCGCCGCCGCGCCCCTTGGCGATGTCGTGCAGCAGCACCGCCACATACAGCGCGCGGCGCGAACCGATCTGGTGGATCATCACCGACGTCAGCGGATGATCCTCCTTGAGTTCGCCGCGCTCGATCTTGGCCAGCAGCCCGATGGCGCGGATGCTGTGTTCATCGACGGTGTAGTGATGATACATGTCGAACTGCATCTGCGCGACGACGCGGCCGAAATCGGGCACGAAGCGGCCAAACACATTGGCCTCGTTCATCCAGCGCAGCACCGTTTCAGGGTCACGCGGGGAGGTCAGCACGCCGAGGAACAGCGCGTTCGCCCTCGGGTCCTCGCGCAGGGCGGCGTCGATGAGATGCGCATCGCGCCGCGCCGCGCGCATGGCGTTAGGGTGAATCTCGCGTCCCTCGCGGTCGGCCAGTGCGAACAGTTCGATCAGGCGGATCGGCGCGCGCGCGAACCAGTCGTCAGCAGGCAGCGCGATGCGCCCGCGGTCGAGCACGAAGCCGTCGAGCGCGCCCTCCGCCCCATCGTTGGTGGCGATGAACCGCCGCCCCGCCTCCCCGCGCTGTTCGTCGAGGTGGGCAAGGAACAGCCCGGTAATGTCGCCGACCGACTTGGCGTGCAGGAAATAGAGGCGCATGAAGCGTTCGACCGCGGATTTGCCCGGCCGGTCGGCAAAGCGCATCCGCGCCGCGACCTCGCGCTGCACGTCGAAGGTCAGCCGATCCTCCGTGCGCCCGCTGATCAGGTGAAGGTGACAGCGCACCGCCAGTAGAAAATCCTCCGCCCGCGCGAACTGGCGCAGCTCGGCGCGGGTGAGCAGCCCCGCCTCGACCAGCTCGGGCGCAGTCGCCACGCGGTGCAGATATTTGCCGATCCAGATCAGCGCGTGGAGATCGCGAAGCCCGCCCTTACCCTCCTTCACATTGGGTTCGACGAGGTAGCGCGTGTCGCCCAACCGGCGGTGGCGCGCGTCGCGCTCGTCGAGCTTGGCGGCGATGAAGTCGTGTGCGGTGCCCGCCATCACCTCCCCCGCGAAGCGTGCTTGCGCCTCGGCATAGAGCGGTTGGTCGCCCCAGATGTAGCGCGCTTCGAGGAGCGCGGTGCGTACCGTCAGGTCGGCGGCGGCCACGCGCATCATCTCATCGAGCGTGCGGCTGGCGTGACCGACCTTCAGCTTCAGATCCCACAGACTGTAGAGGATCGATTCGATGACCTGCTCGGTCCAGCCGGTGCGCTTGAGCGGCGTCAGGAACTGGATGTCGACGTCGCTGTACGGCGCCATCTCCGCCCGGCCGTAACCGCCGAGCGCCATCAGCGTCAGCCGCTCGCCCGCGCTGCGGTTGGGGGCGGGGTAAAGGTGCTCGACCGTCGCGTCGTGGATCAGCAGGATGATCTGGTCGATGAGGAAGCTCTGCGCCCAACACACCGCGCGCCCGCTGGTCGGCGCCGCATCGAGCCGCCGCGCGATCTCCGCGCGCCCGTCGGCCAGCGCGGCGCGCAGGATGGCGGTCAGCGCCGCGCGCTGCTCGCCCGCAGGCGCATCGCTAAGCGTCGCGTCGATCCGCGCCGCCACCGCGCGGCGATCGATGATCGCGCGGCGGTCGCCGAGGCTGGCGTAGCGCGCGGGCATCAGCGTGGGATCAGCGGGTCGAGCGCGGCGTCGATGCGCCGGAGCGCGGCGGCGTAGCTGGCGCTGCCGGTGTCGCGCCAGCGCGCCTCGAACGCTTCGCGGCTGACGCCTTCGGGCGCCTCAAGCAGCGCCGGTGGCAGCAACCGGCCCTCATCACCGCGCGCCAGCGCCGCGCGGGCGGCGGCAGAGCGCGCCGGGTCGGTGAGCGCCGCGCCCCAGCGAAAGCCCGATCGGTCGGCGGCGAGGTCGACGAAGCTGAACCCCGACCCGCCAGTTTCGCTGTCGGCGAGCTCCTTCCACGTCCCCAGCGCCTCGCTCGCCTGCGCGCCGAACCGCGCGGTCAGCGCCGCCGACACCGCCCAATGTTTAGGGAGGTCGCCGCGCCTCCCCAGCGCTGCGGTGGCGCGCATCGGGCAGCGTTGGCGCGCCGGGCCGAGTTCGGGGGCGAGCCGATCGGCGACCTCGGGCGCGACTGCGGCGGCGAGCGCATTGAGCGCGGCGCGCGCGTCGGCGGGATCGCGCACGCCCTCCAGCGCGGCGGCGACGAGCGGGGCAAGCGGCACGACGCCACCGCGCCCGCCTGCGCGCGCGACCCGGCAATAGGCGGCGGACGCGACGTCGGCGCGAATGCCACCCCCGCCGCGCGCGGAACTGACCAGGTCGAACAATCGCCGCGCGGCGTTGGTGTCGACCCGCGCGCTCACCCCCTGCGGGGTTGTCCGGAGGTCGCGCACCAGCCGGTCGAGGGGCGGCAGCGCCGGATCGCGCGCACGCACCCCGCGCCAGCCCAGCCGCAGCAGCGGGTTGGCGAGCGCGGCGGGCACCGGCACGCTGCCGATGCGCAGCGACGGGTGCAGCGGATCGGCGCCGACGCGCACCTCGACATTCCACCACCGCCCGAGCGGCGCCGGGCGGCTGGCGTAAAGCGTGAGCGCGCCCGCAGCGGTCGTCGCACCCAGCCGCGCCGGAGCGAGCGCAGCGCTGCCAAGCTGAGCCAGCGCCGCCAGCTCCGCCGCGCTGAGCCGCATCGCGACATCCGCCCCGCCGACCCCAGGGGCAGGCACCTGCGACGCGATCGGTCGCGCGATCGCCAGCGTCTCCGCCGTCGGCGGCCCGGCATCGCGCACGGCCGGCGCCGCATCGGTGAGCAGAAACAGCGCGACGGCGAGCGCCAGCAGCAGCGCGCCGATCCAGCGCAGCGCCATCATCGCCCGTCGTCCTCGGGCAGCAGCGCCTTCAACCGATACAGCGCCTCCAGCGCCTCGCGGGGCGACAGCGCGTCGGCATCAATTCCCGCGAGTGCGTCTCGCAGCGCGTCGCATGGCGCCTCCTCCGGCACCGCAAGCGCGGCGAACAGCGGCAGATCATCGAGTCCCGCGGCGAGCCCGCCGGTCGCCTGCCGCCCCGCCTCAAGCCGTTTCAGAACCTCCTTCGCCCGCGCAAGCACCGGCGGGGGCACCCCGGCGAGCCGCGCCACCGCAAGACCATAGCTGCGGTCGGCGGGGCCTTCGCCCAGCTCGTGCAGCAGCACCAGCTCGCCCTTCCATTCGCGCGCGCGGACATGGTGCAGCGACAGCGCATCCAGTTTTTCGGCGAGCCGCGTCAGCTCGTGATAATGCGTGGCGAACAGACAGCGGCAGCGGTTCGCCTCGTGCACCGCCTCGACCACCGCCCAGGCGAGCGCGAGGCCGTCGTAGGTGGAGGTGCCGCGCCCGATCTCGTCGAGCACCACCAGGCTGCGCTCGGTCGCCTGCGTCAGGATCGCGGCGGTCTCGACCATCTCGACCATGAAGGTGGAGCGACCGCGCGCGAGATTGTCGCTCGCCCCGACGCGGCTGAACAGCCGGTCGACGAGGCCGATCTTCGCGCGGCTCGCGGGCACGAAGCTCCCCGCCTGCGCCAGCAGCACGATCAGCGCGGTCTGGCGCAGAAAGGTCGATTTGCCGCCCATATTCGGCCCGGTGATCAGCCACAGCCGATCGCTCGGTCCGAGCGCGCAGTCGTTGGGCACGAATCGTTCGCCCCGCGCTGCCAGCGCCGCCTCGACCACCGGATGCCGCCCGCCGTCGACCTCGAGGCAGGGGGTGTCGGCGAGCTCGGGCGCACACCAGCCGCCTTCGTGCGCGCGCACCGCATGGCTCGCCGCGACGTCGAGCCTTGCGATGGAGTCGGCGGCTTTGGCGATGGCGGCGGCGTGGGCCTTCACCGCCTCCGCCAACGTTTCGAAATGCGCGGCTTCGGCAGCGAGCGCATGGCTGCCTGCCGCCACCACCCGGCTCGCCAGTTCGGCCAGCTCAGGCGTGTTGAAGCGCACCGCCCCCGCGAGAGTTTGCCGGTGCGTGAACCCCGAATCGGCGCGCATCAGCGCGTCCGCCTTGGTCGCGCTCACCTCGACATGATAGCCGAGCACGGCATTGTGCCGCACCTTAAGCGCGGCGATGCCGGTCGCCTCGCGATAGCGCGCCTCCAGCCCCGCAATCTCGCGCCGCCCACCCGCCGCGGTGTCGCGCAGCGCGTCCAACGCGGCGTCGTAGCCCGCGGCGATATAGCCGCCGCTCGCCGCTTCGGTCGGTGGCGCCTCGACCAGCGCGCGGGTGAGTTCGTCCGCCAGCGCGCCGTGGCCGTCGAGCGCGGGCAGCAGCGCGTCGAGCAGCGCCGGGCGACCCTCGCGCTGCAGCAGCTCGTCGCGCAGCCGCCCCGCGCCGGTCAGCCCATCGCGAATCTGGCCGAGGTCGCGCGGCGTGCCGCGCCCGGCGACGATCCGCGCCGATGCGCGGGCGAGGTCCGGGAGGGTCCGCAGCCGCTCACGGAGGGCTTCGGTGCCGAGATGATCTCGATGCGCCCAGGCGACGAGGTCGAGCCTTGCGCGGATCGCCGCGCCTTGCGCCAGCGGCGCCGACAGGTCCGCCGCCAGCAACCGCGCGCCCGCGCCGGTGACGGTGCGATCGACCGCGGCGAGCAGGCTCCCCTCGCGCGCGCCGCCTTGCGTGCGCGTAATCTCGAGGCTGTCGCGGGTCGCCGCGTCGAGCGCCAGCAGCGCGCCGTCGTCGTGGCGCCTGGGCGGGCTGAGGAACGGTAGCGTCCCCGCGCCCGCGCGCTCCAGCCAGGCCACCAGAGCCCCCGCCGCGCTCAATTCCGCGCGGGAGAAGTCGCCAAACGCGTCGAGCGCGGCGACCCCCCACAGCGCCTTCAGCCGCGCTTCGCCGCTCGAGCTGTCAAAGTCGCGCCGCGGGCGTTCGTGCAGGACGCTGGGGTCGAGCATGGCCGTGAAGGGCGAACCTTCCGCCGCCAGCACCTCGACCGGCGCCAGTCGCGCGAGCTCCGCCGACAGCGCCAGGTCGTCGCCCACTGCGCCAGTTTCGAACGTACCGCTCGACACATCCGCCGCAGCCCAGCCGCGCGTGCCGGCGACCTCCGCCAGCGCAACCAGCCAGTTGGCACGCCGGGAATCGAGCAGGCTGTCCTCGGTCACCGTGCCGGCGGTGACGGTGCGGACGATGCCGCGCGCCACGAGCGCCTTGGATCCACCGCGCTGCCTGGCCTGCTCGGGCGTCTCGACCTGCTCGGCGATGGCGACGCGATGCCCGGCGCGGATCAGCCGCGCGACGTAGCTTTCGGCGGCATGGACCGGCACCCCGCACATCGGCACCGGCTCGCCGCCATGCGCCCCGCGCGCCGTCAGCGCGATGTCGAGGTCACGCGCCGCCGCCTTGGCATCCTCGAAAAACAGCTCGAAGAAATCGCCCATGCGGTAGAACAGCAGGCAATCATCGCCGGCTTCGGCCTTCAGCGCCTGATACTGCGCCATCATCGGGGTCGGGGCGGCCGCCATTCGCGCCGCGATAAACGTCGCGAGGGGGAGGGGGAAGGGCCTCCACAAGCCTTGACCCTCTGCGCCCGCCCCGCCACGGTCGCGGCCATGACCAGCGACGCTTCCGCCCCCGACAGCCTGATCCCCTACGACGAAATCGTGCAGGAGGCGCTGCGGGCGGTGGTCGGCCGCGTGCTTCGACCGATCGCGGAAAGCGGCGGACATCTGCCGGGCGGGCACCATTTCTACATCACGTTCAAAACGCGCGCGCCGGGCGTCGTCATCCCGCCGCACCTGCTCGAACGTCACCCAGAGGAGATGACCATCGTCCTCGAAAATCGCTTCTGGGATTTGCAGGTCGAGGATGATCGGCTGTCGGTGGGGCTCAGCTTCAACCAGGTGGCGAGCATGCTGACGGTGCCGTTCGCGGCGATCACCGCTTTCGTCGATCCTTCGGTCGAGTTCGGGCTCCAGTTCCAGGTCGAGGATACGGGCGAACCCGCCGCCCATGAGCCGGCGGAAAACGATGCCCCGCTCGCCGAGCCGATCGAGGACGGCTCCAATGTCGTCACCGTGGATTTCGGTCGCCGCAAATGAGAGCCTTGATCGCCGCCGCGCTGCTCGTCACGACCGCGCCGGCGATCGCGCAAAGCGCACCGCAGGCGAGCGCACCTGCCGCCGCCGTCTCCCCCTACCGCGCGCAGGCGGTGCGGCAGACGATCACGCTGCCGGCGTTCCGCTTCCACGACGGGCGCTCACGCGATGTGCGGATGAGCGCGCTGACGCTCGGCACCCCGCGGCGCGACGCGCGCGGGCGCATCGTCAACGCGGTGGTGCTGCTGCACGGCACCGGCGGCAGCGCGGGGCAGTTCCTCGTGCCGCAGTTTGCCGATCACTTGTTCGGCGCCGGCCAGCCGCTCGACACCAGCCGCTATCATATCGTCATGGTCGACAACCTCGGCCACGGGGAGAGCTCGCGGCCGTCGGCGGACGCGGACTTTCCGAGCTACACCTATGCCGACATGACGCTGGCGCAGGCGCGGCTATTGAGCGCGATGGGGGTCGAGCGGGCGCGGCTGTTCCTCGGCACCTCGATGGGTTGCATGCACATCTTCGTCTGGGCCAACCGCTGGCCCGACCGGATGCAGGCGGCGATGCCGATGGCCTGTATCCCGGCGCCGATCGTCGGCCATAACCGTGCCTGGCGCACCGCGCTGGTGGAGACGATCAAGGCCGATCCGGGCTGGAGCAGCGGCAACGCCCCGATCGGGATGCGGGGGGCCAACGCCATCCTGATGACGATGGGCGCGGCGCCCGCGACCTGGGCCCGGCTTTATCCGACCGGCGACAGCGCGGCGGCGATGGCGCGCGCGCGGGTGGCGGCGCCGGGGCTCGACCCCCGCGACCTCATCGCCGCGACCGAGGCGAGCCGCGACTATGCCCCCGATCCGGCGCGGATGCCGGTGGCGATGACGTGGATCAACAGCGCCGACGACGTCATAAACCCGCCCGGCTATTATGACCCGCCCGCGCTGGCGGCGCGCATGGCGGACGTGCGCTACCGCCTGATTCCGGTCAGCGACCAGACCCGCGGCCATGGCACGCATACCTGGGCGCAGTTCTGGAAGGACGATCTCGTCGCACTGCTCGCCCGGACCGAAGCGCGATGACCGCGACCCGCACCGAGCGCGACACTTTCGGCGACATCGAAGTCCCCGCCGAAGCCTCTTGGGGCGCGCAGACGCAGCGCAGCATCGAAAACTTCCCCTTCGGCCCGCGCGAAACGATGCCGCTCGGCATCGTCCACGCGCTCGCGCTGATCAAGCAGGCGGCAGCGCGGGTCAACGCGGGACATGGCCTCGACCCCGGCCTCGCACAGGCGATCGAGGCCGCGGCGGCGAGCGTCGCGGCAGGCGCGCATGACGACCAGTTCCCGCTCTCCATCTGGCAGACGGGCAGCGGCACACAGAGCAACATGAACGTGAACGAGGTTGTCGCCGGCCTCGCCAACGAAGGGCTGACGGGCAAGCGCGGTGGTACCTCCCCGGTGCACCCCAACGACCACGTCAACCGCGGCCAGTCGTCCAACGACTGCTTCCCCACCGCGATGCACGTCGCGGTGGCGCGGGCGACGCGCGACGACCTGCTCCCCGCGCTGGCGACGCTGACCGAAGCGCTCGAGGAAAAGGCGCGCGGCTGGGACGCGATCGTCAAGATCGGGCGCACGCACCTCCAGGATGCGACCCCGCTGACGCTCGGGCAGGAGGCGTCGGGCTGGGTCGCGCAACTGATCGCCTGCCGCGCGCGGATCGAGGGCGCGTGCACCCACAATGTCCAGAAGCTGGCGCAGGGCGGCACCGCGGTCGGCACCGGCCTCAACGCGCCCGAAGGGTTCGCGGAGGCGATGGCGGCGGAGTTGTCGACGCTCACCGGCATCGCGTTCGAGTCTGCGCGCAACCCGTTCGAGGCGCTCGCGACACACGACGGTTTGCACTTCTTCCATGGCGCGCTGGCGACGCTGGCGGTGGCACTGACCAAGGTCGGCAACGACATCCGCCTGCTTGGCTCCGGCCCGCGCGCGGGGCTGGCCGAACTGATGCTGCCCGAAAACGAGCCCGGCAGCTCGATCATGCCCGGCAAGGTCAACCCGACGCAGGCAGAAATGCTGACGATGGTCGCCGCGCAGGTGCTTGGCAATCAGGCGGCGGTGACCGCCGGGGCGATGCAGGGCCACCTCGAGCTCAACGTGTTCAAACCGTTGATCGGCGCGGCCGTGCTGCGCTCGATCCACTTGCTCAGCGTCGGCATGGCGGGCTTCGCCGAGCGCTGCGTGCGCGGCATGCAGGCGGACGAGGCGCGCATCGCCGAGCTCCTCGAACGATCGCTGATGCTGGTCACCGCATTGGCGCCGGAGATCGGCTACGACCGCGCCTCGGCCATCGCCAAGCGCGCGCACCACGAACGCCGCACGCTGCGCGAAGTGGCGTTGGAAGAGGGGGTCGAGGCCGCGACGTTCGACCGCGTCGTGCGGCCGGAAGCGATGGTGGGCGAACGCTCCCGGGGCGGGAGTTAAAAACGCACGCAACGGCGCGCTTGCCCTCGCCCGCGCCAGCTCGCATGATCGCTGCAAACAAGCGCGAGGGAGAATGATGTGAGCGATGTGACGAGCGGCGTCAGTCGGCGACAGGTGGGTGCGATGTTGCTGGCGGGGAGCGCGCTCACCGCATGCGCGCCGCGTGCCGCGCTGGGCGGCATCGGCGCGGCGCCGACGACCGATGCCGGCACCGCAACTGTGGCAAGCAACGTCGCATCGCGGCAGGCGCGCGCGCTCTACGATCGCATCTTCGACCAGATGATGCTCGAGAACCCGACCGGCGCCACTTCGCTCGGGCTCGACACCGGCGCGCGTGCGGCGCTGCGCGGACAGCTGGCACCGAGTGACGCCGCGCACCGTTTCGGCAGCCTGCCGACGATCGCGCGCTTCGGCCCTGAGCTCTCGCGGATCGACGCCGCCGCCTTGCCGCCGGTGGAGCGCAGCTGGCTGGCGACGGTGCGCTGGTATGCGGACCGCGCGAACGAGATCATGCGCGCCCGATTCGGCGGATCGGACGGCTACCCCATCCCCTACACCATCACCCAGCTGACCGGCAGCTATCAGGAGGTGCCCGACTTCCTCGCGTCGACCCACCCGGTCGCCAATGCGAGCGATGCTGAAGCCTATCTCTCGCGCGTCGCGGCGATGGCGCGCAACGTCGATCAGGAGGTCGCGCGCGGGCGCGAGGAGCTGCGCATGGGCATAGTCCCGCCGCGCTGGCAGCTCGCCAAGACGATCACTCAGACCGAAGCGCTGATGGCCCAGCGCGGTGCCAATTCGGGCATCGCGCGCAAGCTGGCGGAAAAGGCGAGCGCTGCGGGGCTCGACGGCGCCGCATGGGGCGCGCGTGCCGGGGCGCTGGTCGACGGGCCGCTGGCTGCGGCGCTCGGTCGCCAGCGTGCGCTGCTCGCCGACATGACCCGCGCTACGGGCGAGAATGTCGGTGTGTCACGCCTGCCGGATGGCCGCGAGTTCTACGAAAACGCGCTCCGCTTCCACATCGCCAGCGACCTGACGCCCGAGCAGGCGCACCAGCGCGGGCTGGAGGAGGTCGCCGATTATCAGGCGCGGATGGAGCCGCTGCTGCGCGGCCTTGGCCTGACGGCCGGCACCACCGGCGCACGGCTGCTTCAGCTCGGCGCCCGCCCCGATCAGCTGTTTCCGAACACCGATGCCGGTCGGGCGGAGGTGCTCGCCTACCTCAACCAGCGCAACGAAGCGATGCGCGCGATGCTGCCGCGGGTGTTCAACAATGTCCCGCCCGCGCGCATGGAAATCCGCCGCGTGCCGGTGGAGATCGAGCTCGGCGCGCCGCGCGGCTATGCCCAGCGCGGGTCGCTCGACGGCAGCCGTCCGGGTGCTTTCTATATCAACCTGCGCGACACGCACATTTGGCCGAAGTTCTCGCTGCCGACCTTCGTTTATCACGAGGGCATCCCCGGCCATGTCTATCAGGGCGCGGTGCTGCTGGCGTCGGGCGACACGCCCAACCTCCTCCGCACGCTCGGCATGGCGGCCTATGGCGAAGGCTGGGGGCTCTACGCCGAACAGATCGCCGACGAACTGGGCGTGTACGAGGGCGATGCCCCGGGGCGGATCGGTTACCTTCAGGCGGCGCTCTACCGCGCCTGCCGCGTGGTGGTCGACACCGGCATGCATGCGCTCGGCTGGAGCCGCGAGCGGGCCATCACCTATATGAACGACGTGACCGGCCTGGCCGCCGCCGCGACCGAGAACGAGATCGACCGCTATATCGTCTGGCCGGGGCAGGCCTGCTCGTACAAGCTCGGCCACACGGTCATCGTCCGCGCCCGCGAGGCGGCGCGGGCGCAGATGGGCTCGCGCTTCGATATGAAGGCCTTCCACGACGTCCTGCTGCTGCCCGGCGCACGCCCGATGGACGTGCTCGCCGCCGACATCGCCGCCTGGGCCGCGCGGGGGTAAGTGGCTGGCGGGCGAACGTGCGCCGACTTTCCCCCTCCCCTTGTGGGCAAAACCGGGGTGGGGGCAGAGCCGCGTCTGCGGCTCGTGAGGAAGCACGGGGCCGCGCGACGAGTCAATTCCGCTCGCGGACGCGAGCGGGCCCCCACCCCTGTCCCCTCCCCACAAAGGGGGAGGGGACTCGGTTCGGTGTCGGTGCGATCGCCTCCCCGTCATCGCGAAAGGGGTGAGCCCCGTTCGTTCGGAACGCCGCCGCCGCCCATCCGTTGAGCCGCGCAAAGGGTGACGTTTCGCACTCGCAACGGAGGCATGAAGATGATTTCGCAGATCGCAGGGGCACTACTCGGGGGCGCTGTCGGCAAGGAGCGCGACAATAACCCCGTGGCGGGTGCGATCATCGGCACCGCGACGATGATGGTCGCACGCCGCCTGCTGCCCGCGCGATTTGCCGGCATGGGCGCGATGATCGCCGCGGGCTATGTCTCCAAGAAGCTGAAGGAGCGCGCCGATCGCAAGGCTCAGGCGCAGGAGATGCTCGGTCAGACGCGCGAAGGCGGGCGGCTGGTCGGTTCGGCGGCGCCGGTCACCAACACCACCGTGCTCGGCGCGGATTCGACCCCCACTGGCGGCACCGCGCGGACGACCGCCGCGCGCTGATCGGGTGAGCCATCAAGGGTAGAAGTCAAGGGGCGGGCCGTCACTGGCCCGCCCTTTTGCTTGCCCGTCAGCGTGCGCGTTCGCGCAGCGCGGTGATCGTCGTCGCCGGGCTGATCCGCTCGAGCTCGGTGACGAGGTGCAGCACACGCAGCCCCTTGCGCGACGCCGCCTCGGCCAACGCGGGCGCGAATTCCTCGGTCCGCTCGACCCGCGCCGCCCAGCCGCCATAGGCCTCGGCGAGCTTGGCGAAGTCGGGGTTGGTGAGGCTCGTCGCCGACACGCGCGCGGGATATTCGCGCTCCTGATGCATGCGGATGGTGCCGTAGGCGCCATTGTCGACCACCACGACGATGAGGTCGACGCCATACTGCATCGCCGTGGCGAGTTCCTGCCCGTTCATCAGGAAATCGCCGTCGCCGGCCACCGCGACGACGCTGCGTCCCGGAAAGCGCCGCGCGGCGGCGATCGCGGCGGGGACGCCATAGCCCATCGCCCCGCAGGTCGGCGCGAGCTGGCTGGTCGGCCCGCCGTAGATCCAGTGCCGATGCCACCAGCCCGCAAAATTACCCGCGCCGTTGCAGATGATGGTGTCGTCGGGCAGCGCCGCCTGCATCGCCTCGACGCATTGGCCGAGGTCGAGCGCGCTGCCGTTGGGCTTGGCGCTGCGCCAGTCGCGCCACTCAGCATGCGCCTCGCGCCCGCAGTCGAAGCTGATGAGGTCGCTCGTGTCCCACAGCGCCGCCGCCTCCGCGAACTCGTGCGGGTAGGCGCAAATGGGCAGGTCCGCGCGATAGACGCGGTTGAGTTCGTTGGGGTCGGGGTGGACGTGGATCAGCGTCTGGTCGGGGTGGTCGGGGTCGATCAGCGTGTAACCGTCGGTGGTCGCCTCCCCCAGCCGCGCCCCGACCACCAGCAGCAGGTCGGCGGCTTTGACGCGCTCGATCAGCTTGGGGTTGGGCCCGTAACCGAGGTTGCCTGCAAACACCGGTGTGTCGTTGGGGATCGCGTCCTGACGGCGAAAGGCGGTCGCGACCGGGATGCCGAGCAGGGTCGCGAACTCCGCGAAATAATGCGCCGCCCCCGCGTCCCAGCCCGCGCCTCCGACGATCGCCAGCGGGCTCGCCGCCTGGCCGAGCATGTCCATGACGAGGCCCATTGCCTGCACGTCGGGGTCCTGCTCCGGCGGGGCGATATAGGGGCGGTCGCGCGCGACGACCTCATCGGTCAGCATGTCTTCGGGGAGCGCGAGCACTACGGGGCCGGGGCGTCCCGACATGGCGGTGGCATAAGCGCGCGCGACATATTCGGGGATGCGCCGCGCATCGTCGATCCGCCCCGCCCATTTGGCGAGCGGGCCGAACATCGCAGGGAAATCGACCTCCTGAAACCCCTCACGGTCGCGCATGGAGCGGTCGACGTCGCCGACGAACAGGATCATCGGCTGCGAATCCTGAAACGCGACGTGGACGCCGATGCTGGCGTTGGTCGCACCAGGCCCGCGCGTCACGAAGGCGATGCCCGGCCGCCCGGTCATCGCCCCGTCGGCGCACGCCATGAACGCCGCCCCACCCTCCTGCCGGCAGACGATGGTGTCGAGCGCCGGCGTGTCGTGCAGCGCATCGAGCACCGCGAGGAAGCTTTCCCCCGGCACGGTGAAGATGCGCTCGCACCCCTGCGCGACGAGTTGGTCGACCAAAATGCGTCCGCCGCTGCGGGGAGAGATGTAGGGTTCAGTCATGTCGCCCGCGCTAGCGCAGCGGCGGAGGCGGTGGAAGAGTGCGTCTGCTGCGCGCCCTGACGTGGCGCACCACCACCTCACGTCGCATTCTCCCCCGTCATGCGGAATCTGTCGCAGCATCCACACCGATTGGGCGGCAAGGACCCTGAAACAAGTTCAGAGTGACGAGCAAGGAGTCGGATGACGGCGGGGGTGTGAAGTCGCTAAGCTCGCGCCATGCGCATCCTCCTCCCGCTCGCCGTGTTGTTTGCCGCCACCCCCGCCGCTGCGCGGGACGCCTGCTTCGAGCGACCGGGGCAGACCACCCCGCCATGCACCGTCGAGCCCGGCAAGCTCGCGGTCGAGGTGGAGCTCGTCGGCTGGCAGCTCAGCCGCGATGAGGATGTTCGCGAAGATCAGGTCGACGTCGCCAACACCAGTCTGCGCATCGGCGTCGCCGACCATGCCGAGGTGGCGGTCGCGTGGACGCCGTACCGCCACCTGCGCACCCGCGACCGGCGAACCGGCGCGAGCACGCGCGCCGGCGGGGTGGGCGACGTGACATTGGCCGCCAAGCGCAGCTTCGGCGATGCCGACGCGCCGGTGGCCGCGCTGCGCGGCTATGTGACGCTGCCGGTCGGACGCGAGGGCGTGGGTCAGGGCGACTGGAGCGCCGGGGTGCAGGTGCCGCTCAGTTTCGACCTCAACGACCGCGTGAGCCTCGCGCTGACGCCGGAGGCCGATGCCGCCGCGGACCAGGACGGCCACGGCCGCCACCTCGCCTGGGGCAGCGCGGTGGGAGTCGGACTGACCCTCAGCGAGCGTGTCTCGCTTGGCGCCGACCTCCTCTGGCTGCGCGACGACGACCCTGCGGGGCACACGACGCAGGCCACCGCCGAACTCTCGCTCGCCGCGATGCTCGGCGATAATGCACAGGTTGACGCGGGCGTCGTCGCCGGACTGAACCGCGACAGCCCCGACGTAGCGGTGCTTGTCGGGTTTAGCTGGCGGCGGTGACGCTCAGCGCCGCGGGCAAGTGTTGACGCCGAGCAGGCGATAGGCCGGGCAAAATCCGACCAGCCCGGTGATCAGCGGCAGCAGGCCGACCCAGCCCCACGGCGTGCGCGGGCCGACAAACACCATCGCGATCAGCGCGAGGCCGATAACCACTCGGACGAGGCGGTCGGCACTTCCTTCGTTGGTCAGCATGAGCTTCTCCTTCTTCCCTCGCCGCCAAGCTGGCGCCGACGGCGAGCGCCGTCTTTGATTGCGCGCAACTTCACCTTCGAGCGGCCCCGTCACCCCGGACTTGATCCGGGGTGACGATTAGCGTGGGGCAGCCGTCATGGGAGTAAATCCCATGACGTCGATCAGGTCGGCTTCGCCGCCTGTCGGCCGGCCTTTCGCGTCGCCTGCGGCGAGCGCGAAATAGCTCTGCTATTTCGCTCGCGTCAGGACAGCAGCCGTCATGGCAGTGAATCCCATGACGTCGAAGGAGCTGGCTTGCGCCAGCCCACCGGCCGACCTGAGGCGTCGCCTGCGGCGAGCGCGAAATAGCTCCGCTATTTCGCTCGCCTCAGGACAGGTGCACCGCTTTCTCCACGCAGTAGCTCATCAGCCCCTCGCGCCCGCCTTCGCGGCCGAAGCCCGAGTGTTTGACCCCGCCAAACGGCGCGTCGGCGGTGGAGATGTTGAAGGCGTTGACCCCGACCATCCCCGCCTCCAGCGCGTCGCCCAGGCGATTGGCGCGGCGGCCATTTTCGGTGAAGGCGAACGCCGCCAGCCCGAACGGCGTCGCGTTGGCAATCCGTACCGCCTCGTCCTCTTGCGAAAAGCGCCGGGTCAGCGCGACCGGGCCGAACGGCTCAACCGTCATGATGTCGGCGCTGTCGGGTACGTCGGCGAGCAGCGTCGGACGGAACCAGTTGCCCGCCCTGTTATCGCGGTTGCCGCCCGCGGCGACCTTGGCGCCCTTAGCGACCGCATCCTCGACCAGCGCCGACACCGCATCGGGCCGCCGCGCATTGGCGAGCGGGCCCATCTGCGTCCCCGCCTCGAGCCCGTCACCGACCTGCACTCGGCCCGTCCGTTCGGCGAAGCCACGCACGAAATCGTCGTGGATCGCGTCGTGGACCAGGAAGCGCGTCGGCGACACGCATACCTGCCCTGCGTTCCTGAACTTCTGCGGCACGACCATGTCGAGCGTGCGTTCGAGGTCGCAATCGTCGAACACCAGCACAGGCGCGTGCCCGCCCAGCTCCATCGTCGATGGCAGCACCTGTTCCGCGCACAGCGCCATCAGATGCTTGCCGACCGCGGTCGAGCCGGTGAAGCTGATTTTGCGCAGCCTTCCCGAGCCGATCAGCGTGCGGCTGATCTTATCGGGGTCGCCATAGACGAGGCTCGCCACCCCCGCGGGCAACCCCGCATCGACCAGGCAGCGCATCAGCGCGGAGGTCGAGCCGGGCGTCTCCTCCGCGGGCTTGGCGATCACCGTGCAGCCCACTGCCAGCGCCGCAGCGAGCTTCTTGGCCATCAGATATACCGGGAAGTTCCACGGGGTGAAGGTCGCCACCGGGCCGATCGGCTGCGGCAGGATCAGGCTGCGCTGCCCCGTCGGGCGCACCAGCGCGCGGCCGTAGAGGCGCTTCGCATCCTCCGCGCACCAGTCGAACATCTGCGCCGCGCCAGCGACCTCGCCCTTGGCTTCGGCGAGCGGCTTGCCCTGCTCCATGGTCAGCAGCCGGCCGATCTCGTCCGCGCGCTCGCGCATCAGCGCCGCCGCCTTGCGCAGAACCGCGCCCCGCGCCTCCGGGTCGGTCGCGCGCCATTCCGGGAAGGCGCGCTCTGCCGCATCGAGCGCCCCCGACAGGTCCGCATCGCTCGCCATGGGGAGCTCCGCCACCGTCTCTCCGCTCGCCGGATTATACACCGGCCGCACATCACGCCCCTCACTCGACGCCCACGCCCCATCGATGAGCAGCGCAAGATTGGCATCGTAGGACATGAGCAAAACTCCTTTGGCGTCGCGGCGCGCAATCCTTATGACATAGTCACAGCAAAGCGAACCCTCACCCGCGGAAGCCCCGCGCGGTGACAGCATGGCGGGGACGGCAGTGACTGCGAACGATGCGTTCGAGGACGGAGTGATCGCGCCGATGGCGATCATCCAGCGACAGCTGGACTCATTTGTCGAAGGCTTTTTCCGCCTCCTCCCCAACATGATCGCCGCATCTGTGCTGCTGTTGATCGCCTGGGGGGCGGGGCGGTTGCTCGACCGAGGCGTGGCGCGATTGTTGGCAGCGCGCGGACGGCCCGACCTCGGCGGCGTCCTCGGGACGCTGGCCAAAGGGGCGCTGGTCGTCACCGCCTGGCTGTTCGCGGCGGCGATCGTCTTCCCGAGCGTCCGGCCCGGTGACATCCTGTCGATGCTCGGCATCGGCTCGGTGGCGATCGGGTTCGCCTTCAAGGATATTCTACAGAATCTGCTCGCCGGCCTGCTGCTGCTGATCCGTCGTCCATATCGGCGCGGCGACCAGATCGTGGTGCGGGAATTCGAGGGCACGGTGGAGTCGGTCGAGAGCCGCGCCACCCTGATCCGAACTTACGACGGGCGGCTGGTCATCATCCCCAACAGCGACGTCTATACCTCGCCGGTGATCGTCAACACCGCTTTCGACAAGCGACGCGACGAATATGTCATTGGCATCGGCTATGCTGACAGCCCGAGCGACGCGACGCGCATTTTCACTCGAGCCATCGCGGGGGTGGAGGGTGTACTCGCCGATCCCGCGCCAGAAGTGCTGCCTTGGGCTCTGAACGAATCAACCGTCGATTTGAAAGCACGATGGTGGGCCTCGTCGACGCGAAGCGATCAGGTGCATGTGCGTGCGCGGGTTGTGCTGGCGGTGTTCGAAGCCGCGATCGCCAACGGCATCGACCTGCCGTTCCCGACACAAGTCATGCTCTTCCACGACCAGACCGAAGAGACCGACGGCGATCGCACCCGTCAGCGCGAAGGATGGCCCGCCGGCGAAAACCCGCCCCGCCCCCGACGCATCGCCGCGCGACAGGTGGAGAGCGAACCAGCCGGGACCTCGTCTGCGTAACGCCCGTTGCGAAGCCGACCGCGAAGCGTAGGATCGATGCGATGCTGTTGCGCTTCGATCACATCCAGCTTGCCATGCCGATCGGCTAGGAGGCTCGGGCGCGCAGCTTTTATGGCGACATGCTCGGGCATGGTCGAAGTCGCAAAACCTGCCGCTCTCGAAGGTCGCGGTGGTTGCTGGTTCACGTTTGCCGATTGCGCGCTTCACTTGGGTGTTGACGCTGACTTCATCCCGCGCGCAAGGCTCATCCGGCATTTGCCTGCGACGATCTCGCCCGCCTGCGACAGCGACTCGGCGACGCTGGCATCCCGACCCGCGATGATGTGCACTTGCCCTTCATCGAGCGCTTCTTCTGCGACGATCCTTTTGGCAACCGACTCGAATTCATCGAGCGCACGGAGGTTTGATCATGACCTACGAGACCATCGCCAGCGGGTTGCGCTTTCCGGAGGGACCGGTGGCGCTCGCCGACGGCAGCGTGGTGCTGACGGAGATCGAGGCGGGGCGCATCACGCGGGTTTGGCCCGATGGGCGAACGGAGGTCGTGGCGACGCCGGGGGGCGGGCCCAACGGGCTCGCGATCGGGCCCGACGGTAAACTTTATTGCTGCAACAACGGCGGCTTCGCCTGGGTCGAGCAGGGCGGCTTTCTCGCCCCGCACGGTATCGCCTCGGACTACAGCGGCGGGCGGATCGAGCGCATTGACCTCGCTACCGGCGCGGTCGAAATACTCTACAAGGACGGCGATTTCGGCTGCCGCTTACGCGGGCCCAACGATATCGTGTTCGACGATCACGGCGGCTTCTGGTTCAGCGACCACGGCAAGGTCGATTATGCGAAACGCTGCCACGATGTCGTCGGCATCTTTTATGCGAAGGCCGATGGCAGCCATCTCGAGGAGGTGATCTTCCCCTCGTACAACCCCAACGGCATCGGCCTCCCCCGACGGGAAGAGCCTCTACGCCGCCGAAACCTACACCTGCCGCCTGACGAAGTTTAACGTGATCGCGCCCGGCAAGGTCGACGACGCGGCGGGGCCCGGCGGGCCGGGCGTCCCGCTCTACCGACCGGCGGGTTACACGTTCTTCGATTCGCTCGGCGTCGAGGCGTGCGGCAACATCTGCGTTGCAACCATCGGCGAATGCGGCATCAGCGTCATCTCGCCGGAGGGCGAACTCGTCGAGTTCGTGCCCACCGACGACATCTACACCACCAACATCTGCTGGGGCGGGGAAGACATGATGGACGCGTACATCACGCTGTCGGGGAGCGGGCGGCTGATCAAGATGCGCCGGCCGCGACCCGGCCTCAAGCTGGCGCACGGCGCGTGAGCAGTGCGCTAGGCCATGGCGAAGCGCATGCGCTCGAGCGCATCGGCTGGCTGCGCGCGGCGGTGCTCGGCGCCAACGACGGGCTCCTGTCGACCGCGGCGCTGATCGTCGGCGTCGCCACGGCAGGCGGCACGAGGGCGGCGATCCTCACCGCCGGGCTCGCCGGGCTGGTCGGCGGGGCGATGTCGATGGCCGCGGGCGAATATGTCTCGGTCAGCTCGCAGGCGGACAGCGAAGCGGCCGACCGCGCGAAGGAGACCCGCGAGCTCGCAGAAGACCCCGACGGCGAGTTCGAGGAGCTGGTCGCGATCTATGTCGAGCGCGGGCTGACCCCCGACCTCGCGCGGCAGGTGGCGACGCAGATGACCGCGCACGACGCATTGGGCACGCACCTGCGCGACGAGCTTGGCCAGACCCCGCACGGCGAGGCGCGACCGGTGCAGGCGGCGCTTGCCTCCGCCGCGGCGTTTGCGGTGGGCGCGGTGTTGCCGCTCGGCACCGCGCTCGCCCTGCCGCAGGAGAGCAAGGTCGTCGGCGTCACGCTTGCCACCATGCTGTTCCTGATGCTGCTGGGCGGTGCAGGCGCGCGGCTCGGCGGCGCACCGATGCTGCGCGGCGTCGTGCGTGTGACATTCTGGGGCGCACTGGCGATGGCCGTCACCGCGCTGATCGGCCATCTGTTCGGAACGCAGATCGCCTGAGGCGGCGATTCATTCCCGCACGTGCCGAGCCCGCGCGCGACAAAACGTCGCGGGATGGGGGCGTCGGAACGTTCGGGGTCCGTCGCGCATTTCAGTCGAACCCCTGCTCTCGTCGAGAACCACCGCATGATCCGCTCTGTTCGCCTGGTTGCGCTAATCGCCGCTCCGCTGGCGCTGGCCGCCTGTGCCACGCCCACGCCCGGAGTGGACGTCACCCGCTTTCATCGCCTCGACAACGCCCCGACCCTCGCCGGGAGCTATCGCATCGTCGATACGCCGGGCAGCGGAGTGTCGACGCCGTTCGTCTATGCCGTCAGCCGCGAACTGGAACGCCTCGGCCTCGCCCGCGACGGTCACGGCGAGCGGTATGACGTGAGCGTCACTACCCAGACGACCCCCCGCAGCGAAGTCGGCTATGGCGGCGGACCGGGCGTTTCGGTCGGTGTCGGCGGCTCGACTGGTCGCTATTACGGCTCGGGGGTTGGCGTCGGTGTCGGGCTCGACCTCACCCGGCTGTTCCAGCGTCGGCCCGATGCGGACACGGCGCTCACCCTGTCGGTCGCGATCCGGCGCGCCGGCGATAACCTGCCCTTGTGGGAGGGACGCGCGGTCACGGCGGTCTCTTCGCGTGCGGACGCTGCACGCATCGATGGCGACGCCGGGCGGCTCGCCCAGGCGCTGTTCGCGAACTTTCCGGGGCGGTCGGGGGTGACAGTCACCGTTCCTTGAGCCTAAGCGGCACGCCATGCAGATCGACAGCAATTTCGATTCCGGCAACATCGTCGTCGAGGCCATCGACGGCACCCGCGCCCGACTCTCCATCCGCAAGGACCACCAATCGGATTTCTACCAGTGGTTCCACTTCCGCGTCACCGCCCCCGCGGGGACCGAGGTCGAGCTGGCCATCGTGAATCTGGCGGCCTCCGCCTACCCGGAGGGGTGGGAGGGGTATTCCGCACGGGTCAGCAGCGACCGCGAGAATTGGCTGTGCGCGGACACCAGCTACGACCGTAACGCCGATGGCGGGACGCTTACCATCCGCACGCGGGTCGAGACGGGCGTCCTTTGGGTCGCCTATTTCGAGCCCTATAGCTGGGAGCGTCACCAGGCGCTGGTCGCAGATGCCGCGGCGGCGCCGGGCGTCACCCACCGCACGCTCGGCCACAGCATCGAAGCGCGCCCGATCGACGCGCTGACGATGGGCACCGGGCCCAAACAGGTGTGGATCTATGCCCGCCAGCATCCCGGCGAAAGCATGGTGGAATGGTGGATGGAAGGTGCGCTCGCCTGGCTCACCGACCCCGCCAACCCGCAGGCCCGCCAGCTGCGCCAGCGCGCGACGCTTCACCTCGTTCCGAACATGAACCCCGACGGCAGCGTGCGCGGCCATCTGCGCACCAATGCGATCGGCGTGAACCTCAACCGCGAATGGGACACGCCGAGCCTGGAGCGCAGCCCGGAAGTGCTGTGCGTGCGCGATGCGATGGACGCGACCGGGGTCGACATCGCGATCGACGTACATGGCGACGAATCCATTCCCGCAGTGTTCTTTGCCGGGTTCGAAGGCATCCCCTCATGGTCCGATGCGCAGGGCGAGCGTTACTATCGTTATCGCGACACGCTGGCGCAGCGGACGCCCGACTTTCAACTCGTGAAAGGCTATGACGTTTCCGGTCCCGGCGCGGCCAATCTCTCGATGTCCACCAACCAGGTGGCGGAGCGGTTCGGCGCGATGGCGGTCACGCTCGAAATGCCGTTCAAGGATAACGACGACCTCCCCGACGCGGAGCGCGGCTGGAGTTCGGAGCGATCGATGCGCCTCGCCGAAGTGATGCTCGCGACGCTCGCCGAGATGATCGACGAACTTTAAACCTCAGCTCAACAGGCATGACCGTTCCGCGACGGCGCGACACGCGCGCGCCACCACCGCGCTGTGCGTCGCGTGGAGCCAGCGGCCGCCGTCGGGAATGCGGTCGATGCGAACGCCGGGCAGCGTGCTGCGCCAGTAATCTTCGCTGAGCGGGAAATAGTAGAGCGGGTCGCGCTCGCCCACGACCAGCGTCCAGTGCGATCCGTCCGCGATCGGCGTGGCGCGCATCCGGCTGCTTTGCGTGCGCATGTCGCCGAGGAACCCGCGCATGCCAAGCGCGCACTGGCGCAACGATCGGATCATCGCGCCCAGTTCCGCCGGATCGTCCAGCACCGCAAGGTCGATTGCGCTCCCCGCCACGCTCTGCCGCAGCAGCCGTTCGATGGCGACGGCGCTGGTGCGCTGCGACAGCAACGTCGCCATTTTCTCGCCGAGCCAGGGCCGGTCGAAGAACAGCGCGCGCCCTGCGCCCATCATCCCGCGACGGCGACGGTCGAACTCCACCGGGGGGTCGGGGTTGAGAACCACCGCACCGGCGATCCGATCGGGCAGCACGCTCGCGGCGGTGACCGCCGCCCCGGGAACGCCGCGCACCAGCAGCACGGCCGGCCCGGCGCCGATCGCCTCGAGCAAGTCGTCGAGATCGTGGGTCAGCGCCTTGTAGGGACAGACCTCGACCCAGTCGGTGAGCCCGAAGCCCGCCCGGTCGAAGGCGATCGGACGGAGCCCCTCGGCCTGGAGCGCGGCGATCAGGCGCGGCGAGATCGACCGACCGGTGGCCGACGCATGGACAATCACCAGCGGCACGCCGTCCGCGGGGCCATGGTCGGCAAAGGCGATGCGCCCGTCCGCCCAGCGGCGCGGGATCAGCCGCAGCGGTTCGGCTTCCGCCGCACCGGTGCTGATCATGACGTCGCAGGCGGTGGCGAGCCCGGCGAGCGCCTCCACCTCCGCGACCACGCGAGCGAGGTCGACGGCATGTTCGATCGCGCAGGCAAGGTAGACGAGCTTGAGGTCGGTCTTCACCGCATGTTCCGACACACCGAGCGTCACGGCGACATCGGCGCGGGTCAGGCCGTGCGCGATCCCGCGTGCGATCCGCGCCTGCCGCAGCGTCAGCGCGAACAGATCGGCGAACAGGCGGTCGATCCCCGACGGAGGCAGCAACTCCCCCGCCGCCACGTGCAGCACGGCGCGTACCAGCTCGGTCTGGCGCGGCGCACCGGCCTTCGCCATCGCCCCCGCGACCAGCTTGCGCGCGCTTTCATAGGCGATCCCCACCCGCATCGCCGCGTCCTTGAGGTTGCCCGTCTCCGCCAGAGCGGCGACGAGCCGCGTTTCGGCGCCAGTGAAGCGCAGCGCGCTGGCGGCGCGCTGGATGCCGTCTTCGACCGGCCGGAATGCAAGCAGCGCGTAGTAGGCCGTGCCATTGTCGATGGCGCGGCGCACGTCGGGCGACAGCGGCCAGCCGCGGCAGGCCGCAGCGCAGCCCGACGCGACCGCGACCGGGCGCCCCGTGTCGTCCTTGACGAGCAGGGCGAGGCGGGGTGCGGTCTCGTCGGGCGGGACTACGCCGCCGTCTTCGATGGACCAGGCCGCAAGCCAGCTCGCGAACCGTTCGTCGCAGACCACGACGCCACCGTCGCGTGTGCAGGCTGCCGATGCGAAGCTGCCGGGCAGCAATTCGGCGATCGGCGCGGCGGGCGCCGCGATCGCTTCGTCGAGCGCCTGTTCGAGCGCGTCGGGTTCCTCGGTGACGGCGGCGAGGAAGCCCGCCTCATCCTCCGCGAACAGCGCGAGCGGACCGCCGCTGCGCTGCGCACTCCGGAATCGATCGACGAAGCCTCTCCCCAACATGTGCTTGACTATCGCGGGGAAATATTTTCGCGCCACCCCCCAAACGGGGGGTCAGAGCGCGCGCCACGCCGGCCTATCAGAATAACGGGTTCGCCGCTGCCTTGGTGAACTCGACCGGCACTCGCGGTCGATGGTTTGGGGAAGCCCCGACCGTTCAGGTGCCGACAGCAAGGCGCGTGTCGCGGACTCGATCCCTCTTCGCGGCACGCGCCTCAGCGGTCCGTGCTGCCCTTGCCGCCCGGACCGAGCAGGCCCGACAACCCTGCAAATGCCCCACCCGCCGCGGCCGCCTCTTCCTCGCTGAGAACACCGCTGGCGCGCAGCACCGCGTCGGCATCCGGCGCGCGGGGATAGGGGTCGAGCGCCAGCGCCACCGTCTCGATCAGCGCATCGCCGAGCGGCACCCGCGCCCCATCGTAGGGCACGGCATCGAGCGCGTCGGCGTCCAGCTCGACCTCGCTATCCTGTTCCTCGACCTCGAGCGCTGCGGCGGGGACGAACCGGACGGCCACCGGCTCCCGCACATTGGCGGGCAACGGCACCCCCGTCGCGGCGCAGCGCTGGACGAGCGCGGCGCGCACTTCCCCGGTCAGTTCGACGATATCGCCCGCGGCGATGCGCACCTCCACATCGGCGTCGAGCGTGTCGAGCGATTCCCATCCGAAGCGTGCGGCAGCCGCCGCCAGCGCATCGGCATCGAAGCTGATCGAGCGCGGTCCCGCGCGCTGGCGCAGTTCCGAAAGGCTGGGGTTGAGGTCGCTCATCCGAGCTCTCCGGCAAAGATCCGCTGGCGCTCGCTGACGAGCAGGCGCGCGACCTCGTCGGCATGGGTGGCATCGCCGCCGAGCAGGTTGCGCGTGGCGACGCCCTTCAGCGCTTCGACATCGTCGCCCGCATCGCGCAGCGCCTGCAGGCGGCCGCCGAGCGCGCTCATCATCCGCCCGACATGTTTACCTACGATCATGTCGCCGACGCCGATCTGGCGCAGCTGGCCGTCCATATCGTCGACGAACAATTCGGTGAGCCGCGACCCGTCGGTCGTTCGCGCGGGGTCGCGCTCCCACGCGAGCAGCGTCAGCGAGACGATCGTCGACAGCACGTCAAAGCGCCCGTCGAGCGTATCCGGCACCCCGGCGAGATACCATTGCGGCCGGCGCGCACGCTCGACGATGCGTGCATAGGCCGGGCGGAAGGCGTCCCTTGGGTCAGGCCCGCGCGTGCCGAACAGGCGGTCGAGGAGGCCCATCAGGCGGGCGGATAGCGCAGGCGGCCGACAAAGCGCGACAGCGACGGGCGCCGTTCGCTCCGCGCGCGCCAGCCCGCCTTGAACTTTTCGAACTGCATGACCTGATCGATTCGCCGACCGAGAAATGCGCGCGTATCCGTCTGCCCTTCGCTGTCGTCGTCGAGGAACACGGCGATCGTCGTCGAATAAACGCCGGAGAGCGTCAGTCGCTTGGTATAATGGTTGAAATCGGTCGCGGTGTCGCCCGCCAGGCGCCACATCGCGTCCGCTGCGCGCCAGCCGAGCCGCGCGGCGAGTGGCAAGTTGGTCGGCAGCGCCAGCACCGCCAGCGCCCGCCGCAGCGCCTCCCGCTCCGGCAGCAGGACGTCGAGCCGCGTTTCGACGAGCGTGGTGATGCGCTGGCGGATCTTCATCGCCGCCAGCGTCTCGGGCGGGAGCCGGCGCGCCATCTCCGCATCGATATGCGCGAACCACGCATCGATCTGCGTCGGGGCGTCGGCCCCCACGGCGATGCGGGCGAGATCGGGGTCGATTGCCCGCACCGCCGCCGCCGCATTGACCGCGGCAAGGCCCCAGCCGTCGAACGCCGCGTTCGCCGCGACGTCCGGAATCAGCGCGGCGCGCAGTTCATCGAGAGTCGGGTCGGCGGCGAGCGGCTCGGTCATCTGAGCGAGGATAGGCGCGCACCCCGCGATGCGAAAGGGCGCTGTGCCATCAACCGGCGACAAATCGGTTGTGGGCGCGGTCCTTGACCGCAGTGGCGCCGTCGAACAGCCGACCGTTGATCGCGATCCATACCCCCGGCGGCAGCGTCTGCACCGCCGCCAGCGCGAAGCCCACATTGAACAGCGCATCGCTCTGCCGTTGCGAGGCTGGCAGCATCGCGCCGGTGAGCACGATGGTCTTGCCGGCCACGCCCCGCAGCGCGCGGGCGGTCACCGGCATCGTATCGGTGCCATGCGTTATCAGCACTGTCCGTGCCGCGCTCCGTTCGACGGCGCCCCGGATGGCCGCGCGGTCGTCGTCGTCGAGGTCGAGGCTGTCCTTGCGCAGCAGCGGCTCGATCGTGACCGGCAGCGTCACGTTCGCTTCGCGAAGCAGGGCGCCGACCGATGTTTCCCCCACCTCGAACGCCGAGAGCGCGTCGAAATAGACTTTGTCGATCGTGCCGCCGGTGGTGATGACGTGCACGGCGGGAGCGGGATCGACCATGCGCCGGGCGTTAGCGCGGCGGTCGGCAGCGCTCAAGTTTGCCTAAGTCTTCTGCCTCTGGACAAATTTGCGCGACGCGACGCACAGGGTGGCGATGACACCCGCCCGCCGTCGCCTGTCGCCCGCCGCTTCGCGCCAGAACGCACTCGACGCCGCAAAGGCGCTGCTGATCGAAAGCGGGCCGCAGGCGGTGACGCTGAAGTCGGTGGCGGCGCGGGTGGGGCGCACGCATGCCAATCTGCTCCATCATTTCGGCAGCGCGCATGAGCTTCAGCTGGCGCTGGTCGAACAGCTGAGCAACGACATCTGCGACCGCATCGCCGAGGAGGTACGGCGCGATCGCGCGGGCGAAGGGGACCGGGGCATTGTCGTCGACCTCGCCTTCGACGCGTTCGACCATCAGGGTGCAGCGGGCCTCGCGATGTGGATGCTGATGACCGGGAATGAGGATGTACTCGACCCCATCGTCACCGCGATCCGCCGCCTGATCGACGACGTCGGCCCGGACGAGCGCGGCGACACCACGGCCCTGTCGGAGGAGACGCTGACGCTGGTGCTGATGGCGTTCGGCGACGCGATGATCGGCGAGGCGCTGGGCGGCGCGCTGGCGCTCAAACGCGATGCCGCGCGCCGGATCGCCAAGCGGATGTTCACCCGCGAATGAGCGAACGGCCGCCCCCCGGCTGGGGAGCGGCCGCCTGGTTCAGCTTGATACCGAAGCGTCAGGCGTTGCCGCGCATCGCCGCGATACGGTCGTGGCCCTTCTTCACCGAAGCATAGGCTTGGTCGATCGCCGCCTTGGCTTCGGGCTTGAGGTCGGTCGCGGCGAGCGCGGTGTCGTACTTGCCCTTGAGATAGTCTTCGCCCCGCTCGACCTCGGCGAGGATCGCCGCGTCGTCGCTGCCGGTCACCGCATCGCGGAGCGACAGGAAGGCGCGGTGCGCCGCCGCGAGGATGGTGCCGTCGTCCTCCGGATTGCCGCCGGTCGAGCTGACGTAGTTCTGGAGGCCGCGCACGACCTGCTCACGCTCGTTCGCGAGCGTGGTGAACAGTTCGGTGTAGCGCGGGTTGGTCGCCTTTTCCGCCGCCTTGCGATAGCCGTCGACGCTGTCGAGGGTGGTGGCGATCAGCGTGTTGAAGGTCGCGCTGTGGTCGTGTCCGAACATGGGTCGTCAGTCTCCGTGATCTTCGCGCTGCCCGCTTCGGGCCGCGTTCGACGTACTAACCCGTGATCGCCGCTCCGGTTGCGCGGTCGCCTTTCGCGCGATCCTGGCGTAGAGCGCGGCAATGCATTTCCTCGATCAGGCTAAGATATTCATCAAATCCGGCGACGGCGGCGGCGGCGCGGTCAGCTTCCGGCGGGAGAAATATGTCGAATATGGCGGGCCCGACGGCGGCAACGGCGGCAAGGGCGGAGACATCATTTTTGAAGCCGTGCCCGGCCTCAACACGCTGATCGACTTTCGCTACACGCAGCATTTCAAGGCGCAGCGCGGTCATGGCGGCATGGGGCGCGACCGCACCGGCGCGGGCGGCGACGACCGCGTCATCGCGGTGCCGGTGGGGACGCAGATCCTCGCCGACGATGAGGAGCGCAGCCTGATCGCCGACCTCACCGAAGTCGGCCAGCGCATCATGCTGCTACGCGGCGGCGACGGCGGTCGTGGCAATGCAAGCTACAAGACCAGCACCAACCGCGCCCCGCGCCAGCATGGCACCGGCTGGCCGGGCGAGGAGATGTGGGTCTGGCTGCGGCTGAAGCTGCTTGCCGACGCGGGCCTCGTCGGCCTGCCGAACGCGGGCAAATCGACCTTTCTCAACGCGGTCACCAACGCCGAGGCCAAGGTCGGCGCCTATGCCTTCACCACCACCCGCCCGCAGCTCGGCGTAGTGCGGCACCGCGGGCAGGAGTTCGTCATCGCCGACATTCCGGGGCTGATCGAAGGCGCGGCGGAGGGCGCAGGGATCGGCGACCGTTTCCTCGGCCATATCGAACGCTGCCGGGTGCTACTGCACCTGGTCGACGCCAACGACACCGACGTTGCCACCAGCTACCGCATCGTTCGCGACGAGCTCGAGGCCTATGGCGCGGGGCTGGAGGACAAGCGCGTGGTGATCGGCCTCAACAAGGTCGACACGCTCGACGAGGAACTGATCGCCGCACTCTCCGCCGAACTTGCCGAGGCGAGCGGGGCGGAGGTCATGCCACTGTCGGGCGCCAGCGGCGCGGGCGTGGACGCGGTGCTTGATCGCCTGCTCGAAGCGATCCGCGGCGATGCGGAGGCGGTCGCCGAGACGGAACCCGCGCGCGACTGGTCACCGCTCTAGGCTGGACGCGTCGTACGGTTCCACGGCATCGCCGCGAGCAGCCTCGCCATGCCGCACCAGCCGGTGATGCCCGCCTGCAGCAGCCCGGCGCCGACAAAGGCGGACAGCGCGAACCACGCCGGCGCGACGAGCCAGCCCAGCAGCGCGCCGATCAGGATCAGCGCCCCAGCCGCGATCTGGACCTGGCGCATGATTTCGAGTGGCGCGCCCGCGGTGCGTTCGGTGGCAAGACCCGCCTTGCGCCACGCATCGATGCCGCCGGCGAGCATGTAGCAGTCGCGGCCCTGGGCCTGCTCCGCCAGCGCTCCCGAATGGGCGGAGGTGCGCATGCCCGACCGGCAGTGAAAGATCACCGGCGCATCGCCGACCGGCAGCGCATCGACGGTGCCGAGCGGATGATGCACCGCCCCGTCGATCCGCTCCCGCGCCCGCTCATCGGCGGACCGCACGTCCACCAGCACCGCGCCCTGCGCGAGCATCTGTCGAGCCTGTTCGGGGGTCAGCGGGGTCATACGTCACTCCATCGCTCACATATATTAGGTCACTCTAATATGATTCTATTTGTCGGAGTGTCAAGGCTAGGCAAGCGATGCGCCTTTCATGGTCGCTCTGGCTGACCGGCGAAGACCGGATTAGGCACGCGCAATGGACAGGCTGAGGCACAACGCGCGCGGACTGCGGGGGGCGACGCCATGATTCTGGCCCTGACCGGCGGAACCGGCTTCGTCGGGCGGGCGACGATTGCCGCCGCGGTCGCGGCCGGACATCATGTGCGCGCGCTCGCGCGGCGGCCGCAGGAGCCGCAGACGTGCGTCGAGTGGATCGCCGGTGACCTTGCCGACCGCGCCGCGCTGGACCGCTTGTGCCAGGGCGCCGACGCGGTGCTGCACATCGCGGGACGGGTGAGCGCCCCGGACCGCGCGAGCTTCGACGCCGCCAATGTCGACGGGACCGCGGCCGTGGTGCGCGCGGCGGTGGACGCGGGCGTGCGCCGTTTCGTGCACGTGTCGAGCCTCGCCGCACGCGAACCGGACCTCTCCGACTATGGCGGGTCCAAGGCGGGTGCGGAGGCTGCCGCCCGCGCCTTTACGGGCGAACTTGCCATCGTCCGACCGCCGGGCGTTTATGGCCCCGGCGATGCCGAAATGCGCGACGTGTTCCGCCTGGCCGCATGGGGACTGGCGGTCGTGCCGCCGCCCGGGCGGGTGTCGCTGATCCATGTCGACGACCTCGCGCAATTGCTGGTTGCGCTGGCCACATCGCCCGCGCCTCCCGCCCTGACAGAGCCGGCAGGCGGGCCGAGCATCGACCACCACCGCCTCGCATACGCCATCGGACGCGCGGTCGGGCGGCCGCGGCCGCTAGTGCTGAGCGTGCCGGCGCCGCTGCTGGCGGCGGTCGCGCGGCTCGACCGGCGGCTGCGCGGCGAGGGCGCAAAGCTTACCCCCGACCGGGCGCGCTACCTCGTCCACCCGGACTGGAGCGCGCGGCCTGAGCTGGCGCCGCCGCCGGCACTGTGGTCGCCGGCGATCGCGCTCGACGATGGCCTTGCCGCCACCGCGCGCTGGTATCGCGACGCAGGCTGGCTATGAGGGCGCCGACAGGAGACCCATCGATGAGCGATACCGCCGAAAAAATCCGCGCCCACATCGACGCGTTCAATCAGAAGGGCGTGGACGTCACCGACGCCACGCGCTTCGCCGACGACCTCGAATGGGACAGCCTGACGGTGATGGATTTCGTCGCCGCGGTGGAGGACGAATTCGACATCATCATCACGATGAACCAACAGGCCGAGATCGAAACCGTCGGCCAGCTCGTCGCCGCGGTGGAGACGATGCGCGCGGGCTGACCGTCAGGCGTCGGCCGGCGCGGCAGGCGCCTTTATGCGCTCACCGAACAGCGCGGTGCCGATCCGCACATGCGTCGCACCCAGCCGTACGGCGGTGGCATAGTCGCCGGTCATGCCCATGCTGAGCGCCGGGAGGCCATGGCGCGCCGCCAGCTCCGCCAGCAGCGCGAACCACGGCGCCGGGCTGCGTTCGAGCGGCGGCACCGTCATCAGCCCGGCCAGCGCAAGGCCCGCATCGCGCGCCCGAGTCAGCAGCGCGGGCAGGTCGCCGATCGCACAACCGCCACGATCGCCGCCGCCGCCATGCGCTTCCCCGGCCAGGTCCACCTGCACGAACATCTCGGGCACGCGCGCCTGCCGCTGCACCGCGCGCGCAAGGGCATCGACCAGCCGCGGCCGATCGACGCTGTGTATGGCGTCGAACAGCGCCACGGCGTCATCGGCCTTGTTGCTCTGCAACTGGCCGACGAGGTGGAGCGCGATGTCGGGATGCCTCGACCGCAGCGCCGGCCATTTGCCCGCCGCTTCCTGCACGCGGTTTTCACCGAACACGCGATGGCCGGCAGCGATCAGCCGCGCGATCTCCTCCGCCACACGCGTTTTCGAAACCGCCACGAGCGTCACATCGACCGGATCGCGGCGCGCCTCCTGCGCGGCGTGCGCGATGGCATTGGTGAGGAAGCGCAATCGCTCGGCGGGCGATGCGTCCGCCGGGGGCTGCGGGGAATGGGGCTGCGCATGATGCATGGCGCCGCGCTATAGGCAGGCGATGCGGCCACGCCAGCCCCCCCTGCCCCCGCACGGGACCAAGCCCTGCGCCGCGCGTATCCCGCAGCACTGGCTGATGCTTGACGCGCGACTGGAGGAAGCGGGCGCGGGGGAGGCGGGGTTGCGGGCCGCGCTGCGCGGGCTGCCGCCGAGATCGGCGGTGGTGGTCCGCCCGGCGGCGATGACCGCGGCGCAGCGTGCGGCGTGGCGCCGGCTCCATTTCGCGGCCCGCGCGCGCGGGCACCGCATCGTCGCCGGCGCAGGCGCGAAAGGGCGCGATCGGCACCTGTCGCGGGCCGAGCTCCGCCGCGCACCGAAACCGCGCAACGGCTTTGTCAGCGCAGCGGTGCACGATGCGCAGGAGCTTGCCCGCGCGGGAAGGCATGGCGCGCAGGCGCTGATCATTTCACCGGTGTTCGCGACTCGCTCGCACGCGGGGGCGGGGACGCTCGGCCGCCGCGGCCTTCAGCGACTGGCGGCACAATCGCGACCGGCGAAGGTGATCGCGCTCGGCGGAGTCGATGCCGAGCGGTTTCGTCGGCTGCGCAGTGCGACAATCGTCGGCTGGGCGGCGATCGATGCCTGGCTACCCCGGCAGCCCAAGCGTCATTCGCGCGCGTAAAGGCCGGTCAGCACCGCGCTGGCGACGATGCGCCCGTCCATCGCCGCGAGCAGTTCACCCCGTCCCGGCGGGCGGTCGAACTCGAACGGCGCTGCCAGCGCGTAAAGCTGGAAGATATAGTGGTGGAGCCCGTGGCCGGTCGGCGGGTCAGGCGGCAGCCAGCCCGCGCGGCGATAGCTGTTGATCCCCGTGCGCCCCTCAGCGCCACCGGCCCCGCCGCCGTCGAGATCGCCCGGAGCCAACGCGCCCAGATCCGGGGCTAAGCCCCACGCGATGCCGTGCACGATCGGTCGCGGAGTCGGTGCGTCCGCATCCTCCACCAACAGCGCGAGCGAGCGCGTGCCTTCGGGAACGCCGGCGATGGTCAGCGCGGGTGAACGCCCTTCGCCATCGGCGGTGCAAGCGGCAGGTATCATCGTCCGCTCGCCGAAGTCTGGGCTGGAGAGCGCGAGACGCCCGTCTCCGCGCTGGCGCGCCGGGTCGGCGATGGCCAGCCCTGCCACCCCGGCGCGGCGATGCGCGAGAGCCTGACCGACAAAAGCTGGAAGCATCTCGAGCATAGCATGTCCTTATCCGGGGGCGTCAGAGGCTCAACCACCGGCGCCCCGCCCGGTTCATCCGGCCGCTTCGATTCCCTGACCGACGAGCCATTCGGTGCATTGCGGCGCGGCGACGAACCGGTCACTGGCGATGCCGCACGCCTCGGCGGCGGCGACATTCTCCCCGCGATCGTCGATGAACAGCGCATCCGCCGGCGCGAGGCCGAAGCGGCTCAGCGCAAGCTCGAAAATCGCCGGATCGGGCTTGGCCAGCTTCTCATGGCCGGACACGACAATGTCGCGGAAGCGGTCGAATATGGGCTGGGTCGGGCGGAACCCGTCCCAAAACTCGGCGCCGAAGTTGGTGATGGCGAACAGCGGCACGCCGGCCGCATCGAGCTGCGCCACCAGATCGTGCATGCCCGCGACCGGGCCGGTGATGCTGTCATTGAAGCGTGTTGCATAGGCTTTGATCGCCGCGCGGTGCTGCGGGAACCGACCAATGCGCTCCGCCACCATCTCATCGAGCGGGAGGCCCTGGTCGCTCTGAAAATGCCATTCCGGACTGATCACGTCGCGCACGAACTGATCGAGCGCGCGGGCGTCCGGCAGCAACGGGGCAAACAGCGCGCGCAGGTCCCAATGAAACAGGACTTCGCCCACGTCGAAGATGACCGCGCGGGGCGCCCCCGCGCCGGTCATGCCCGGCAGATCAGCCCTGGCGCGCCTTGAAGCGGCGGTTCGTCTTGTTGATGACGTAGGTGCGGCCACGACGACGGATCACGCGGTTGTCCCGGTGCCGGTCCTTGAGGCTCTTGAGGCTGTTGCGGATCTTCATCGGGAAAAACCTGTCGTCTGAACGTGCCGGGCCGCGCCAAGTGACCGCGCGCCCTCGCCGCGATATGTCCGCAGCCCGGCGCGCGCGAATCTGCGCCCCAATGGAGCTCCACCTGCGCGGCGAAGCGGTGCCCCTATGGAGCGACGGGGCCAAAGTCAACCGCGCACCCAAATGCGTGGATGTCGGAGCGTTCCACCTTTGTGCTTGCATCGCCGCCGGGTCGAGGCCAATCGGCGCGGCGTGAGCCATCTCCTCGACTTTGGCGGACACCAGTTTGTCGCGCTGGCACAGCGTGCGCTCTACTGGCCCGCGCGGCGCGCGCTGCTGGTGGCGGACCTGCACCTTGAACAGGGCAGCTGGTACGCGACCGCAGGGCAAATGCTGCCGCCCTTCGACAGCCGCGCCACGCTGGAGCGTCTGTCGGCGGTGGTCGATGCCTATGATCCGGCTGAAATCTGGGCGCTCGGCGACAGTTTCCACGACGCTGCCGGGCCGGACCGGCTGACGCATGACGAACGCGCGCTGATCGAACGCGTCGTGCGCGGGCGCGAGATGATCTGGATCGCGGGCAATCACGACGCAGCCGCGCGCCTCCCCGGCGATCGCGCGGACGAGGCGCTGGTCGGCGGGATCATTTTGCGTCACGACGCGCGCAACGCAGAGCAGCGGCCCGAAATCTCCGGCCACTGGCACCCCAAGCTGCGCCTGCGCGGTGCAAGCGGGCCCCTTGCGCGTCCATGTTTCGCGGCGTGCGAGCAGCGCATTGTCCTGCCGGCGTTCGGCGCGCTGACCGGCGGATTCGACGTCCTCGCCAACCCACTGCGCTCACTGCTGGGCGACCCGGCGCGGGCGCTGGTCGCGACCACCGAGCGGCTGCTCAGCTTTGCGCTGCCGAGCCGCGAGGGGCGGGTCATGCGCGTGGCGTCGTCGCGGCGACGCGCGTCGGTGCGGTTACGCAGCGCGGGCTGAGCGCCGGCACCCGCCCCGAAACTGTGGCGCAAACGCCGCACTCGTGACACAAAAACCGGGCGTCGCCGCTGCCCCGCTTCACAAGCGGCGCGCAGGGCGTAGCATCGCCACCTTCCGTGCACGTCGACGACGACACCCGTCGCAGCGTAGCCGGGTCGGGGGCAACAACCCGGCAATCGAGGAGAGAGCAATGCGGACCTTCTTGTCGCGCGGCATTTGCGGCACCTTTTTTGCGGGCGCGAGCCTAGTCGCTTTGAGCGCGCCGGCGATGGCGCAGACCGTCGTCCCCCCGGCGGACAGCCAGTCGCCCGACCAGACCGACCCGGCCAACCAAGCCGGCGATGAAAGCGGCGACATCGTCGTTGTCGCGCAGGGTCGCGCGCAGCTGCTCTCCGACGTGCCGGTCGCGGTGTCCGCGGTCAGCGCCGAAACGCTGCAGAACAGCGGCGCCAACGACATCCGACAGCTCAACCAGCTCGCCCCGTCGCTGTTGGTGTCATCGACCGGTTCGGAAGCGAACGGTTCGGCGCGCATCCGCGGCATCGGTACCGTCGGCGACAACCCCGGTCTCGAAAGCTCGGTCGCGGTGTTCATCGACGGCGTCTACCGCAGCCGTTCGGGCATCGGCCTCAACGAACTGGGCGAAATCGAGCGCGTCGAAGTGCTGCGCGGACCGCAGGGTACGCTCGGCGGGCGCAACGCATCTGCGGGCATGATCTCGATCATTTCGCGCAAGCCGACGTTCAACCCCGACGGCGAGGGGATGCTCGAGCTTACGTACGGCAACTACGACAACATCCGCGTGATGGGCGCGGTGTCGGGGCCGCTGACCGACACCATCGCGCTGCGGTTCGACGGGGTGTGGAACCGGCGCGACGGTTTCTACTACGATCCCGCCAACGACATCGACGTCAACAACCGCAACCGTTATTTCATGCGCGGCCAGCTGCTGTGGGAGCCGAACGACGCGCTGTCGGTGCGGATCATCGGCGACTACACCAACCGCGACGAACGCTGCTGCGGCGCGACCTATGTCGACGGCACGGTCAATCCGTTCGTCGGCAACCTCAACAATCCTGCCTCGCCGCTGCTCGCGGGCGGGGTGCCGAACCCGAACGGCAACAACATCGTCAACGTGCTGCGCGACCTCGGCCAGCCGCTGGCGGCGTTCAATCCGCGCTACGACCGCACGATCTACTCCTCGCCGGGCCGCAGCTTTGCCGGCACCACCGAAGACAAGGGCGTGTCGGGCCAGATCGATTATGATTTCGGCAGCGTGAAGCTGACGTCGATCACCGCCTACCGCGACTATCGGTCGGGGCAGGGATCGGACACCGACTACAGCAGCGTCGACATCCTGTTCCGCACGCCGGCCGACGATGTCTATCGCGAGTTCCGGACGTTCACGCAGGAGCTGCGGCTGCAGGGCACCGCGTTCGACGACAAGCTCGACTGGTTGGTCGGCGGCTATTTCGCGAACGAGGATCTGACCGTCCGCGACAACCTGCGCTTCGGTAATCAGTATGGACGCTTCGCCACCTGCCGCGTGGTGTCGGGCAGCGCGCTGGCGCAGTTCTACAGCCCGACCAGCGCGGGCTGCCTCGCCCCCGCCGGTCGCGCGGTGCTATCGGGCCTGGTCCCCGGCGTGCCGTCGCCGTTCGGAGCGGCCGGGCCGCTGCTGGTGGGCGCGTTCGACCGGCTGGACAGCATCAACAACCGCGGCACGACGCGTGACAACTACGAGCAGAACAGCCGCAACTTCGCGCTGTTCACGCACAACATCATCCGCCTGACCGACCAGTTCGATATCACGCTCGGCCTGCGCTACACCGATGAGCGCAAGCGGTTCAACGCGACCTTCGGCAACGACAACACCGCCTGCGTCGCGCAGCAGGCGGCGCTGGGTCCGCTGCTGACGGGGCCGCTGGCGGCAACGGCCGGCGCGCTGATCGGCCTCGCCTGCCAGGGCAACTCGACCTCCGAACTAAACGGCGTTTCGATCAACAGCGAACGCAACGAGAATCAGCTGACCGGGACGGCGATTGCGGCTTACCGCCCGACCGACGACCTGATGCTCTACGCCAGCTATTCGCGTGGGTATAAGGCTGGCGGGTTCAACCTCGACCGGTCGGCGCTCAAGCTGCCGATCCAGACCTTCGCCTCGCTCGGCGGCGCGCAGGCGGTGGTCAACAACCTGCAGTTCGAACCCGAGCTGGTGAATGCGTTCGAAATCGGCGCCAAATATGCCACCCGCGAATTTTCGCTGAGCGTGGCGGCGTTCCGTCAGGACTTCTCGAACTTCCAGCTCAACACGTTCAACGGCACCGTCTTCCTGGTGCAGTCGATCAACGGGTGCTCCACCGACCTCGGCGGGGCGGATCGCGATCAGAACAGCTTCCCGACCGGCCCCGGTTACAGCGCCAACGCCGAGGCCACCGGCACCTGCGCTGCGGATAACGTCACCTGGGGTGTGCGTTCGGAAGGCGTCGAGCTTGAGGCGAGCTTCAACCCGGCGCGCGATGTGCGGATCGGCGCGGGGCTCACCTATGCCAACACCCGCTACCGCGATAACCTCGTCGGCAGCAGCCAGGGCGCGCCGCTCGACCCCGCGCTGCGCGTGCTGCCGGGCAATCGCATGTCGAACGCGCCGGAATGGGTGGCGACGGCGAGCTTTGCCTACACCCCCGAACTGGGCAACAGCGGGCTCAGCGGCCTCCTCTACATCGACGGCCGCATGACCGGCGATTACAACACCGGCTCCGACCAGTTACCGCAAAAGGCGCAGGACGGCTACGCCATCGTCAACGCGCGCATCGGTCTGCGCGGAGCGGACGAGCGCTGGGCGGTCGAGCTGTGGGCACAGAACCTGTTCGACGTCGATTATGCGCAGGTCGCGTTCAATTCGCCGTTCCAGGCTGGTGCGTCGACGGCGCCCTTCGTCGATCCGCAATATCCGGGCGGGCGCCAGCTCTTCTCGCAATATCTCGCGGAACCGCGCACCTATGGCGTGACGGTGCGCACCCGCTTCTAACCAACGGGCAGGGACGACGCCAAAGGGGCGCTCCGTGGGCAAGCGGAGCGCCCCTTTTTTGTGGTGCGACGCTAGGGCGTCTCGAACAATCCGGCTTGGCTGCCCGCGGGGGGCGCGAGGCCGAGGTGCTTCCACCCCGGCGGGTTGAGCAGCCGCCCCCGTGCCGTCCGCGCGATGAGGCCGAGCTGCAGCAGATAGGGTTCGATCACATCCTCGATCGTGTCGCGCGGCTCGCTGAGCCCTGCCGCGAGCGCCTCCACCCCGACCGGGCCGCCGCGATAGATGTCGGCGATCATGGTGAGGTAGCGCCGGTCCATCGCGTCGAGCCCGAGCGCGTCGACCTCCAGCCGGGTCAGTGCGCGGTCGGCGGTAGGCGCATCGACGCGCTCAGCCCCCGCCGCATGAGCAAAGTCGCGCACCCGGCGCAGCAGCCGCCCGGCGATGCGCGGGGTGCCGCGCGAACGCCGCGCAATCTCTCGCGCGCCATCGGCGGCGATGTCGAGCCCGAGCAGCCGCGCCGCGCGGGTGATGACCGCCTCCAGCTCGTCATGGCTGTAGAAATTTAGGCGCACCGGAATGCCGAAGCGGTCACGCAGCGGGGTCGTCAGCAGCCCCTGCCGCGTGGTCGCGCCCACCAGCGTGAAGCGCGGCAGATCGATGCGGATCGACCGCGCGGAGGGCCCTTCGCCGATCATGATGTCGAGCGCGCGGTCCTCCATCGCCGGATAGAGTACCTCCTCCACCTGTGGGGAGAGGCGGTGGATCTCGTCGATGAACAGCACGTCGCCGTCCTCGAGGTTGGTGAGCAGCGCGGCGAGGTCGCCCGCCTTGGCGATCACCGGCCCCGACGTGCCGCGAAAGCCGACCCCCATCTCGCGCGCCATGATCTGCGCCAACGTGGTCTTGCCCAGCCCCGGCGGGCCGAAGAACAGCACATGGTCAAGCGGCTCCCCGCGCGCCTTTGCCGCGGCGATGAAGACCCGCAAATTGTCGCGCGCCGCCTGCTGCCCGACGAATTCGTCGAGCGTCTTCGGCCGCAACGCCGCATCCGCATCATCCGCCAGCCGCGCGGGGGTCAGGAGGGGATTGTCGCTCACGTCGGGCGGGATACAGCCGCGCGGGGGGAGTGCAAGGCGGAGCGGCCAAACCTCCCCTCCCCCTCGTGGGGAGGGGAGAGAATAGCTCGACACCCGCGGCCGCCGCCGCCACACCGCGCGCCATGAACTTCATCGCGGACAAGCTGCTCCTGTTCGGTGCCACCGGGGATCTCGCGCGGCGGATGCTGTTGCCGTCGCTATGCGCACTCGATGCGGAGGGGTTGGTGGCGGGCGATCTCCGGATCGTCGGTACCGCGCGATCGCCGCATGATGATGCTAGTTACCGCGAGTTCGCGCGCGCGGCGTTGGCGGAGTTCCTACCCGCCGACCGCGCCGATGCGGCCGCGATCGACCGCTTCGTCGCGCGGCTTTCCTATCAGCCGCTCGACGCGTCCACGCTCGACGGCTTCCCGGCGCTGGCGGCCAAGGTCGGGCCGGTGGAGGACGGCCTCGCCATCTTCCTTTCGACCGCGCCGTCGCTGTTCGAACCGACCATCGCGGGGCTCGAAACGGCGGGCTTGACCGGCGAACATGTGCGCATCGGGCTCGAAAAGCCGCTCGGGCTCGACCTCGCTTCCGCGGCGGAGATCAACGATGCGGTCGGGCGCGTATTCCCGGAGGAGCGCATCTTCCGCATCGACCATTATCTGGGCAAGGAGACGGTGCAGAACCTCCTCGCGCTGCGCTTTGCCAACAGCCTGTTCGAGCCGCTGTGGGACCGCGCACACATCGACCATGTGCAGATCACCATCGCGGAGAGTGTCGGGCTCGGCACGCGCGGCGACTATTACGATCAGGCTGGCGCGCTGCGCGACATGGTGCAGAACCATATGCTGCAACTGCTCGCGCTGGTCGCGATGGAGCCGCCCGCGCGCTACGACGCCACCGCGATCCGCGACGAGAAGGTCAAGGTGCTGCGCTCGCTCCGCCCGATCCGCCGCGACGACAATGTCATCGCGCAATATGACGCCGGCACGATCGATGGCGAGGTGGTGGCGGGCTACGCCGACGACCTCGGCCGCGCGAGCAACACCGAAACCTTCGTCGCGATGAAGGCGCAGATCGACAATTGGCGGTGGAAGGGCGTCCCCTTCTTCCTGCGCACCGGCAAGCGCATGGCGGCGCGGCGCACCGACATCGTCATCCAGTTCCGCCGCGTGCCGCACATGATGTTCGCCAGCGAAGGCGCCAAGGCGCAGCCCAACCGGCTCACCATCTCGATCCAGCCCGAAGAGGACATCCGCCTGACCGTCATGGCCAAGGTGCCGGGGCTCGACCGCGGCGGGGTGCGCTTGCGCGAGGTGCCGCTCGATATCGCCATGCCGCGCGCGTTCGAGGGCAAACACCGGCGCATCAGCTATGAGCGGCTGCTGCTCGACCTGATCGAGGGCGACCCCGCGCTGTTCGTGCGCCGCGACGAGGTGGAGGCGCAGTGGGCGTGGATCGACGCCATTCGCGCCGGCTGGGCGGAGCGGGACGCAAAGCCGGGGCGCTATGCTGCGGGGAGCTGGGGCCCCGACGCCGCCGATGCGCTGGCCCAGCGCCACGGCGTGCGCTGGCATGACTGAGCGTCGTGGCTGAACGCGCGATCGTCGCTGACATCGGCGGCACCCACGCGCGGTTCGCGGTAGCGGAGGTCGCGCGCGGCGAGGTTGTCACGCTGGACGAGCCGCTGACGCTGCGCACTGCCGACTTCGACGGGCTGGAGGCGGCATGGGATGTGGCACGGGCGCAGCTCGGCGAGGCGCCATGCGCGGTGCTGGCGCTCGCCGGGCCGATCCGCGGCGAGGTGGTGACGCTGACCAACGGCGGCTGGCGCATCGCGCGCGCGGGGCTGGCGGAGCGGCTGGGCGTGGAGCGCGTCACCCTGCTCAACGATTTCGAAGCGGTCGCACACGCCGTCGCGCGGCTGCCCGACGCCGCATTCGCGCACGTTGCCGGTCCCGACCAACCGCTGCCGCGTGGAGAGCGGATCACCGTGCTCGGCCCCGGCACCGGGCTCGGCGTCGCGCACCTGCGCGGGCGCGAGGTGCAGGCAACCGAAGGCGCGCACCTCGGCTTCGCCCCGACCGATGCGTTCGAGGATGCGCTGCTGGCGATGTTGCGCGCGCGGTTCGGGCGCGTGTCGGCGGAGCGCGTGGTTTCAGGCGCGGGGCTGCGCGTGATTAGCGAGGCGCTGTCTCTCCCTTCCCCTTCAGGGGAGGGGCCGGGGGTGGGGGCTCTCAACACTGCGCGGCGTCAAACGAAAGCCCCCGCCCCAACCCCTCCCCTGAAGGGGAGGGGCTACGATAGCGGCGCCGAGCTGTGGGACGCTGCGCTGACCGGCACCGATCCTATCGCCACCGCGGCGCTGGACCGCTTTTGCGCCATCTTCGGCAGCGTCGCAGGCGACCTTGCGCTGGCGCATGGAGCCAGCGGCGTCGCCATCGCCGGCGGGCTGGGGCAGCGGCTTGGCCCGCACCTCCCCTGCTCCGATTTCGCGGCGCGCTTTGTCGACAAGGGGCGGTATCGCACCATGATGGAGGCGATGCCGGTTCGGCTCGTGACGCACCCGCAGCCGGGGCTATACGGCGCCGCAGCCTTCGCCGCCGACCAAGGGAGCCCGTCACGATGACTGCGATTGCCGAGATCATGACCCTGTCGCCGGTCATCCCGGTCCTGGTCATCGACGACGTCGCGCGCGCCGAGCCGATCGCGCGCGCGCTGGTCGCGGGCGGGGTGCGCGCGCTGGAGGTGACGCTGCGGACGCCCGCGGCGTTCGACGCCATCGCGGCGATGAAGCGCGTGCCCGGCGCGGTCGTGGGCGCGGGCACAGTGCTCAACCGCGCCGACCTCAACGCCGCGATCGTCGCGGGGGCGGAGTTCGTCGTGTCGCCCGGCCTCACCGCCGATCTCGGGGAGGCGGCGGTGGCAAGCGGGGTGCCCTTCCTCCCCGGCGTGGCGAGCCCATCCGACCTGATGCGCGGGCTCGACCTCGGCCTCACGCATTTCAAATTCTTCCCCGCCGAAGCCAATGGCGGCATCGCGGCGCTGAAGGCGCTCACCGGGCCATTCCCGATGGCGCGCTTCTGCCCCACCGGCGGCATCACCGCCGCGAGCGCGCGCGACTGGCAAGCGCTTGACGCGGTGCTGTGCGTCGGCGGCAGCTGGCTGGTCCCGCGCGGCGAGCCCGACGTCGCGGCGATCACCGCCGCCGCCCGCGCCGCCACCCGGTGAGCCCCGCCCGCCTCCGCATCGCCGCGCTGCTGGTCGCGATGCTCGGCGTTGCGCTGCTCAGCATCATGGACGCCGCGATGAAGGCGCTGGTGTTGAGCCTTGGCGTCTACAGCGCGCTGCTGTGGCGCAATCTGGTCGGATCGGTGCTGAGCGGGGCCGCCTGGGTCGCCAGCAACCCCTCCCCGCCCACCCCGGCGGCGCTGCGGCTCCACCTGCGGCGCGGAGTCGTCGTCGCCTTCATGGCGCTGCTGTTCTTTTGGGCGATCGGCGTCCTGCCGCTGGCGGAGGCGATTGCGCTGTCGTTCATCGCACCGCTGATCGGGCTGTTCCTCGCCGCGGTGCTGCTGAAGGAAAAGGTTCAACCGTCATCCATCGCCGCGTCGCTGCTCGGGCTGGCGGGCGTCGGAGTGATCGTGTGGAGCCGGCTCGGGGATGCGAGCGAGGGCGGCGCGGACCCGCGGGTGTCGCTGGCGATCGCGGCGGTGCTGCTTTCCGCCGTCCTGTTCGCCTACAACCTGATCCTCACCCGGCAGCAGGCGCTCGCCGCCAAGCCGGGGGAGATCGCTTTTTTCCAGACGATCACCGTCGTCGGCGTGCTGCTGATCGCCGCGCCGTGGGTCGCGATCCTGCCGGATCGTGCCGACTGGCCGCTGCTGCTGCTGAGCGCCGTGCTGTCGGTCGCCGCGCTCTACCTGTTCGGTTGGGCATACGCCCGGGGCGAGGCGCAGCTGCTCATCCCCACCGAATATACCGCCTTCGCCTGGGCGGCGCTGTGCGGGTGGCTGTTCTTTGATGAGGAGGTGACGCTGCCGGTGCTGGTCGGTACCGGCCTGATCGTCAGCGGGTCGCTGATCGTCGCACGAGCGCAGACCCGCGCCTAGCCGCGCAGTTGCGCCCAGCCCCAGCGGCAGGGACCCTGATATTCGCGGCTGGTGCGCAGGCGGCGCGTGACATTGCAGGCATCAAAGCCCTGCCCTTGCGCGGGAAACACAATGCCGGTCCAGCCATCGACGGTGTCGCATGCGGCCGCTTCGCCCGACACCGTCGCCTTCACCGGCCCGCCCGCCGGCGACCAGTAGAGGCGCGTACCCTGCGGCAGGGCGAGCGTGCGGCAGGCCGGCTGCTGCGGTCCGCCGAGGCCGATCCGCACCGCACGCGTCGGCACGGGTTCGAGCGCGCCGGTCGGCCCCCGCATCCCCTCGAACGCGATGTTCGGCGCATCGCGCTGCGCCGCGTCGGGCTGGCTGCATCCGGCGAGCGCGAGCGTGGCGACGAGGGGGGCGAGGGCATGGCGGACGAGGTTGGTCATGCGCCGAGACTAAAGCCGACGCCGCGACGATGCCACCGGCAAATCGGTTCGCCCTGCAGAGCCTCGAGCCATGCCCCGCCATTGGCTTTGCGTGGCGCTTTCCCTATAGGCTGGGCATGGCAGAACCGACCGAAATTCCGAACCCCGACCACAGCACCGCGCCCAGCTACGGCGCGGATTCGATCAAGGTGCTGAAGGGCCTCGACGCGGTGCGTAAACGGCCGGGTATGTATATCGGCGACACCGACGACGGGTCGGGGCTGCACCACATGGTGTTCGAGGTCAGCGACAATTCGATCGACGAGGCGCTCGCCGGCCACGCGGATCGGGTGAGCATCACGCTCCATCCCGACAACAGCGTCAGCGTCGAGGACAACGGTCGGGGCATCCCGGTCGACATGCACGCGGAGGAAGGCGTGTCGGCGGCGGAGGTCATCATGACCCAGCTTCACGCCGGCGGCAAATTCGACAACAGCGAAGACGGCAACGCCTACAAGGTGTCGGGCGGGCTCCACGGCGTCGGCGTGAGCGTCGTCAACGCGCTCTCCGAATGGCTCGAGCTCACCGTGTGGCGCGACGGCGGCGAGTATTGGATGCGCTTTCGCCACGGCGATGCGGAGGCGCCGCTGGTGCGCCGCGGCGATGCTCCGCTGACCGAAGAGGGCGAGCCCAAGCGCGGCACGCGCGTGCGGTTCCTCGCGTCGACCGAGACGTTCAAGAACGTCACCGAATATGATTTCGACAAGCTCGAGCACCGCTACCGCGAGCTTGCCTTCCTGAATTCTGGCGTGCGCATCGTGCTCACGGACGCGCGCCATGCCGAGGCACGCGAGGTCGACCTGCGCTACGACGGCGGCATTGCCGCGTTCGTCCAATATCAGGACCGCAACAAAACCGCGTTGATGGAAGAGCCCATCGCCATCTCCGCCAACCGCGACGGCATCGGCATCGACGTCGCGTTGCAGTGGAACGACAGCTATTATCCGACCGAGCTCGCCTTCACCAACAACATCCCTCAGCGCGACGGCGGCACCCACCTGGCCGCGTTCCGCGCCGCGCTGACGCGGACGCTCAACGGCTATGCGGAGCGTTCGGGGCTGCTCAAGAAGGAGAAGGTCGCGCTCACCGGTGAGGATATGCGAGAGGGGCTGACCTCGATCGTTTCGGTCAAGCTGCCCGACCCCAAGTTCAGCTCGCAGACCAAGGACAAGCTGGTCAGTTCCGAGGTGCGCCAGCCGCTCGAAAGCCTGATGAGCGACAAGCTCGGCCAGTGGCTGGAGGAAAATCCCGGCCCGGCCAAGGGCATCGTGCAAAAGGTGATCGACGCCGCCGCCGCGCGGGAAGCGGCGCGCAAGGCGCGCGAGCTCACCCGGCGCAAGGGGGTGATGGACATCGCCTCGCTCCCCGGCAAGTTGCAGGATTGCGCCGAGCGCGACCCGGCGAAGTCCGAGCTGTTCCTGGTCGAAGGCGACAGCGCCGGCGGCTCCGCCAAGAAGGGCCGCGACAGCCATTATCAGGCGATCCTGCCGCTGAAGGGCAAGATCCTCAACGTCGAGCGCGCGCGGTTCGACCGCATCATCTCCTCGAAGGAGGTGGGCACGCTGATCCAGGCGCTCGGCGCCGGCATCCGCGACGAATTCAACCTCGACAAGCTGCGCTATCACAAGATCGTCATCATGACCGACGCCGACGTCGACGGCGCGCATATCCGCACGCTGCTGCTGACGTTCTTCTACCGCCAGATGCCGCAGATCATCGAAGCGGGGCACCTCTACATCGCGCAGCCGCCGCTGTATAAGGTCGCGAAGAACCGGTCCGAGGTCTATCTCAAGGACGATGCCGCGCTCGACCGCTATCTGATCGACAGCGGTGTCGGTGCGCTGCGATACGACGGCGTCGGCGGCAGCCGCAGCGGCAACGACCTTCATACCATGATCGAAGCGGCGCAGCGGCTGCGCGCGGTCATGCGCTACGTTCCGCGCCGCTATGACCCCGCGCTGATCGAGGCGCTGGCGCTGGCGGGCGCTTTGGGCGAACTTAACGCCGACGATCGCGCGGCCGCGGCCAAGCGTACCGCCGACCACCTCAACGCGAGCGAAACCGCGCGCGGCGAGGATGGCAAGTGGGAGGTCGGACTGGGCGAGGACGGCGGCTACTATCTCCGCCGTGCCTGGCGCGGGGTGACCGACCATCACGTCATCGACGCGAGCTTCGTCACCAGCGGCGAAGCGCGCCGCCTCGCTGCCATCGGCGCGGAGGTGGCGGAGGACTATGCCCGCCCGGGTCAGATCGTCGCCGCCAATGCCGACGCGACGGCTGCGGTCGAAACGCCGGAAGCCGATAGCGATCCGCTCGCGCCCGAGGAGCCGCAGCCCGACGAACCCGGCACGCAGACCGCGCGCGGTGGCGGGCGCGCCAGAAAGAGCGCCGGCCCGGTCCACGTCGCGCGGCCGACCGAGCTGCTCGACGCGGTGCTCGCCCACGCCAGCCGTGGCCTCGCCATCTCGCGCTACAAGGGGCTGGGCGAGATGAACGCCGAACAGCTGTGGGAAACGACGCTCGACCCAACGGTGCGCACGCTGCTTCGTGTGGAGCTCGAAACCGCGGACGTCACCGACGACGTCTTCACCCGCCTGATGGGCGAAGAGGTCGAACCGCGCCGCGCCTTCATCCAGGACAACGCCCTCAACGTCGCCAACCTCGACGTGTAGGCCTGTGCGCGACCGCCACCTTTGCCCGCCGCGAAGCCTCGCGTCGGGTGGGCGCGGTCAGTAGATCCCGCCGCTGCCGTCGCGGTCGGCGAAGTCCTGCTGCGATCGCGTCGAAGGGCGTTGGGTGCGGGCGGTGGTTGCTGCGCGCTGGCGCTGCGGGGCGCGCGCCCCGGCAGGAGCCTGCGCCACTTCTTCTCGGCGAACCGAGCGACGCGGTTCGGACGATGCCTTGAACGCTTCCCAGATGATCGCATCGTTATCGGCGGTCGGGAAAGCGCCGTAGACGCGCTTGCCGCTGCTGCGCTCGATCCGGACCATTCTCGTGCCGAGCGGCGCGATGAACGGCGTCTTGGGCTGGCCGACCGTCGCGACGCGCGCGAATTCCTCGAAGATCGGCGCCGCGAGCGTGCCGCCGAAGGCCGACCCGCCGAGCGGACGCGGCTGATCGTAGCCGAGATACACCCCCGCCACCCACTGCGGCGTGCCGCCCACGAACCACACGTCGGTGGGTCCGGATGTTGTCCCCGTCTTCCCGAACAGCGGCCGATCGAGGTCGAGCAACATGGTCGCGGTGCCGCGCTGAACGACGCCTTCGAGCATGTGCACCACCTGATAGGCGGTGACCGGGTCCATCAGCTGCTTGCCGGTCGGTTCGAAGCGCGGCATCGCGCTGCCGTCCCAGTCCTGCGCGTTACAGCCATCGCAAGCGCGCCAGTTCGCCGGATAGATCACGCGCCCGCGGCGGTCCTGCACCACGTCGATCAGGTGCGGGCGCAATTCCCGGCCCTGATTGACCAGCATCGAATAGGCGTTGGTCATCTTGGCGACGGTCGTTTCCCCCGCGCCCAGCGCAAAGGCGAGATAGGGTGGATAACGACCGAGCCCCATGTTTTGGAATGTGCGGACCACCGCCGGCATCCCGACCTGGCTCGCGGTCCGCACGGTCATCAGGTTGCGCGACTGTTCGAGGCCCCAGCGCATCGTCCGCGGCCCCGCCGCCCCGCCGCCCGAGTTGCGGAAGCATTTCTGTCCGAGCTCGCGGCTCTGATCGACGCAAAAGGGTGCATCGACGATGATCGACGAGGGGGTCAGCCCATTATCGAGCGCGGTGGCGTAAACGAATGGCTTGATCGTCGACCCCGGCTGGCGTTGCGCCTGGGTCGCACGATTGAAGCTCTGCAGGTTGGAATCGAACCCGCCCTGCATCGCGAAGACGCGCCCCGACGCCGGGCTTTGCGCTACGAATCCGCCGGAGATGCCGGGCGCGGTACGCAGCGCATAGCTGTTGCCCGCGATGCGCTTGACGAGGATGAGGTCGCCCGCGCGCAGCTTTGAAAAGGCGGTGCCGCCGCCGCGTGCGGCCATGCCGGCATCGCCCGCGCCCAACCGACCGGTCGTGCCGTCAGCAAAGCCGATGGTTGCCGCGCCTCCGGCCTTGGTGACCACCGTTGCAACCCGCCAATTGTCGTAGTCGATGGTGAGAAAGGTCGACCGCAGCTTCTGCGCCCAGTCGCGGCCCGGTTCGATGCGACCGACCGGCCCCGTCCAGCCGCGCCCGGCATGATAGCGTAGCATCGCGCGGCGCATCGCGGTTTCCGCCGCAGCCTGCAGCCGCGGATCGAAGGCGGTGCGCACCCACAGTCCGCCGCCATAGACGCTGTGCGGGCCGTTCTCCGCATTCTCACCGAAGCGTTCGACCAGCTCGCGCCGAACCTCCTCCATATAATAGCCGCCGGCTTCCGAGAATTGCGACCCGCGCGTCGGCGCAAGCCCAAGCGGTGCGGCGTTGGCGGCGTCGCGCTCGGCAGCGGTGATGAACCCCTCGTCCGCCATCTCGCCCAGCACATAGGCGCGCCGGCCGAGCGCGGCGCGCTCGTTCTGGACGCGGCCGTAGGTTTCGGGCGCTTTCGGCAGCGTCGCGAGGAACGCGACCTCGGGCAAGGTGAGGTCGGCGACGTCCTTGTTGAAATAGGCCTGCGCCGCCGCCTGCACCCCGAACGAGCGGCGCCCAAGCGGGATCTCGTTCAGGTAAAGTGCCAGGATTTCCTGCTTTGAAAGCACGCTTTCGATGCGGAAGGCGAGCACCATTTCCTTGAGCTTGCGGGTGATCGAATATTCATCGCCGAGGAGGACGTTCTTCGCCACCTGCTGGGTGATGGTCGACCCGCCGCGCGCACGTTCGCCGCTGCCGACCTTGGACGTATAATCGACCACCGCCTGCGCCACCCCGGCGAAATCGACGCCGCTGTGGCTGAAGAAACTCTTGTCCTCCGCGGCAAGGAATGCCTGGATGAGCTGGCGCGGAAATTCGTCATATTCGAGCTGCACGCGCCGTTCGCGGGCAAAGCTGTGCGTGGGCGCGCCGCTGACGTCGCGAACAATGGTGGGCAGCGGCGGCTCATAATCGACCAGCGTCTTCGCGTCGGGCAGGCCGCGGATCAGCAGCGCCCAGAACAGCAGCATGGCGAGCAGCAGCCCGCCGAGGCCGTAGATCAGCCACCGGAAGCGGCGCGACTCCCAACGTCGCGACCAACCGCCACCGCCACCACCGCCGGGCGGGGTCGGTTCGTCCCCATCGCGGCGCAAGCGCAGGCGAAAGCCGCCGCGCGACGCGGCGACGCTCGAGCCGGCGACCGGCGAGGGGTGAGGTTCGGCATCAGCCATGGCGGCTGCGCGCGATAGCATGATTCACGCGCGTGGCGAGAGTGGTTACGCCGCCCGGCTTCAACGCTGCGCCGTCCGCACTCGCCGCGCCGCCGCATCGATCAACGCCGCATCGCGCAGCGCGCGGGCGAACGCGGCCTGCCCATCCGCCGAAGTGATGCGGGCGAGGTCGTCGACGTTGGACATGAAGCCGACTTCGATCAGTGCCGCGGGCTGGTCGGGCGCCTTCAGCACCACGAACCCGGCGGAGCGCAGCGGCGCCGGGCGCAGCGGCAGTTGCGGCGCGGCGGCGCGCAGAAACCGGCGGGCAAAGGCGACCGACTGCGCCCCGCTTTCCCGCTGCGCGAGGTCGAGCAGGATCGCACGCACCTGCCGGTCGCGGCCGCCGAGGTCGACCGCGCCGAGATGGTCCGCGCGGTTTTCGCGCGCGGCGAGGCGCGCGGCTTCGCGGTCCGACGCACTGTCCGAGAGGGTGTAGATCGCCGCGCCGGTTGCCAGCGGGTCCTCCGCGCTGTCGGCGTGGACCGACACGAACAGCGTTGCGCCCAGACGGCGTGCCAGCTCGTACCGTTCCTCCAGTACCAGAAAGCGGTCGCCATCGCGGGTCAGCGCGACCCGCATCCGTCCGCTGGCGAGGAGCGCATCGCGCGCGGCGCGGGCGAGCGCGAGCGTCACGTCCTTTTCGGCGACGCGGCCTTCGTCGGCGAGCGCGCCGGGGTCGTGGCCGCCATGCCCCGCATCGATCACCACCAGCGGCAGCGCTGCATCCTCCGGCCCTTCGATGCGCGGCAGCGGGGGGCCGGGGGCGGGCGGATCGAGCCGGACCGTCACGCGGTATCGCCGCCGCGGCAGCATCGCCATCGCCGGCTGCACGACGGGCGCCACCACGACGCGCGGCGGCAGGGCGGTGAACAGAAGCGGCAGCAGGAACGGCAGCACGATCGTCGCTATGGCGCGAAGCGGGCCGCCCCGACAAGGGGGCCACCCCCGCCGCCCTTGCCCGCAACCGGAGGCGCTGCTAGCAGCAACCCGTTACGGCAGCGCATCCATCTGCGCCGTCGCGACAGCTTCACAGTTTGATTGCCCGGCACGCTCACCTTGCGGACCTCATCCGCGGTTCACGCTCCGGTCAATCCTGCCACCGGGTGCGCCCACGTTGATGCCGAACCTTTCCGCCTGCCTGCTCAGCCCTGTCGGGGCTCAGGCGGCGGCCCGTCCGGCACCCCCCGCGGCGCATCTTTCCCCACCTGTTTCGGGCCGGCCTGCAGCATTTTCGCTGTCCGCATCGCCCGCATCATCACGCGCCATCGGGGCTGAGCGGTCTCGCTCGCATCCGGGCGCCCGGAGTATATTGAATGTCCACGCGTATGCTGATCGACGCGCGCCACCGGGAAGAAACCCGCGTCGCGGTCGTCAAGGGTAACCGGATCGAAGAGTTCGATTTCGAATCTGCCGAGCACAAACAGCTCAAGGGCAATATCTACCTCGCCAAGGTCACCCGGGTCGAACCGTCGCTGCAGGCGGCGTTCATCGAATATGGCGGCAATCGCCACGGCTTCCTTGCCTTCAGCGAAATCCACCCCGACTATTTCCAGATCCCGAAGGAGGATCGCGACGCGCTGCTGCGCGAGGAGGCGGAGGCCGCCGCCGCCGCGATGCGCGCCGAGGAGGAGATGGAATCGCTCGAGGGTGAGGTCGAGGACGTGGCGCCTCCGGCCCCGCTCGACGAGGACGGCAACCCGATCGACGCCGACGATTACGACCACGACAGCGAAGATCGCGACGGTGATGATCACGATGGCGACGAAGAGCGCCACGACAATCACTCCGACGGCGATGAGGAAGACGAGTCCCTACCCGCGACCGACGATTCCGACGACGACGCGGCGCGGGACGACGAAGCCCTGCGCGACGACGCGTCAGGCGAACGCCGCCGGGGCCGGGGCCGCCGTCGCCCGGGCAAGGAGCGTGGCCGGCGCAATGATCGCGGGGGCGACCGCGGCGGTGACCGCCCCGAACGCAGCGAGGAGGACGCGCCGCAGCGCCGCTCGTGGCATCGCCGCTACAAGATTCAGGACGTCATTCGCCGCCGCCAGGTGCTGCTGGTCCAGGTCGTCAAGGAAGAGCGCGGCAACAAGGGCGCGGCGCTGACCACCTACCTCAGCCTCGCCGGGCGTTACTGCGTGCTGATGCCCAATTCTAGCAACGGCGGCGGGATCAGCCGCAAAATCTCGAACGGCGCCGACCGCAAGCGGCTTAAATCGATCATCGACGAGATGAACCTGCCGCCGTCGATGGGCTGCATCGTCCGCACCGCAGGACTGGAGCGCACCAAGCCCGAAATCCGCCGCGACTTCGACTATCTCGCGCGGCTGTGGGACGAAATCCGCGAAAAGACGCTGAGCGCGACCGCGCCGGCGCTGATCCACTCGGACAGCGACCTCATCAAGCGCGCCATCCGCGACATCTACAACAGCGACATCAGCGACGTGATCGTGGAGGGTGAGGAGGGATACCGCGCCGCCAAGGACTTCATGAAGCTGCTGATGCCCAGCCACGCCCGGCGCGTGCAGGCCTATTCGGACCCCGTGTCGCTGTTCCAGCGCTATGGCGTCGAGGATCAGCTGTCGGCGATGTATCAGCCGCTGGTGCCGCTGAAATCGGGCGGTTACCTGATCATCAACCCGACCGAGGCGCTGGTGTCGATCGACGTCAACTCCGGCCGCTCTACACGCGAGCATAATATCGAGCAGACCGCGCTCAACACCAACCTCGAGGCCGCTTACGAGGTCGCGCGCCAGCTGCGGCTGCGCGACATGGCGGGGTTGGTAGTGATCGACTTCATCGACATGGAGTCGAACAGCAACGTCCGGAAGGTCGAGCGCGCGATGAAGGACGCGCTCAAGCACGACCGCGCGCGCATCCAGCTCGGCCGCATCTCGGGCTTCGGCCTGATGGAGATGAGCCGCCAGCGACTGCGCACCGGCGTGCTCGAAGCCTCGACCCGCCAGTGTCCGCATTGTGACGGCACCGGGCTCGTCCGCACCGCGGCGTCGGCGGGCCTCGGCGCGTTGCGCCTGCTCGAGGAGGAGGCGGCGCGCGGGCGCGGTTCGCAGTTGCTGCTGCGCGCGAGCCAAGAGGCGGCCTTCTACGTCCTCAACAACAAGCGCGCCGAGCTGACGGGGATCGAGGATCGCTACGGCGTCCGGATCGACGTGCAGTCCGACGGCCATGTCGAGGGCGCACGGATGAGCGTCGATGCGAGCGGCCCGCCGCCCGCCATCCGCCCGCAGTTCACCGCGATTGCCGACGAGCCGGACGACGACATCTTCGATGAGGAGATCGAAGGCGTCGAAGCCGGTGAAGGCGGCGAGGAAGGCACCCAGCGTGAGGACGGCGATCGCAGTCGCCGCCGCCGTCGCCGCCGCCGGGGCGGTCGTCGCGACGATGAAGGCGCACCGCGCGAACAGCAGGACGACGTTGCGCTCGACGATGGCGAACCGCGCGAATCCGCCGATAGCGGCGAGGACGCGGGCGAAGCCGAGCCCGCCGACGACCGCGTCGACAACGGTGAACGCGACGAGGCGGAGCCCGGCGACGCGCGGCGGCGTCGACGCGGTCGTCGCGGTGGCCGCAACCGTCGCAGCGAAGGTCGCGCCGGCGCCGAGGACGATGAGGCGACGGCTTCATCCACGGAGGAAGCGGATGCGGGCGACGCGCCAGCACCGCTTGCCGATGCCGACGCGGGCGATGTGGATGCCGACGCGGAACCACAGCTCGCTCTGCCCGAGGGGGACGCCGAGCCGGTGACCGAGGAGAAGCCCGCCGCCAAGCCCCGCCGGTCACGGCGCAAGGCCGCGGACGCGGCCAGCGAGAACGCCGCCCCCACGGACGGCGCCAGCGAGGGCGAAGCGGACGCCGAACCGGCGAAAAAGCCGCGTCGCTCGCGCAAGAAGGTCGCCGAGACGCCGACGGCCGACGCGGTTGCCAGCGGCGAAGCGAGCGATGAAGGCTCGCCTGCCGAGGCCACCGCTGCCGAGGAGGCGCCAGCCCCTAAGCGCCGCCGTTCGACCCGCAAGACCGCCGCCAGCACCGCCGCCAAAGTCAGCGAGGCCATCGCCTCGTCGGACGAGGATGCGGCGGCGCCGGCCACCGCTGCGGAGCCTGCGGAAATGGCCGATGCGACGGCCGAACCGACCGAAGCCCCGGCGCCCCGTCGCGGCTGGTGGCAGCGCACCTTCGGCGGTTGATGCGAACGAGCCGTCCGGGCGACACACCGCGCCCGGACGGTCCCGCTCCCGCGTCCCGGTCGACGCGGCTAATGTCGAGCTGAACGCCTACCGCCGCGCGGGATCATGACCTTCGCTGCGATGATGCTCGAGCGGCAGCAACGTATCGGACCCGGAGCGCGCAATCGACGGGCGGCGGCAGACCGCCCGGTCGTAGCGTGGCAGGCCCTTGCCCAACAGCGCTGCGGTTCCGGGGATCACCAACAGGTGATCGCGCCTCGCCACCACCCGCAGCCCCGCTTCGGTCGCGGCAGCCACGACGTCGCGCGTGGCCGTCGCCCGGTAGCCAAGCCCGGTGCGCATCCGCAGCAGCGGGAGGCCGACGCGATTTACCGCTCGTTCGGCGGGGCTGAACTGTACCAACGCGCGTCCATCGGACACAAGATTGCGCGCGATCGCACGCATCGTGTCGCGGCTGTCGTCCACATGCGCGAGCACGCCGAGGCACATCACCACGTCGCCGGGGTCGTCCAGCGTCACGGCGTGAAGATCGTCGACCAGATAGGTTGCAGGTCGATTCGCTCTCCCGGAGCGTGCCCGACCGACCATGTCCGCCGCGCTGTCGACAAAGGCGATGTGCCGGGCTTCGGCAAAGGACGCCGAAACCGCACCGTCGCCGCAGCCAAGATCGACGATGTGCTTGCCCGTCAGCGGTCCCAGCACCTCCCCCGCCAACTCTGCGCGGCGACGGATGCGATAATTTGCGCGGAGATATCGATCGCCCTCGGCGAAATAGCCCTGAGCAAGCCGGGTCCGGTCGGACAGCATCGTCGCCATGGCGGCATCCTGTTCGTAAACCGAGGCCCAAAGCAATGCCCGATCAGACAGTTGCGTCCTCCGGCATGACGGAAGCGTTGCCGATCGGGCCACGCACTTCTGGAAGTTTCTTGCGTCGCGGGGATCAGCCGCGTTCGGCGGACACAACGACGTCGCTGGCGCGTAGGTTGGAGAGGATGCGCATGACGTGGGTGAGATCCTTGACCTCCACGTCGACCAGCATCGCATGAAAGTCGCCGTCGCGGCTGGCGAGGCGAAGGTTGATGATGTTGGCGCCGGCGCGCGCGATGGTCGCCGCCATCTCGGCCAACGTGCCCGGTTCGTGGCGCAACACGATCACCAGCCGCGCGGTGCCGCCTTCGCTGTCGCGCTGCCAGCGCACGTCGATCCATTCGGCATCGCCCACGTCGGCGAGTTCGGGACAGTCGATGACGTGCACCTCGATCCCCTCACCCGGCCGGCCGAGCGCGACGATGCGGTCGCCTGGGATCGGTCGGCAGCAGTCGGCGAGCGTGTAGGCGACGCCGGGGGTCAGTCCTTCGATGCTGATCGGCTTGGTCGCGTCGAAGCTGATCCCGCCCGCCTTCATCTCGGCGACGATGCCGGGGACGAGCGCATCCATGACGTCGGTGTCGCGCAGCTGGCGCCGGCCGATCGCGTACATGAGGTCGTCGTCGCCGCCGAGCTTCAGCCGCCCGACCGCCTCGCGCCGTGCCTTTTCGCCGACCTTGACCGGCAGGCGCGAGACGATCGCGTCGTAGAGCGTGCGGCCGAGCGCGATGGTCTCGTCACGCTCCTTGTGACGGACGTGCCGCCGCACCGCCGCGCGCGCCTTGCCGGTGGCGACGAACCCGCTCCACGCGGGCTCGGGGGTCTGGCTCTCGCTGGTCAGAATCTCGACCGTATCGCCATTGCTGAGCTGGGTGCGCAGCGGCACCAGCCGGCCGTTGACCTTGGCACCGACGGTACGGTCGCCGAGCGCGGTGTGCACGGCATAGGCAAAGTCGACCGGCGTCGCGCCCTTGGGCAGCTGGTGCAGCGCGCCTTTGGGCGTGAAGGCGAAGATGCGGTCCTGATACATCGCCATGCGCGTATGTTCCAGCAGCTCGTCCGCATCCTGCGCCTGGTCGAGGATTTCGATGAGGTCGCGGATCCATCCCGCCTGCCCGTCGGGCCGCGCCTCCTGCTTGTAGGCCCAGTGCGCGGCGAGCCCGAATTCATTCTGCCGGTGCATCGCGCGGTCGCGGATCTGGATTTCGACGCGCATGTTCTCGCCGCGCATCACCGTCGTGTGCAACGAGCGATAGCCGTTGCGCTTCGGGGTCGAGATGAAGTCCTTGAACCGCCCGGGCACCAGCTTCCAGCGCCGGTGCACGATGCCCAGCGCGCGATAGCAGGCGTCCTCGTCTGCGGTGATGACGCGGAACGCCATGATGTCGGTCACCTGTTCGATGGTGACGTGGCGCTCCTGCATCTTGCGCCACACCGAATAGGGGTGCTTGGCGCGGCCGGTCACTTCGGCCTCGATACCGTGGGCGGCGAGCTCGGCGCGGATTTCCTCGGCGATGCGCTTGACCCGGTCGGTGCCGCCGCGGGTCAATTTGTCGAGCTGGGTGGTGATGCTCTCGTACGCATCTGGCTCGAGCTCGCGAAAGGCGAGCAGCTGCATCTCGCGCATAAATTCATAGAGGCCGATGCGCTCCGCCAGCGGCGCGTAGATATCCATCGTCTCGCGCGCGATGCGGCGGCGTTTTTCGGGAGCCGGGATGTGGTGCAGCGTACGCATGTTGTGCAGCCGGTCGGCAAGCTTCACCAGCAGCACGCGAATGTCGTCCGACATGGCGAGAAGGAATTTGCGCAGATTTTCCGCCGCGCGCTCATGCTCGCTGTCGTTGGCGGCCTGTTGATGCTCGATCTTGCTGAGCTTGGTCACGCCGTCGACCAGCCGCGCGACGTCGCCGCCGAACAGCCGGTCGATCTCCTCGGCGCTGGTCAGCGTGTCCTCGAGCGTGTCGTGAAGGAGGCCGGTGATGATGCTCGCCTGGTCGAGCTTCAATTCGGTGAGGATGCCCGCCACCTCGACCGGGTGGCTGAAATATGGGTCGCCGCTGGCGCGCTTTTGCGTGCCATGTTTCTGTACGGTGAAGACATAGGCCCGGTTGAGCGCATCCTCGTCCGCATCGGGATCATAGGCGCGCACCGCCTCCACCAGTTGATACTGACGCAGCATGCGACCGTTGTGGCGTTAAGGTCGTTCGTTTCCAAGGTGTTTTGGTTGAGGTCGCGCAACGAATTGGTATCGCCGCGGCAGCGCGGCTCGATCGGTCACGGTCGCGCCCCCCTTGCCCCGCTTCGCACAAATGCCGATGATATGGGCGATGCCGTGCACGACCCCGACCGTCGCCCGATGACCCGGCAAGACAGCCTGCGCAGCTGGCTGCTTGGCGCGCCACCGGCGCCGAGCGCGGCGGTGCCGGCGCGGCGTAGCCCGCGCGACCCGTTCCGTCCCTCGACCCGGGCACAGCCATTCTTCGTCGACAAGGTGCGCGCCTTCTGGGTGCTGCAGGGACTGGGGTGGGCCGGTCTGTTCGTTCTGCGTGCCATCTCCAACCTGGCGCAAGGGCAGGATATCGCGGTGCTGGCGCCGCTGCTGGTGTCGATGCTGACCGGCTTTTCGCTGACGCTGCTATTGTCGCTGGCCTATCGTCGCCTGATGAAGCGCGGTTCGCTCACCGCCTGGGCGGGCGCGATCGGCGCGATGTTCGCGGCGACGGTGGTCTATGCCTTCATCGACGCGTCGATGGTCGCCATCCAGCCGAGCAGCGAAAATGCGGCGTTCTCGACGCTGATGCTGGTGCCGCTGTTCCTCGACGTCGTGTTCCTGGGCGGATGGTCGGCGCTGTATTTCGCGATCAACTATTTCCTGCGGGTGGAGCAACAGGCGGACCAGTTGATCGCGCTGGAAGGGCAGGCGACGGCGTCGACGCTCGCCATGCTGCGCTACCAGATCAACCCGCACTTCCTGTTCAATACCCTCAATTCGATTTCGACGCTGGTGCTGTTGAAACAGACCGAGCCCGCCAACGCGATGCTCAGCCGGCTGTCGTCGTTCCTGCGCTACACGCTCGCCAACGAACCGTCGGCGATGGTCACGCTGACGCAGGAGGTGGAGACGATGAAGCTTTACCTCGACATCGAGAAAATGCGGTTCGAGGAGCGTCTGCGCGTCAGCTTCGACATCGATGAGGCGGCGGCGGATGCGGCGATGCCGTCGCTGCTGCTGCAGCCGGTGATCGAAAACGCGATCAAATATGCGGTGACGCCATCGGAGGACGGAGCGGATGTCCGCGTCGCCGCGCATCTCGTCGGCGAAAGGGTGCGCATCGTCGTGTCCGACACGGGCGGCGGGTTGCCCCCGGACATCGCCATGGCCACCCCGTCGACCGGCGTCGGCCTCGCCAACATTCGCGATCGGCTGACGCAGGCCTATGGCGAGGAGCAACGCTTCGAAGCGAAGGAAGGGGAGGAGGGGTTCGTGGTCACGATCGAACTTCCCTATCGCCGCATCGCGTCGGAGGCGGCCCCGGCCATGTCGCAAAGGACCGCGCTCAACGCATGACCATCCGCACCATTCTCGTCGACGATGAAAAGCTGGCCGTTCAGGGGCTGACCCTGCGGCTGGAGGGGCACGGCGACATTGAGATCGTCGATACGGCCCAGAACGGGCGCGAGGCGATCCGCAAGATCAAGATGCATAAACCCGACCTCGTCTTCCTCGACATCCAGATGCCGGGCTTCGACGGGTTTTCGGTGGTGCAGGGCCTGATGGACGTCGAACCGCCGCTGTTCGTGTTCGTCACCGCCTATCAGGACCATGCGCTGAAGGCGTTCGACGCGCAGGCGGTGGATTATCTGCTGAAGCCGGTGGAGCCGCAGCGGCTGGCCGACGCGCTCGACCGGGTGCGGCGTCGCCTGTCCGAGGCGCGCGCCGGCGAAGAGGCCGAACGGCTCAAGGAAGTGCTCGCCGAGGTTGCACCGGAAGCGGCCGAGCAGGTCGCCGCCGCCAGCGACGAAACCATTGAACCGGTCGCCGCCAACCGCTTCGAAAAGCTCATCAACATCAAGGATCGCGGGCAGATCTTTCGCGTCGATGTCGATTCGATCGAACGGATCGAAGCGGCCGGCGATTACATGGTCGTATATACCGGCGAGAAGAGCTTCATCCTGCGCGAGACGATGAAGGACCTCGAACGCCGGCTCGATCCGCGCGTGTTCCAGCGCGTGCATCGCAGCTGGATCGTCAACCTCGGACAGGTGCGCGAGGTGAAGCCGCACACCAACGGCGAATGTTTCCTGATCCTGACGTCCGGATCGGACGTGAAGGTCAGCCGCAGCTATCGTGACGTGGTGGCGCGCTTCGTTCATTGAACGGACGGCGGCCCGTTACCCCCTCAACTGCTGGAAAAATTCCCGCAGGAGCGTGGTGCTCTCGTCGGCCATGACCCCGCCGTAGCATTCCGGCCGATGGTGGAGCGTGGGCTGGGTGAACAGCCGCGGTCCGTGCACCACGGCGCCGCCCTTGGGGTCGTCCGCGCCCCAGTAGAGCCGTGCGAGGCGTGCATGGGCGATGGCCCCGGCGCACATCGCGCAGGGTTCGAGCGTCACCCACAGGTCGCATGCGGGCAGCCGATCGCTGCCGAGCGCCTTGGCAGCTTCGCGCAGCGCGACGATTTCGGCGTGAGCGGTCGGGTCGCATCGTGCGCGAGGCGCATTGGCGCCCTCCCCCACGATCGTACCGCGGTGTACGACGACGGCGCCGACCGGCACCTCCCCCGCCGCGGCGGCGGCACGCGCCAGCTCGACCGCGCGGGCCATATAGGGTGACGGGGGGAAGGGCGCGCGCACGTCCGTCGCGCTAGCGCACGGGGCGCGGCTTGACGAATCTGCACGTCCCGCTTAAGCGCGCAGCCTTTCCGGCCACGGTCGAACACAGGATTTCAAGTCATGTCGCGCATCTGCGAACTGACGGGCAAGGGCCGTCAGGTGGGTCACAATGTGAGCCACGCCAACAACAAGACCAAGCGCACGTTCCTTCCGAACCTGCACAACGTAACGCTGCTCAGCGACGCGCTGGGCCAGAGCGTGAAGCTGCGCGTGTCGACGCACGGCCTGCGCTCGGTCGAACACAACGGCGGTCTCGACAATTGGCTGGTCAAGACGAAGGACGAGCTGCTGTCGCTCAAGGCGCGCCGTCTGAAGCGCGACGTGGTGAAGAAGCTCGCCGAGAGCAACGCCGCAGCGTGATTCGTTAGTGCGCGGTTCGCGCGGACGCCTGCCCGATTAAAGCTACAGAAAAGCGGGCGCGCCTTGATGGTCGCCCGCTTTTCGTCGTTTATCGGTCGGGACAGCTCAGTTCGAGCAGCAGGCTGCGCTGCAAGCGGTGGAAGTTGTCGTCGCTGATCAGCCAGACGCGGCAGTCCCCACCGCGCCCGGTCACGGCCACGCCCTCGAAATTCTCGCGCCACGGACCCTGTTCGATCCGGGCGATCGTTCGCGCCCGCCAGGCAGCGTTGGGGCGGAGCTCTCGCGGGTCGGCAACCGCCAGTGTCGATGTCCAGCCGCGAAAGGGATCGCCGCGACGGTGGAGGATCAGCACGCGGCCGTCGCTCAGCCGCGTCGCGTCGGTCACCGCACCGCGCGCCGCGTCGTCATAGGCCACTTCGACGGGGGCGGCGGCGCCGCGCGCGAACGGGTCGGCCGGATAAATGAGCAGCGACCGGCCCGCGACACCACTCGCTGAAGCGGCTCGCTCGGCGAAGACCAGCAGGCGCCCGTCCCGCAGCCGGACCAGCCCCTCTGGCCCGGAATTGGAGGTCCAACGCCGCATCGGCGGATCGCGGCGGGTTGCGACTACCGACAGCGCATTGTCGAGCAACGCCAGCCGCGGCGGCGCCTCCAGCCCGGCGACCCAGCCACCGCGCGCGCCTGTCGCGGGGATCATCGATTCGCTGTCGAGCCGCACCGCGGTCCCGAACGCGGCACCGACCGCGCGCACGCGGCGCCATCGCTGCGCCGCCACCCGCCGCTCGGCGGTCAGCGCCAGATCGAGCACACGACCCGCATCGGTGACGAAGGTAAAGGCGAGCGCCCCCGCGCGATTCTCCTCGACCGAAGCGATGGTCGAAAAGCCGCCAAGCCGCCGGTCTGCCAGATTGATCGACCAGGCCCGCCGCAACGTCAGTTCGCCGAACCGCTCGCCCGAGACCTCGAGCGGCCGGAGCGTGGCAGGCGGCGGGTCGGCGGGGATAGCCGGCAGCGGCACGCGCGTGCCATTCGTGGAGATCACCGCCAGCAGGACGGCGGCGACGATCTGAAGCGGACGGCGAACGGCAAACACGCTCGCCGCGATGAACGTCACACCCCCGCCGCGCAACCACGCGCGGTGTCATGGCGTCCTCACTTCCCTGAACGTCAAACGACAGCGCCGTTCAGGAGGCGTGCACGCGCTGACGGGCACCAATGACGTCGGATCAACGCGGACCCCAACCGTCGGCGTCGTCGTCCGACCGGAGAGACATGATGAAAAAGCTGACCATCGCCTTTGCCGCCGCCGCCACGCTCGTCACGGGTGCTGCGCCGGCCGCCGCCCACGGCCGTGACCATCGCGACCGTTACGAGAGCCGCTACGATCGCGGCAATTACGGCCGTTACGACAGCTATCGCGGCTACAATCAGGGTTACGACCGCGCCTATTACGGCGATCAGCGCCGCGCGTATCGCTGCAACAGCGGCACCACCGGGCTGATCGTTGGCGGCGTCGCCGGCGGCCTGCTCGGGCGCGAAGTCGTTCGCCGCGACCGCACCGCGGGTGCGATCATCGGCGGCGCGGTGGGCGCGCTCGCCGGTCGCCAACTCGAACGTGCCGGCAGCAACAATCGCTGCTGAGCCGTCGAGTGCGGGAGCAGACCCCACCCTCCCCAGCTCCCGCACTTGTACGAAGGCGCGCGTCGGACCCCCGGCGCGCGCCTTTTCGCGAGTGTGAACGAGGGTTGTCGTGACCTGGCACGAGGGATAGGACGGCAGCCAACTTCTGCAGCCCAATCCGAGCTGCGTGCATGAATTGAAAGGCGTCGCCGATGGCGGATCGGGGGTCGAACCACCCCGCCGCGCGGCCCGCCGCTTCGCAGGGCGCGTCATGGCGCGACCGCGACCGCGACGGCGAGACCGCGCTCAGGCTGATGGCCGGCGATGGGCCTGACGCGCCCATTCCCCCGCCGCCGGCCATGCGGCACGGCCATGCCGCCCGCGCGATCGGGCCCGGCTCCAGCGTCCATGCGCAGACCTTTGCGGCGCTCGACCTCGGCACCAACAATTGTCGCCTGCTGATCGCGCGACCGCACGGCGAAGAATTCGTCATCGTCGACGCTTATTCCCGCATCGTTCGGCTGGGCGAGGGCCTTGCCTCGACAGGCCGGCTGGCAGACACGGCGATGGACCGCGCGGTGGAGGCGCTGTCGGTGTGCGCGGACAAGCTTTGCCGTCGGCACGTCACCCTCTCTCGCGCGGTTGCTACCGAAGCCTGCCGCCGGGCCAGCAATGGCGAGGAATTCCTGCGTCGCGTGCGCGAGGAAACGGGCATCCTCCTCGACGTGATCGGCGCCGAAGAGGAAGCGCGGCTGGCGGTCATGGGCTGTCACCAGCTGCTGACGCCCGGCGACGGCCCGGCGCTGATCTTCGACATCGGCGGCGGCTCGACCGAGCTGGTGCTGGTCGACGACCGCGGCGCATTCCCGCAGGTCCTCGCTTGGCGCAGCGTGCCCTGGGGCGTGGTGACGCTGACCGAATCGGAGCCGCACGACAGCCGCGATGCCAGTGCGCGCGCCGCCGCCTATGCCGCCATGCGGGCGCGGGTGCGGGCCGACATGGCGGGATTTTGCGACGCCGCAGAGCAGCACGAGGCGCCCTCGCGGAAACCGCGCCTGCTCGGCACCAGCGGCACCGTCACGACGCTCGCCAGCGTGCACCTCGGCCTCAAAAGCTACGATCGCTCGCGGGTCGACGGGCTGCGCATCGGCCGTGACGACCTGCGCGGCATCTGCGCTCAGCTCGCCGGCCTGTCACTCGGCGATCGCGCGCGACTCGACTGCATCGGGCGCGAGCGGGCGGATCTCGTCGTTGCAGGCTGCGCGGTGCTGGAGGAGATCCTCGACATCTGGCCGGCGACGTCGGTCTCGGTCGCCGACCGAGGCATTCGCGAAGGCGTGCTGCGCCAATTGATGCACCAGCCGCACGCGCGCCGCATCAATCGCAAGAGCGTGCGCCGGTGAGCCGGGGCGGCAGCGGCGGGGGCGGCCGCACACGCGTGCGCACCGCGCGCAACCGGTCGGCGCAATCGACCCGCTGGCTCGCGCGCCAGCTCAACGACCCGTATGTCAAACGTGCGAAGGCCGAGGGTTACCGCAGCCGCGCGGCGTACAAGCTGATCGAACTCGACCTCAAATACGGGCTGCTGCGTGGGGCCAGGCGAGTCGTCGATCTCGGCATCGCGCCGGGCGGATGGAGTCAGGTGGTGCGCCGCACCGTGCCCGCCGCGGCGGTGGTCGGCATCGACCTGCTACCCGTCGAGCCGATCGACGGCGTCGCCATCCTGCAGATGGACTTCATGGCCGACGAAGCGCCGGACGCGATCGCGGCGCTGCTCGACGGACCACCCGACCTCGTCCTCTCGGACATGGCGGCGAACACGGTGGGTCATCCGCAGACCGACCATCTGCGCACGCTCGCGCTGGCGGAGGCGGCGGCGGACTTTGCCATCGCCAACCTCTCCCCCGGCGGCGCGTTCGTATCGAAGGTGTTCCAGGGCGGCACCGACCGCGACCTCCTTGACGTCCTCAAGCGGCACTTCACCAGCGTGAAGCACGCCAAACCACCCTCGAGCCGCAAGGGCAGCCCGGAGCTGTTCGTCGTCGCGCAGGGGTTCAAGCGCGCGGCGGACGGGCCCGCCTAACCGATCAGTTTGAGGAGGCGCCGTTCCACCGGCGCCAGCACACCGGCCAGTTCGTGGCCGCGTTTGAGCACCGCGCCATGTTCGCCGATCAGCGCCCACATGCCCTGCCGATGTCGCAGCGCGGGACGCTTTTCGATCCGCACCTCGGGGCGTTCGGCGGTGCGCCGAAAGCACGAAAAGCTCGCCGCCTCGCGACCGAAGTCGATCGCATAGTCGCGCCAGTGCCCCGCGGCGACCATGCGACCGTACAGGTCGAGGATCCGCATCAGCTCCGCCCGCTCGAACCCGACCTGCGTCGCCGCCGGCTGGGGCAGGGGATGAACGGTAGCGGTCATGCGCTGGCCGACGAACGAGCCGCCGCCACCTCGGCCGACAGCTTGGCGACACGCGTCTGCAGTTCGGCGAGCTGGCATTGCAGCAGCTCGATCTGCTGCGTGTCGGGATCGAACATCTCGCGGCACGACGTGCCATAGGGCACGAAGTCGCGCGCCGGCTCCGGGTCGTTCACGTCGATCCGGCGCGCCGGGATGCCGACCATCACCGCGCCCGGTTCGACTTCGCGGGTGACGACCGCATTGGCGCCGACGCGCGCATTCTCGCCCACCTGGATCGGCCCCAGCACCTGCGCCCCGGCCCCGAGGATGGCGCCCGGAGCGATGGTCGGGTGGCGTTTCCCGCCGATGCCATTGGCCGGGTCCGTCCCACCCAGCGTCACCCCCTGATAGATGGTGACATCATCGCCAATGTCGGCGGTCTCGCCGATGACGACGCCCATGCCGTGATCGATGAACAGCCGCCGCCCGATCCGTGCGCCGGGGTGGATGTCGATGCCGGTCAGCCAGCGGGCGGCGTGATTGACGAAGCGCGCGAGGAAAAACAGCCCCGCTCCGAACAGCCAGTGCGCCACGCGATGAAGCGCGACCGCCAGCAGACCAGGGTAGGTCAGCACCTCCCACCGCGAGCGGGGAGCGGGGTCGCGCGCCTTGATGGAGTCGAGATATGCGAGAAAGTCGGCGACCATGCGCCGTCTATGTCGAGCCAGCTGAATGGCTTGACAAGCGACCGTCGAGTTACAATTTCGATTATAGCGCGTCGGATTGATCGGACTTGTCGAACAGATGCAAACCTATCTCCCGACCATCAAGCAACTGCAATATCTCGTCGCGCTGCATCAGCACGGACATTTCGGCCGAGCGGCGGATGCGACCTTTGTGACCCAATCGACGCTGTCGGCGGGTCTGCGTGAACTCGAATCGCTGCTGGGGGTGATGCTGGTCGAGCGGACCCGGCGGGTAGTCCGCTTCACGCCCCTCGGCGAAGCGGTGGTCGAGCGCGCGCACCGCGTGCTGCGCGAGGCCGAGGAGCTCGCCGCGCTCGCCGCCGCGTCCGGCAGACCGCTGACCGGCGATCTGCGGATGAGCGTGATCCCGACCATCGCCCCGTTCCTGCTCCCCCGCCTTCTCCCCCGGCTGCGTGTCGAGCGCCCGGAACTTAACCTCTATCTGCGCGAGGAAACGTCGGGTCAGGCCTGCGCGTCGTTGCACCAGGGCCAGGTCGACTGCGTCATGCTGGCGCTCCCCTACCCTTGCGGCGACACCGAGCAGGAGCTGCTGTTCGAAGACCCGCTGCTGCTCGCGCTCCCGGCCGGGGAAGCGGCTAATCTTCCCGAAACGGTGTCGCCCGATACGCTCGACAATGACCGGCTGCTGCTGCTCGAGGACGGGCATTGCCTCAAGGATCATGCACTCGCCGTGTGCCACCGTCCCGACCTCAAAGGGTCGGCGCGGATGATGGGGACGTCGCTGCACACGCTGGTGCAGATGGTGGACAACGGCCTCGGCGTCACGGTGTTGCCGCAGATGGCGGTCGACGCGGGGCTGCTGGAGCCGACCCAGGTGGTCACGCGTGCGCTCGCCACCCAGAATGCCGCGCGTCAGATCGCACTGGTCTGGCGGACCAATTCGCCGCGGGAGCGCGACTTTCGCCTGCTGGCGGAGGTGCTTCGCCGTCACCACACCGGGTGACGCGGGCGCTCAGTCCATGTGGCGCACGCCGGCGCGCAGATAGTCCCAGCCGGTGATCAGCGTCAGTCCGGCGGCGATCCACAGCGTCGTGAGCCCCACCGCCTTTGAAAGCGCGGCAAAGCCGAACCCTTCGACGAAGGGCACGTGGGGCCCGATCCCCCCGGCCAGGATCAGCGCACCCAGCGCGATCATCTGAAACGCGGTCTTCCACTTGGCGAGGCGGCTGACCGGCACCGACACCTGCAGTCCGGCGAGGAATTCGCGCAAGCCCGACACCGCAATCTCTCGCAACAGGATGACCATCGCCGGCACAAGGTGCCAATCCTGCACCGACGCGGGATCGTGGCGCGTCCCGCACAGCAGCAGGATCACCGCGGCGACCATCATCTTGTCGGCGATGGGATCGAGGAAGATGCCGAGTTTCGACACCGTGCCCTGCGCCCGCGCGAGGTAGCCGTCGAAATAATCGGTGATGCCCATCGCGCAGTAGAGCACAAAGGCGAGCAGCCAGCCGGTATCCCACCGCCCCCACATCAGGGCGATCAGCACCGGCAAAGCCACCACGCGGGACAGCGTCAGGACGTTGGGCAGGCTGAACATCATTCCCCCGAGCGTGTCGCATGGCGATAGCGGCTTCGCCCTGAGGTGGCGAGGGGGCCGCCGCCTTTATCCCGCCTTGCGCAACGCGAGTCGCACCAGCGCATCGAGCGTCGCGGCCGGCCCGAGCTCGTCGCTCGCGGCGGCGACGGCCGCGCTCGCCTCTGCCGGCTTGAACCCGAGCGCGGCGAGCGCCGACAGCGCGTCGGCCTGCGGGCCTGGCGCAGGGCGAAGCGCAGCGCCGCTGCCGACGACGACCGTGTTGAGCCCGCCGACCTTGTCCTTGAGTTCGTTGCAGATGCGCTGGGCGAGTTTCGGCCCCACCCCCTGCGCGCGGGCGATGGCGGCGCTGTCCGCCGCAGCGATGGCGCGCGCAATCTCCGCAGGGCCGAGCGCTGAGAGGATCGCCAGCGCGACCTTGCCGCCGACCCCCTGCACCCCGGTCAGCAGGCGAAACCAGTCGCGCTCTTCTGCGCTCGCAAAGCCGATCAGCCGCAAAAAATCTTCGCCGACGAGCATCTCGGTGTGCACGGTCACGGTCTCGCCGACCGCGCCGAGCGCGTCGAGCGTGCGCGCCGATGCTTCGACCAGATAGCCGACCCCGCCCACGTCGATGACCGCATGCCCCGCGCTGGTCTGGTCGAGCGTTCCGGTGAGCTTCGCGATCATGCGGGCGGGCTTAGCGAAGCCGGACGGGTGTGCGAAGGGGCGATGCGCCGACGATGATGACCTCCCCTCCCCCTCGTGGGGAGGGGTTGGGGGTGGGGGCCGAGCCGCGTCTGCGGCTCGTGAAAAAATCATTGGCGCTACGCTGCGATGGGTCTCTTCCGCTCGCATACGCGAGCAGGCCCCCACCCCTGCCCCTCCCCAGGAGGGGGAGGGGAAATTTAGACAAGTCGCCCCGCATGATGCGCGTGGCAAATCGCCACCGCCAGCGCGTCGGCGGCATCCGCGCCCGCGGGTTTGCAGCCGGGCAGCAGCCGCTCGACCATGCCGCGCACCTGATCCTTGTCCGCGCGGCCGGAGCCGGTGACCGCCTGCTTGACGAGGCTCGGCGCATATTCACCGACCGCAACGCCGCAGCGCCCCGCCACCGCCAGCGCCACCCCGCGCGCCTGCGCAAGCTTCAAGGTCGAGCGCGGGTTGTCGTTGACGAACACCTCCTCGACCCCGACCCCGACCACGGCGTGTTGCGCGATCAGGTCGGTCAGCGCGGCGTCGAGCGCCGCCAGCCGCAACGCCAGCGCATCGGCTGTGCGAGTCTTGATGCAGCCATTGGCAATATGGCGCAGCCGCGACCCTTCGCACGCCACAACGCCCCAGCCGGTCGTGCCGAGCCCGGGATCGAGCCCGAGGATCAGGCGGGAGCCCCCGGTCAGAGCTGCTCCATCACCGCGTCGCTGACCTCGTAATTGCCCCACACGGTCTGGACGTCGTCGTCATCCTCGAGCGCGTCGATCAGCTTCATCAGCGTCGCCGCGGTGCCGGCATCGTCGACCGCGGTGGTGAGGTTGGGCTTCCACGCGAGCTTGGCGCTTTCCGCTTCGCCGAGCTTCGCTTCGAGCGCGCGGGCGACCTCGTGCAGATCTTCGACCGCAGTCCAGATTTCGTGGCCGTCCTCAGACGACACGACGTCGCTCGCGCCCGCGTCGAGGGCGGCTTCGAGCACCGTGTCCTCATCGCCCGCGCCCGCGCCATATTCGATCAGGCCGAGCCGTTCGAACCCATGCGCGACCGAACCGCTGGCGCCCAGATTGCCGCCATTCTTGGCAAAAGCGGTGCGCACGTTGGTGGCGGTGCGGTTGCGATTATCCGTCAGCGCCTCGACGATGATCGCGGTGCCGCCGGGACCGTACCCCTCGTAGCGCAGCTCTTCGTAATTGTCGGCATCGCCCCCGCTCGCCTTGTCGATCGAGCGCTGGATATTGTCCTTGGGCATGCCGCCCGAACGCGCCGCGAGCACCGCCGCGCGCAGCCGCGGGTTGTGGTCGGGGTCGGGCAGCCCCGACTTCGCCGCGACGGTGATTTCGCGGCTGAGCTTGGAAAACAGGGCGCTGCGCTTCTTATCCTGCGCGCCCTTGCGGTGCATGATATTCTTGAATTTGGAATGGCCGGCCATGCGCCGCGTTCCCCTGGCTGTACAATGAGGCGATTGGCGCGCCTGTTAGCCAGCGGCCCGCCGAGTGGCAATCGCCCGGAACGAAGCGCGAGCGCGGCTCGTTAGCCGCCGGTCAACGCCTTCTGGAGAAGCGCCATGTCCAGCGCCGGTCGCATCCTCATCATCGTCACCAACGTCAATCAGTATGAAAAGGTCGGCTTTCGCACCGGCCTGTGGCTGGGCGAGCTGACGCACTTCTGGGACGTCGGCGAAGAGGCGGGCTGCGCGATGACCGTTGCCAGCCCCAAGGGCGGTTTCGTGCCGATCGATCCCGAGAGCCTCTCCATGGCCGGCATGGCGGAAATGTTCGGCCTCGGCGGGGCGGTGTCCGATCGATACAAGGATCGCGCGTTCATGGATCGCCTGAACGACACGGTCGCGATCGCCGACGTATCGGTCGACGATTTCGACGCGATCTACCTGACTGGCGGGCACGGCACGATGTTCGACTTCCGCGACCCCGCGCTCGCACGGCTGGTCGGTGCCTTTTACGACGCGGGCAAGCTGGTCTCGGGGGTGTGCCACGGCCCGGTCGGGTTGCTCGACGTGACGCTGGCCGACGGCTCCTCGCTGCTGGCGGGGCGCAAGGTGACCGGATTCTCGAACAAGGAAGAGTCGGCCGCCAGTCGCGACGATGCCATCCCTTTCAGCCTCGAAGACGAGCTGACCCGGCGCGCGGGCGACTATTCAAGGGCGATGCTCCCCTTCGCCAGCCATGTCGTCGAAGATGGACGGCTGATCACCGGCCAGAACCCGTCGAGCGCGAAGGGCGTCGCGGAAGCGGTCGTGAAGCAGCTTCGGGGTGAGGGCTGAGAGTTACCGCCCTCCCTCACATCGTCGCCCCGGACTTGGATTGGACAAGGTCCGGGGTGACGGTTCGATCAAGGTGAGCGGCGCCCTTAGCCGATCCCCAGCGCCGCCTTGTAGGTGTCGAGCAGCGCTTCCATTTCCTGCCGGTCGTGCAGCGGCATTTTGCGGAGCCGCACGATCTGCCGCATGATCTTGGCATCATAGCCCTGCGACTTCGCCTCGGCATAGACGTCGCGGATGTCGTCGGCGATGCCCTTCTTTTCCTCCTCGAGCCGCTCGACGCGTTCGATGAACAGCTTGAGCTGGTTGTCGGTGGGTTCGGCGTCGTCGTCGGCCATGGAAGCGTGATTCTCCGTTCGATGTAGGCGGCGCCGATAGCGGCGAGGGGCGGCGGGGGGAAGCGCGCTCGGTCCGCCGCGCCGCCCGCTTCGCCTTGCGCCTGTCACACCCCTGCCCCAAAGCACTGCGCCAGCCGGAGAGATTTGTGACCCCCATCACCCCCCCGCGCGACCGCCGCGTCCGCATCCTTGCAACGCTGGGCCCCGCATCGAGCGGGCCGGAGCGCATCCGCGCGCTGTTCGACGCCGGCGCCGACGCCTTCCGCCTCAACATGAGCCACGGCGACCATGCCATGCACGCCGCCAACGTCGCGGCGATCCGGGCGATGGAGAAGGAGACCGGCCGCCCGACCACCATCCTGGCCGACCTTCAGGGGCCGAAGCTGCGTGTCGGCACCTTTGCCGAGGGCGGGGTGATGCTAGAGGAGGGGCAGCGCTTCACCTTTGATGCCGACCCCGCGCCCGGCGATGTCCAGCGCGTGCAGTTGCCCCACCCGGAGGTGCGCGTCGCGTTGCAGCCCGACGCGCGGCTGCTGCTCGACGACGGCAAGCTGGTGCTGCGTGTGCTGCGAGTCGATGGCGATGCGATCGAGACGATGGTCGAGGTCGGTGGGCGCCTGTCCGACCGCAAGGGCGTCAACCTGCCCGACGTCGTAGTGCCGCTGGCAGCGTTGACCGAAAAGGACCGCCGCGACCTCGCCTTCGCCATCGACGCGCATGTCGACTGGATCGCGCTCAGCTTTGTGCAGCGGCCCGAGGATGTCGCGGAAGCGCGCACGCTGATCCGTGGCCGCGCCGGCGTCATGGTCAAGCTGGAGAAGCCGCAGGCGCTCGAACGGCTCGAGGAGATCATGGAGCTTGCCGATGCGTGCATGGTCGCGCGCGGCGACCTCGGCGTCGAACTACCGCCCGAACGTGTGCCCGTCGCGCAAAAGCGCATCGTCAGCCTGGCCCGCGCGATGGGCAAACCCGTGGTGGTGGCGACGCAGATGCTCGAATCGATGATCGTTGCGCCGACGCCCACCCGCGCCGAGGTTAGCGATGTCGCCAATGCCATGTACGACGGCGCCGACGCGGTGATGCTGTCGGCCGAAACCGCCGCGGGCGCGTGGCCGGTGGACGCGGTGCGGATGATGGACCGCATCGGCCGCACGGTCGAGCGCGACCCCGGCTATCACGCGCGGCTGCACTTCACCGAGACCAAGGCCGAACCGACCACGGCCGACGCGCTGTCCGAAGCGGCGGGGGCGGTCGGGGAGATCATCGGCGCCGACGGCATCGTCTGCTTCACCGGCACCGGCTCGACCGCGCGGCGCGTCTCGCGCGAACGGCCGCAGGCGCCGATCCTCGTGCTGACGCCCAAGCTCGAGGCGGCGCGGCGGATGGGGCTGCTGTGGGGGGTGCATGCGGTCCACACGCGCGACATCGGCAGTTTCGAGGAAATGATCGCCAAAGGCCGCCGCATGGCGGTGCGCCACGGCATCGGCGGCGCGGGATCGAAGCTGATCATGATGGCCGGCGTGCCCTTCGGGACGCCCGGTTCGACCAACGTGCTGCATGTGGCAACGCTGACCGGTGACGAGCTGAAGAGCCAGCGTCAAACACCGCCGGCGCCATGAGCGAGCCGATTCCGCCCGGCGCCTTTCGCCAGCGCGTCGTCGCGAGCGATGGCGACATCGACGAGCTCGGCCACGTCAACAACGCGGTGTGGGTGCGCTGGATCCAGGACGTCGCGGTGGCCCACTGGCGCAGCCTCGCGACGGCGGCGGAGGACGCGGCGGCCTATTGGGTCGTGACCCGGCACGAGATCGACTACCGCGCCGCGCTGCTGCCGGGCGAAGCGGCAATCGGCGCGACCTGGGTGCCCGATCCGCCGCGGGGCGCGCGCTTCGACCGGCGCGTGTGCTTCGTGCGCGAACATGACGGGCGGGTGTTGATCGACGCCCGCACCACCTGGGCGATGATCGACCGCGCCAGCGGCCGCCCGATGCGCGTCCCCGCCGAACTCGCCGACCGGTTCCGCGCAAGTTGAGCGTCTAGCCCCGCCGCGCCTCCACCTCGCCGAGGCATTCGGCGACCGCCGCGACCGAACGCGGATCGTGCGCGAAGCCGATGTGCGTGCAATCGACCGCGATCGCCCGGTCGCGCTCGCTCGACTCCCCGCGCGAAGTCTGCGCGGCAACGACGCCGTCCCGCTCCGAATAAAGCGCGTAGGTCGGTACGTCGGGCCGGACGCGGTCGTGCCAGCCGATCGGCGGCGCTTCCACGGGATGGCCCGCGACCCGCTGGTAGAGCCGCCAGGCGTGATTGGCCTTGAGCGAGCCCGAGAAAGGCGATCCCATCGAGATGACGCTCGCCACGCGATCGGGGTGATGCTTGGCATATTCGCGCGCAAACAGCCCGCCAAGGCTCCAACCGACGAGATGCAGCCGCTCGGCGCCCGTCCTGGCGAGGACGGCTTCGACGCGGCGTCCCAACGCTTCGAGCGTATCTGGCCGCGCGCCCCGGTTGATGCCAAGGCCCCAGCCAAACACCGGCCAACCCCGTGCTTCGAGCCCGCGCCGCAGCGGGCGCGACCCGGCATCGTTGGCAAGGAAACCGGGCAGCACCAGCACCGGCAAATGTTCTCCGGCGATCGGGCGCTGCGCGGGCCGCGGGCGACTGCGCACCCGCGCGACGATCCACGCCGGCATGCTCATCGCTTCGCCGGCCAAAAGCCGCAGCGACGGAGGGGCAATCGGGTCAGTGCGCGACATCGCTCGAGGGCTCCTTCAACTCCAGCATGTGCCGGGTGCGCGCCGCCTTGGTCGCGAGGTAGCGGGCATTGTGCGGGTTGGCGGCGAGTTCGAGCGGCAGGCGTTCGATAACCCTCACCCCCGCCGCCTCCAACCGCGCGATCTTGTCGGGGTTGTTGGTGAGCAAGCGCACCTGCGTCACGCCGAGTAGGTCGAGCATCCGCGCGGCGATGGCGAAATCGCGCGCCTCGATGGGAAAGCCGAGTCTCAGATTGGCATCGACCGTGTCGTAACCCTGGTCCTGCAGCTGGTAGGCGCGCAGCTTGTTGATGAGGCCGATGCCGCGCCCTTCCTGCCGCAGGTAGAGGAGGATGCCCCACCCTGCCCCTGCGATGCGCGACAGCGCCGCGTCGAGCTGCGGCCCGCAGTCGCATTTGAGGCTGCCGAGCACATCGCCGGTGAGGCATTCGCTATGCAGCCGCACCACCGGCGGAGTGCCGTCGCGCGTCCCGAGGATCAGCGCGACATGCTCGCTCGGATCGCCGGGGCTGCGGAAGGCGACGATCTCCGCGCCCACGTCCACGCGCACCGGAAGTTGCGCACGCGCGGCGATGGCGAGCCGGGCCGGGTCGACGAACCGAGCGACCTCCGCCGACGCGAGCGTTATTTCGGGCGAAGCGTCGGTCATCATCAGCGCCGGGAGAAGCCCCGCCTGCCGCGCGAGCCGCACCGCCGCCCGGGCGGCATCAGCCCGCGGACCATCAAGGGGGAGTGCGCGGAACGGACCTTTCAGCGGAAAGCGCAGGTCGAGCGCGGGATCGGCCACCGCGCGGGCCTGGATCGCACCGTCGTTCGCATCCCACGCGATCAGGACCGGCCCCGGCTCCGCCGCATCGCGCTGGTTGGTGAGCTTGAGCGTCGTCGCGCGCTCCCCCGACAACAGCATCGCCGTCGGCTGGAGACTGGAAAATTCGGCGTCGCTGAGCGGTTCGATCGCGGCCAGGGTCAGCCCCTCCTCGCCTTTCCCGAAGCGCACCGGCCAACCATGCCGCAGCGCGTCGATGGCGCGCGGGACCGTGCGATCATCCGCCATCAGAAGGTGAAATCCGTGACGATCGGCACGTGGTCCGAAGGCCGCGTCCAGCTGCGGCAGCATTCGTGCACGTGGTGGGCGCGAGCTGTCGGTGCGACGTCGGGGGTGGCCCACATATGGTCGAGCCTTCGCCCACGATCGCTCGCCGCCCAGTCTTTCGCGCGGTAGCTCCACCAGGTGTAGAGCCTTTCCGGCGCGGGCACGAAGCGGCGGCCAAGGTCGACCCAGTGGGCCGCGCCCTGCAAGCGGCCGAGCGTCTCGACCTCGATCGGTGTGTGGCTGACGACGTCGATCAGCGCCTTGTGACTCCACACGTCGCATTCGAGCGGGGCGACGTTGAAGTCGCCGGTCAGGATCGTCGGCACGTTCAAGCCGGCGGACCAGTCGATCATGCGCCCCAGAAAGTCGAGCTTTTGCCCGAACTTCGGGTTGACGCTGCGGTCGGGCACGTCGCCGCCGGCGGGAACATAGACGTTTTCGATGCGCACGCCGTTGTCGAGGCTGACGCCGAGATGCCGTGCTTCGCCGTTGGCCTGCCAGTCGAGCCGGTCGTCGCGCGCGATCGGCACGCGGCTCGCGATGGCGACGCCGTGGTGCATGCGCTGGCCGTTGACGATGACCCAGTCATAGCCCGCCGCCGCGAACAGGTCCCGCGGGAACAGGTCGTCGACGACCTTCGTCTCCTGGAGGCAAAGCACGTCGGGCGCCTCGCGATCGAGGAAATCGCGGACGAGATCGGCGCGGGCGCGCACCGAATTGATGTTCCAGGATGCGATGCGGAGGGTGCCGCTCATGACGCGGGGCTTTGGCGGATGTCGGACGCGGGAACAAGGCGAAGCGCGAAACGGCCCCCGCTCCGAGGGGCAAGTGGAGCGGGGGCCGCGCGATGATCGCTGGGCAGGGACTTCCCGACGACCGTTGCGCACGTCGCGAGGCCTGATGGGGCTTGTCCGATGACTGGCTGGGGCGCTGGCCATCGGCAGAACCTGCGCGACACCGCCACCGCTGCCCCCGAATTACTGTCGCGTCGATGAACGAATGTTCACCTCCGCGACAAGGCGTGGCCGCGCGGGGGCGGGGTGTGAAAATCCCCTAGCGCGTGCGCGGTCCGGACTGCTGCGTGCGCGGGTCGCGCCAGCGAAACACGCTGTCCTCCACCGGCACATTGTAGCGAATGTTGCTGAGCCGGACCGTCGTGCGATTACGCTGCGCGTCGGTTGCCACCCAGCCATACAGCCGCAGCCCCGCCGGCCCCGCCGGATCGCGCACGAACGCCATCGAGATCATGCCATATTCCGGATGCCGCGGATCGCGCACATCAACGCTGATCGCACCGGGATCGCTGGTTGGCCCTTGCGTCGCAAAGCGCATCAGATTGGCGCCCGGATCGATCAGCACCGCCAGCGGCGAGTTGCGCACCGGCCAGCGCTGCACCTGACGCACCTGGTAATCGATCATCGTCAGCGCGCTGCCGTCGGCGACGATCAGCAGCGGGTTGCCCGGCGCATATTGGAAACGAATGCGTCCCGGCTGCTTGAGCGTCAGTCGCCCGCTCTGCACCCGCCCCTGCCGGTCGGTCTGGCTGAAATCGGCGACGAGGCTGCGCGTCGCTTCGAGGTGCCGCTGCACCAGCGCGAGGTCGCCGCTCGGCGCACGCGCCGCTGGCGTCGCCGAACGCGCCTGCGCCCAGGCATTACCTGAGACGGCAACGCCGCTGAGACCGGCGACCCCAAGCGCGGCGACGGTCAAAGCGGTGCGGGGAAACGAACGAGGCATTGGGTATCCTGTCAGTGAAATTCGAATGGGCAGAACGCCCGATGTGTTGGCCCGCTCCCTCGCATCGGCGCATTGAATAGCGACTGAACCCCGATGTCAGCGTCGCGACAGGGGGGAAGCAACTCGCTGCGCCCGAGCGTCAGTCGTCGTCGGCCTCACCCCCGCGGCGTTTTTTCTTGCCCGCCTTGTCGAGCAGCACATCGCGGCGGCCTAGGTGATTGGGCGAGGAGACGATGCCGTCGGCCTCCATGCGGTCTACGTGCCGCGAGGCAGTGTTGTAGCCGATCCGCAGCGCGCGCTGCACCGAACTGACGCTGGCGCGCTGGCTGTCGATCACCACCTGCACCGCCTGCGCATATTGGCGATCCTCGGCGGTGTCCGCCACATCCTCGCCACCATAGGCCCAATCGCCCCCCACTTCGGGTTCTTCGGTCACCGCCTCGACATAGGTGGGGGCGCCCTGCGCGCGCCAATGGTCGGCAACCGCGCGCACCTCCTCGTCGCTGACGAAGGGGCCGTGGACGCGGATCGGCGATTTCCCGCCCGCCATCCACAGCATGTCGCCCTTCCCCAGCAGCTGTTCGGCGCCCATCTCGCCAAGGATCGTGCGGCTGTCGATCTTGGACGTGACGTGAAAGCTGATGCGGGTCGGCAGGTTCGCCTTGATGACGCCGGTGATGACGTCGACGCTCGGGCGCTGCGTCGCGAGGATGAGGTGGATGCCCGCCGCGCGCGCCTTTTGCGCGAGCCGCTGGATCAGCACCTCGACCTCCTTGCCGGCGGTGATCATGAGGTCGGCGAGCTCGTCGACGATCACCACGATGTGCGGCATCGGCTCAACGTCGATCTGCTCTTCCTCGTAGATCGGACGCCCGGTGTCGGGGTCGAAGCCGGTCTGCACCTGGCGCTTCAGCGACTGCCCCCGCGCCTTGGCGCTGCGGACCTTGTCGTTAAAGCTGGCGAGGTTGCGCACCTGAAGGTTGGCCATCGCGCGATAGCGGTCCTCCATCTGCTCGACCGCCCATTTCAATGCGCGCACCGCCTTGGGCGGTTCGGTTACCACCGGCGCGAGCAGGTGCGGGATGCCGTCATAAACGCTCAATTCGAGCATCTTCGGATCGATCAGGATCATGCGGCACTGGTCAGGGGTGAGCCGGTAGAGCAGCGACAGGATCATCGCGTTGAGCCCGACCGATTTGCCCGAGCCGGTCGTCCCCGCGATCAGCAAGTGCGGCATCGGCGCGAGGTCGGCGACGACCGGATCCCCGGCGATATTCTTGCCCAGCACGATGGCAAGTTGGCCCTCGCGCTCCTGAAATGCCTCGCTGGCGATCAGCTGGTGGAGCACCACCGGCTCGGTCTTGGGATTGGGCAGCTCGATGCCGATCACGGTGCGGCCGGGGATCGAGGCGATGCGCGCCGACAGCGCCGACATGTTCCGGGCGATGTCGTCGGCGAGGTTGATGACCCGGCTCGCCTTCGTTCCCGGCGCGGGTTCGAGCTCGTACATCGTCACCACCGGACCCTGGCGAACGGCGGTGATGTTTCCTTCGACCTTGAAGTCTTCGAGCACGCCTTCGAGAAGGCGCGCGTTGCGTTCAAGCGCGGCCTTGTCGACGCTCAATCCGCTCTTGTCCGAAGCGGGCGTCAGCAGCGACAGCGGTGGCAGGTGGGTGCCGGCGAACATGTCGCCCTGAGTCGCGCGCGCGCCGCCCGGTCGCGCGGCGGGGGCCGGCGCGGGCTCGCTGATCTCGGGTGAGAGGCGGGGGCCGGCATCGACCGGACGTCGCCGCGGGGCCACCACGCCGGGCTCGGCGGAACCTCGCTCCTCGTCGGCATCGCGGTCGGGCTCGGCCAATGCCGCAACGGGCCGCCGCCGTTCGCGCAACCAGCCGAGCGCACGGGCGAACAGCCCCGCCGACGGCAGGCTGAGCGCGAGACTGCGCCACCACAGCCACAGCCCGCCCAGCCCCAGGCCGAGCAGCAACACGCCGCGCAGCGCCGCGGCTCCGCCCGCGTTCAGCATCGCCGCGAGCGGGTCGACCGCCGCGTCGGCCGCGTAACCGATCACGCCGCCCCGCCCGGCGGTCAGCACCTCGGGGCTATTCTCCCAGATCGACAGAGCCGCAGCGCACAGCATCACGCCGACGATGGCGCGCCACAGGCGCCGGCTGCGCGACTGGGCCATGGCGAGCCGCCAGCCGCCGACCGCCAGATTGCCGCTCAACAGCAGCATGGGCCAGCCTGCGATCAGCAGCAGGATGCTCGCGACATGTGCCCCAGGGGAACCCAGCAGGTTGCGCACCGGTCCCGATGCGGCGGTCGTGTAGCTCGGATCGGCGCTCGAAAAGCTGATTAGCATCGCCGCCAGCACCAGCGCGAGCAGCATCGCCGCACTGCCCGCGATCAGTTCGCCGAAGCGCTTGAAGATGCCGCGCATCAACCCGTCCCACTCCCCGCGCATCTGCGCGGGTGGCAGGTTGGTCGCGCTCGGGTCGAGCGCCGAGCGCGAAGCGGGAGATCGACTGGCCATTGCGCAAACCGTGCCCGACCGCGCGATGCAAGGTCAAGCGACGGCGGCCACCGCCGCGCGGGGACGGCCCCCCGGCTGCCACCTTGCTTATCGCTTGATCCCGCACGCTACCCAGTAGGGAAGGCCGTCGCTGAAGCGGATGTTCTCGAGCCCTGCCGCCTGCATCATCGCTGCGATCTCTGCGCGCGAGAAGCGCTGCTCCAGCCGGGTTCCGAACCGGTCGAGCGCATCCGTGCGCATGGTGTAGAAGGACAGGTGGCGATAGGGCGACAAGGGGATGTTGGCGACGTCGACCCCGGCCTTCTCCGCCAGCCGCGCGCCCCGCGCCAACGGATAATAGACACTGAGTGCGATGGCGCTGGTGATCGCCTTGCGCAGCCAGAACGGGGTGCGCGAAATCCCTTGGCGGAAGAGGTCGGAAGCCCGCCAAATCCCACGAAACCACATCGGTTTGTTGTCGAACGCATAATAGAGATAGACGAGAAAGGGCGCGCCCGGCTTCAGCTTGCGCACGCAGTCGGCCATCGCGCTCGCGGTGTCTGGGATGTGGTGGAGCACCCCCAGAGAGTAGGCGAAGTCGAGGCTTGCATCCTCGAACGGCAACTCGTCCGTCGTTGCCTCGTGAAACCTGACGTTGGGACAGTGCGCCAGATTCGCTCGCGCCACATTGAGCGCCGCGGCGGCCGGGTCGACGCAATGGAGCTGGCCGACGCGGGGGGCGACCCCCTTGGCCCAGCGCCCGGACCCGCAGCCAATATCGGCGCCTACCGCGCCGGCCGGCAACTTATCCCAAGGACATATATGGAAGTAATCGGCGAACAGCTTCGCATATTCCGGCTCGCCCATCGCCGTCTGGTCGAAGCTTCGCCACTCGTCGCCGAAGCCTTCGACGGTTTTACGATCCACATTTCGCGACATCTTTTCCCCCCGGAGGAACGGCACGACTCACCGGGACGATAAGATCATTACTTCGTTGTTCAACAACTTCTTGATGGACGCCGCATCGCGCCGGTCGCTTGACAGCAGGGGCTCGCCAAGGCAGAGGCACGCGCGACCGGCGGGCCTTGCTGTCCGTCGTCACCGTCCGAGACTGTCGGCGGGGCAAGCGATCAGTCGCCGGCCCCTTGATATCCGCCGACACAGACGGGGACATGGCTCATCCGATGGGTGAGCGGCCATGATGCGGAGATCTCCGCTGGCCTTGTCGGTGCGCCTTGGGTGCGCCGCCTTCATTCCCTGTTCGCTGGACACCTCCCCCCTCACCGGGGCTGAGGTCATTGAGCCGTCCGGCTTCGGGTTCGCCCGCGCCCGGATATGAAGGAAGGACAAGGCATGGATCGCAATCAAAAGGCCGAGGTGGTCGATGCGTTGCGCACGATGCTGTCGGATGCCGGCGCGGTGGTCATCACCCGCAACGGCGGGCTGACCGTCGCTCAGTCGACGGCGCTGCGCGTGAAAATGCGCGAGGCGGGGGCGACCTACAAGGTTGCCAAGAACCGGCTCGTGAAGATCGCGATCGACGGCACGCCTTATGCTGGCATGGCCGACATGCTGACCGGGCCCGTCGGGCTCGCGATCAGCAGTGACCCTGTCAGCGCTGCGAAGATCGTTTCGGACTTCGCCAAGACCAACGACAAGCTCGAAATCGTCGGCGGCAGCATGGGTGAAACCGTGCTGGATACGGCGGGTGTTGCGGCGCTCGCGACGCTCCCCAGCCTCGACGAGCTGCGTGCAAAGATCGTCGGTCTGGTGCAGGCTCCCGCGACCAAGCTCGCCCAGATCGCGTCGGCTCCGGCCGGCCAGCTGGCGCGCGTGCTCGGGGCCTACGCCGCCAAGGACGCTGCGTAACTCGATTACCCCCTCGATACCCCGGCCATTCGCGGACACCCCGCGCGGCCTGATCATTTTGGAGATACATCATGGCTGATCTCGCCAAGATCGTTGAAGACCTGTCGGCGCTGACCGTTCTCGAAGCGGCCGACCTTGCAAAGATGCTCGAAGAAAAGTGGGGCGTTTCGGCCGCTGCGGCGGTTGCGATGGCCGCACCGGGCGGCGGCGGTGCCGCTGCGCCGGCCGCTGAAGAGAAGGACGAATTCGACGTCGTCCTCACCGGCGACGGCGGCAACAAGATCAACGTGATCAAGGAAGTCCGCGCGATCACCGGCCTCGGCCTCGGCGAAGCCAAGGCGCTGGTCGAAGGCGCGCCGAAGGCCGTCAAGGAAGGCGTCAACAAGGCGGAAGCCGAAGAGCTCAAGAAGAAGCTCGAAGCCGCCGGCGCGACCGTCGAGCTCAAGTGATGCAAAGCCCGGGCGGCTGCGCCGCCTGGGTTCCAGCGTCATTCCCGCGAATGCGGGGCCGGGGTGACCAGCGTCGCGCCGGATGACCCAAAAGCCCGGTCTCCCACACGGGAGGCCGGGCTTTTTGTCGGGCATCGAGGGTTCAGTCGATGGTCACCACCAGCTTGCCCGCGGCGCGCCGTTCGCCCAACGCCGCGATCGCTTCATGCGCGCGGTCGAGCGGGTAGGTGGCCGTTACGCGCGGGCTGATTCGCCCCTCGCGCCACCAGTCGAACAGCTGCGCGATATGCGCGCGGTTGGCGTCGGGTGAGCGCATCGCGAACGCCCCCCAGAATACGCCGCAGACGTCGCAGCTCTTGAGCAGGGTAAGGTTGAGCGGCAGGCGCGGGATGCCGGCGGGAAAGCCCACGACGAGGTAGCGCCCCTCCCACCCGATGGAGCGGAGCGCCGGCTCGGCGTAGTCCCCGCCGACCGCGTCATAGATGACGTCGGCGCCAGCCGGTCCGACCGTGGCCTTGAACATGTCTGCCAGCGCCTTCGACGCATCCTTGTCGAACGGCTGGCGCGGATAGACGAGCGTGTCATCCGCCCCTGCTTCGCGCGCGACTGCCGCCTTGTCCTCGCTCGACACCGCGCCGACGACCCGCGCGCCAAGCGCCTTGCCGATCTCGATCGCGGCGAGCCCGACGCCGCCGGCCGCACCTAGCACCAGCAACGTCTCACCCGCCTTCAGTCGCCCGCGATCGATCAGTGCGTGGATCGACGTGCCATAGGTCATCAGTAGCGCCGATCCCTGCTCGAACGACACATCGTCGGGCAGACGGTAGGCGTTGTTGGCGCGCGTCGCGACTTTCTGCGCCAACCCGCCATGACCGCAGGCGGCGATGACCCGATCGCCGACGGAGAGGTGCGTCACGCCGGCGCCGACCGCGGACACGACCCCGGCGACCTCACCCCCCGGCGCGAACGGGCGGGGGGGTTTGAACTGATAGCGGTCCTCGATGATCAGCGTGTCGGGAAAGTTGATCGCGCACGCACGCACGTCGATCACCACCTCGCCCTCACCCGCCACCGGGTCCGGCAATTCGCCGACCGTCAGCCGTTCCGGTCCACCGACCTCGGTCGAGAGCAAAGCTTTCATGCAGACATTCTCCTTGGCGATTTGCACAGCATCGTCCGTCAAGCGTCGCCCCATGACAAGGGCAGCGTCGCGCTCCATTCATCGCGCTTAGGCGGGCGTTCATCCCACGCGATCCACAAGGCTCTTCGCGCCGAATCGCCTGCGGCGTAGAGGGGACACCGTGGAAATGACCTCAAATCGTTCGAGCCCTTCCTTTCATCGGCTGCGCGGTCTGAGCGTTGCGAGCGTAGCGGTGGCGCTGCTCAGCGGTTGCGCCAACGCCGTGCCGCCGCCGCGCGCCAGCGCCCCCCCGCCCCGCATGCCCGCGATGGTCTCGCGCCCGGTAGTGCAGGCGCTCCCGCCCGCGGCCGCCCCGCTGCCCCCGCCCCAGCGCTTCGACGCGAGCGCCGAACGGCCGCCCGCGGAGCTCGAGGCGACCATCGACGCGCTGTGGCGCAGCTTCCCGGGCCGAACCGGGATCGCCGTGCGACGGATCGACGGTAACTGGAGCGTCGCGCGCCGCGGCGACGAATTTTTCCCGCAACAGAGCGTGTCGAAGCTGTGGGTAACCCTCGCGACGCTGGCGCGCATCGACGCTGGTGAGGGCGCGCTGTCCGACCAGGTCAGCATCACCGCCGACGATCTCACCTTGTTCAACCAGCCGCTCGCCCGTCGCGTGCAGAGCGAGGGCGTGGTGCGCGAAAGCGTCGACACGCTGATCGAACGCGCCATCACCGGCAGCGACAACACCGCCAACGACACGTTGCTGCGCTACGCGGGCGGGCCCGATGCGGTGCGCCGCTATCTCGCCTCGCGCGGCGTCAGCGGCATCCGCTTCGGTCCGGGGGAACGGCTGCTGCAAAGCAACATCGCCGGCATTCAGTGGCGGCAGCACTACTCCGTCGGCCGCGGGTTCGAGGCGGCACGTGGTCAGGTGCCGATCGAACTGCGCCAGGCGGCGCTCAATCGCTATCTCGCCAATCCCGAAGACGGCGCCCAGCCGCAGGCGGTCGTGGATGCGCTGGCGGCGCTCGCGCGCGGGCAGCTCCTTTCGCCGGCCTCGACCAGGCGAGTGATCGACACCATGCATCGCACCACCAGCGGCCCCCAGCGGCTCAAGGCCGGGGTGCCGCCGGGCTGGCGGGTGGCGCACAAGACGGGGACCGGCCAGGTGCTCGGCGCGTTGGCGACCGGCTACAACGACATCGGCATCATTACGGCGCCTGATGGGACGCGCTACGCCGTCGCGGTCATGCTCGCATCGACCACTGCGTCCATCCCCGAACGCATGCAGTTGATGCAGGCGGTGAGCCGGGCCGTGGCGCAGTCGCACGGACGCTGATCATCGAAGCGCGAACGGCGGGCGGCCTGTGAGCGTTGCCTTTCTGTTTCCTTGATCCTGATCTATTGCTCTGTCCGTAACGATCCGCTTGGAGCGGGCGGTCGGCGGTCGGCGGCACCGGGGAGGGGGGCATCGGTATGATCACGCGCAATTTCCTTCGCGGACGCCGCCGTGACGCCATGAGCGATGATGATCTGGCCGCGGTCGATGCACTCATCGCTGAAGTCCGTGAGGTCCCTGCGCGCAAGGTCGTACTGAAATCGGGCGAGGCGCTCGACCATTCGACGTACCTCATCGACGGCATGATGTGCCGGTATATGGATGACCGTGACGGACGACGTCAGCTCGTGGCGATGCAGATCACCGGCGATTTCGTCGATCTTCACGCATTCCCGCTGCGCTGGCTCGACCATGACGTCGGCACGATCACCCCCTGCCGCGTCGGCATCGTACCGCACGAGCGGCTGGCACAATTGCAGCGCGAACGCCCGCAACTGATGCGCATGCTGTGGTTCTCGACTCTGCTGGATGCCGCCATGCATCGGGAATGGATTTTCCGTCTGGGCCGCCTCAACGCGATCGGACGGTTGGCGCATTTCCTCGCGGAACTGGAATATCGCCTGCGCATGGTCGGGGAATCCGATGGCCGGCGCTTTCTTTTGCCGATGTTGCAGGCGGATCTGGCGGAGGCGTGTGGGATGACGCCGGTGCATCTCAACCGCGTCGTGCGCCGGTTGCGCGACCTCGACCTCGTCGTGCTGCGGGACGGCCAGGCGTTCATCACCGACCTCAAGGGGCTGTGGCAGCTGGCGGAGTTCGACCCGCGCTATCTGTTCCCCGATGGTGGGGTCGCCGCACCATCCGCCTGACCGGTCGCGCCGCAGCGCGAACGTCAGTTCCGAAAGCCGGAGTCGATGCGGTCGAGCTTGCGCAGCAGCGCGGGCCAGGCTAGCGCCTGCGCCACCATCGCCATACCACCCGGCGGTGATTGCCCCTCCACCTTCTCGGGCGTGCCCTGCGGCGGATTGTTGAGGTTCTCGCGCCCGGCCGACAACATCATCACCTGCGTCTGGCACGCGCGCTCGAGGAAATAGAGCCGCATGAAGCAGTCCGCGACGCTCTGTCCGACCGCCAGCGTGCCGTGGTTTCGGAGGATCATCGCATGTTTGTTGCCGAGGTCCGCCACCAGCCGCTCACGCTCGTCGAGGTCGGTCGCGATCCCCTCATAGTCGTGATAGGCAACATTGTGCCGCGCGATCATCGCCGTTTGCGTGTGCGGCAGCAGCCCTTCCGCCATCGCGCTCACCGCCTGCCCGTGCGGCGTGTGAAGGTGCATTACCGCGTGCGCGTCCTCGCGCGCCATATGGATCGCGCTGTGGATGGTGAAGCCGGCAGGGTTCACCGGGTGCGACGTCGGCACCACCGGCATCCCGTCGACGTCGATCTTCACCAGCGACGACGCGGTAATCTCCTCGAACATCATGTCGTAAGGATTGATGAGGAAATGATGCTCGGGCCCCGGCACGCGCGCGGAGAGGTGGGTGAAGATAAGGTCGTCCCAGCCATAAAGCGCGACCAGTCGATAGGCCGCGGCCAGATCGACCCGCACCGCCCACTCCTCAGCGCTCACGCTGGCGCGGACATGATCATCGTTCGCCGGTAACGCCGCTGCGCTCGCCACACTCCACTCCTCGCCGTCGTATCAGGAGGCGGAGGCTAGGACCGCCGGCGCGAAAGGGAAAGAAAAACCAGCGCCGCCGCAGGCAGCGGGGATTGACTCTTAAGCGCAGATCATCGCGGTGCGGCAGTCAATGGCGACACGCCCAGACCGCTTTGCGCCCTCATCCCGGTCGTTCCGGCAACCGCCATTGCAATCTGAGAACTGTCGTCCGTTGTGGGTAGGGCGCGGCAAAATGGCAACGACGACCATGGCACGCAGATTCTGTCCGCGACCAATGCAAGATCCTTCTGCCGGTTGCGCTAGCGGCTGAGCCTAGATAGGGGCGTTACCAGAAAGACATTTGGCTTGGGATCTGAACCGGTCATTCGTCACGCGGGCGGGCGTTCATGCCTGCGAGCAGCCTCTCGAGCTGCGGCCTGGTCCACCCGTTTGCAGATACTCGACGACATTCGGCGCCGGCAACGGGGAGATTCACGTTCGCGATCTCGGCCGCGCCGATCATCTGGAAGGCCGGCGCGAAGAAATGGCCGAGCGCGATCCCGACGACGATGCAAAGGCCAACCCATAGGGTCAGATATCGTTCAAAGGCCGACATGGGCGGCGCTCCTCTCTGCGAGGCTGCGGTGCATGAAGGCTGCGCTTCCAGGGCACACGCCCGAGAATTGAGGCGTCGCCGCGATCGCCGGCGGGGCCTCGGCTCGTGCTACCTGGTTGAAACCATGACGGGCAAAAAAACCGTCTGCGTTCGTGGTGAGCAGCCAAATATGGCGCGCGCCGCGTATCTCTGCCGCGACGATCAGCCGCTCAAGAATGGCAGCTCCTGCGCCTGTGCCGCGACGATCATCGTCGACGACGATCGATCGCATAAGAGCGTGCTCGCCGGCGAGCAGGAAGCCGCCGCAACCAATGGCGCGGCTCGCGTCCGTGAAGACGAAAAAGAACTGGTCCGCCGTCGATAGGTCGCTCGTCGGCAGCTTCGCCGCCTCGAGCCTTGTCACGAGCTGCGGATCGTCGAACGTCGTTAGGGTGGCGGTGATGGTCATGCCTGCCCCTGCACGTCGCAACACGCGGCACGGCTCGCGATCTCGGCGAGCGGCACGCACACCTCGGGGCGGCCGCCGCAACAATCCTCGAGCAGAAATCCGATCAGGCCCGCGATACGATCGTATGCGGCCGAATAGATCAACGACCGGCTTTCGCGCCGCTGCGCGATCAGGCCGGCGCGGTGAAGGTGGGCCAAGTGGAAGGACATCGACGACGCGGGCGACTGCATCGCCTCGGCAATGCTGCCGGCTGACATGCCCTCGGGGCCTGCCTGCACGAGAAGCCGGAAAACGGCGAGCCTTCGCTCATGTGCCAAAGCGCTTAGTGCGGCGATCGCCGCGGGTGTGGATCCATCCGACATTTCCAACATATTCGAAGGATTCGCCGATCAGGTCAAGAGCTTGGATCGCTAGGGTCAGGACTCATTCGTCACAGCCAGAAGATGACGGTGGCAGCGAGTGCGATGGCGGAGAAGAAGACGGTTGGGCATCGGTCGTAGCGAGTAGCGACGCGGCGCCAGTCCTTCAGGCGGCCGAACATGATCTCGATACGGCTGCGGCGCCGGTAGCGGCGCTTGTCGTACCTGACGGGCTCGTTGCGCGACCTGCGGCCTGGGATGCAGGGCTGGATGCCCTTGGCCTGAAGAGCGTCCCTGAACCAGTCGGCGTCGTAGCCGCGATCACCAAGCAGTCACTGCGCCTTCGGCATGTCATCGAGTAGCGCTGCCGCGCCGGTGTAGTCGCTGACCTGGCCCGCGGTCATGAAGAAGCTCAAGGGGCGCCCGTTCGCATCGGCGATGGCGTGAAGCTTGGTGTTCATGCCGCCTTTGGTGCGGCCGATCAGGCGGCCAAGATCCCCTTTTTAACCCGCAGGCTCGATGCCCCTGCAGCATTGCCAATGCCTGATCCGGCTGATCCATGATCGCGCTTTCGGTAAGCTCGATTTCGAGTTGGTCGGACCGCAGGTTACGTTTTAGCAGGCCGAGCTGTATGCGCTGGATGAGGTCGGCTTCTGCCAGATTGGCAGCGGAAATATTGATCGAAAGACTGAGGCCGATGTCCCGCGCTGTCCAGGATGACAGCTGATCCAGCGCGGCATCCAGCACCCATTGCGTAACCGCGCGGGCCAGCGATGTCTGCTCCACTAGGGGGATGAACTCGGCGGGGGAGATCTCGCCCAGCGTTGGATGGCGCCAACGCAGCAGCGCTTCAGCACCGACGCAGCGTCTGGTCGCCAGATCGATGCGTGGTTGGAAAACAAGCCGCAGTTGGTCCGTTGCTTCCAGCGCCGCACCGAAATCCTGAAGCAGGCCGTACTGGCGCCGGTGTTCGCTGTCGCGGGAGGCGGAGTACAGGCTGATCGCGCCGTCTATCGATCGGGCATCCTGGGCCGCACTGACGGCACCGCGCAGGACGTCGTCGGCCGACACAGCGCCCAAGGTAAAAGGACGCACCCCCACGGCAATGCTGGTAACGAAGCGGACCGAGGACAACGCCCGCAACTGCTCGAACTCGGTTTGCAGCATCCTCATATAGGCCGTCTGTTCAACTCCTGCCGGGGACAGGAAGGCAAACTGAGTGGCCCCGACACGATAAAGCGACCGAGTAGGCTCAAGCGCTTCGCAAAGCGCCAGCGCCGCCTCCCGGACCATCTCGTCCACTCGTCCGCTGCCCAGAACGCGCGTCATTTTGCTAACCTGATCGTCGCGGGCGAGGTCGACCACGACGGCGAAACGCTCTTTGCCGGGCAGGTCACGCGCGAGGTCGATCAGGTCATCTCGAAACTGGGTTCGGGTAGGCAGGCCGCTGACCGGGTCGATGCGCCCGAATGCGTGTTGCAGTTCGATCTGCGCCATGACCATCGCCGCAAGATCGGTAAGCGCCCTCAACTCGGCCGTTGACGCCTCGCGTGGCTCGGCGCCGAGGACGCACAGCGATCCCAGGCCATAGCCCTCGCTGGTGACAAGTGGGGCACCGGCGTAAAAGCGCGTTCCATTGCGTGCCAGCAGGCTGTCCGCGTAACAGGGATCAGAAAGAAAATCGGTGATGACCAGCGGCTCGCGCGTTTCAGCCACCTCGGCGCAGGGCGCCTTGTGGCGCGGAATGCTCCAGTGATCGATGCCGACGCGTGACTTGAACCATTGCCGATCATGATCCGTCAGTGAGATGGCGGCAACCGGCAGGTCAAAGATTTGGCTCGCCATACGTGTGATCCGGTCGAAGCTCTCGCTGGCCGGAGTGTCGAGCAGCCTCAGTTGACGCAGTGCGTCCAGCCGCGCCTCTTCCTGATAATTACGCACCGATCGCTCCTTCGAGCGCAAGAATGCCATAGCCATGTTAACAGTTTGCTGCTGCCCTGACGCTCCGGTGGTTAGATTGCAGAGGCCAACGTTGTCGCGAAAGGCGGAGGGGTGCTGAGCGACCGAGTCTGGGTCTAAGCCGCCGTTCCACGCTCGCTCCGACCAAGTCGTTCTCCGAGTGGCCATCTACGGCCAAGGAGAAATTGTCATGGGCTACTCACACCTCGACCCGTCCGCCCCGCGGCGCGTGCCGTGGAACTCAGGCAAGAATGTCGGCCCGAAGCGACCGCTGACGCAGAAACAGATCTGGGCAATCCGCTTCCACCTCGACCGGGAGACGCGGCTAGTGCGCGTCGGCAATCAGCTGAGTGTTGAGGCAAATTTGGCGCGCGAATTCGGCGTCACCCCGAACGCCTTCGATCGGCCTGAATGTCAAAAGGCGCTGCGGATCGTCGATGATCATCGAAAGGCGGAGTTTTTCGCCATCCTCGACTACGCTCGACTCTATCCCCGCCAATTTTCATTTGACGGGGGGAACTGGTCGGTCAGCGATCCCGCAGACCCTGACACGGCGTCGCTGATCATGAAATGGCGAGGTGCCGCGCCTAACTCAATTGCGCGCGCCGTCGAGGGGGGCCTCAAGTCGCTGCCGGCTCAATGCGAAGCGCAGCTGCCCAACTCAATCGTCACTGCCGTAAATCCTCCGATGACGGCCAGGGCGGTGGACCCGCTAGCCATCCGTGCCGCTGAGGAGGGCGCAGCCACGCCGCCCTCCAAAACTGTCACGGAGCCGGTTGGCCGAAACCACACGCAAACGGCGCCTTGTCCGGCACCGACCACGATGACGACGAGGGAAGCAACCAAGGTCACCCACCCTCCGACCAATCCTCAACCTCCGACCCCGGCTCCCCCTGCGCAAGATGAGCCTGGCCATCATTCCAAGCCAACGCGCCCGGTTGCCCACGCCGCGATCGAGCACATGCGCCAACTCGCGTCAGGATTTGGCCTCAGCTAATTCGCTGCGCTGCGATAGAATATTTGAGTTCCTGAGAAGCCTTTTGAGCATCCTGCTCGAAAGGAAAAAGTTATGAACTATGACAACCTGGTTTTCGCGAGCCACGAGGTAGCGGCAGCGGCTGCGGTGCTGCGAGACCATCCAGACTTCAAGCTGCAGGTACGTCTTGACCAGCCGCGCGCTCGCCCGGCTCGACCCGATCTGGTCTTGCGCAAGGTGGCACTGCTGGACTGCGAAACGACCTCGCTCAACGTCGAGACCGCCGAGATCATCGAGTTGGCGATCAAGGTCGTCGAGATCGGTCGGGGCGGCTGGGCAGTCGGGCATCTTCCGACGCGCTGCTGGCTCGAGCAGCCCGAGTTCGGCGTACCGGAGGAGGTGACCGAGCTTACCGGCCTCACCGACGCGATGGT
>NZ_JBPDIM010000001.1:1865000-2007807 GCF_056821725.1 Sphingomonas sp. BLHR8 | reverse complement strand
CGCGGGACAAAAGATCGACGATGATGAGGTTGCCGCCGCGCTGGGCGAGGTCGATCTGATCGTGGCGCACCATGCCGCCTACGATCGCCCGATCTTCGAGCGGCGCTTTCCGGCCTTTGCCGGACGGGCGTGGGCCTGCTCGATGACCTCGATCGACTGGTCGCGGCGAGGGCTAGAGGGTCGACGCCTCGGCGGCCTCCTCGCCCAGGTCGGCTACTTCACCACCACCCACCGCGCCGGTGACGACGTCTGGGCGCTGATGCATCTGATTTGGGACGCCCAGGCCTGGCCCGAGCTGCTCGCCCGAGCCGAGAAGCCGAGCTACCGGGTTGAGGCAACCGGGGCGCCCTACGCGAAGAAGGACGCGCTGCGCCTCGGGGGCTTCCGCTGGGACGCCCATCGCCGCGTGTGGTTCGCGCTGTGCGAGGAACACGGGCTCGAACCCTTCGTGGCCCGCGCGATCAACGCCGGCTCGCGCGACCCGGCGGTATTCGAGCTCACCGCCTGCCATCGCTACCGCGAGCTGCGCGCGGACGAGCTCGACAGCCTGCGCGTGCCTGGCCCGCGGTTCGACTGACCGAACCCCCACAGCGACACAACCAACCTCGAAGCGGCCCGCCCTCACCGGCGGGCTGCTTCGTTTCATTCCGGGAGCAATGAAGGTGCACAACGACAACGACCCCCTCGACCCGCACGCCGTCTCAATGCAGCGCGAGGCCAACCGGTGGGCAGCCAACCGCGGACGCGGACCGATTTCGCTTATCGTCGTCGACTTCGAGTACAGCTATGATCGCGCCGGGCACGCCGGCTACCTCGCCCGCGACGGCGAAGGCGCGATGCGCAAGGTGCGCTGGCCGTTTCACCACATCGTTGCCGGTTGCTGGACCAGGCTCTCGTTCCTCGAGCAGACCCCGACGCCTGTGGTCAGCGACGTCACGCTCATGGCGGACCCGGCGGGCGAGCAACGCATCGTCGAAGCGCTTTTTGCCACCCTCAATGCGGACCCGGCCACAAAGCTGGTGACTTGGGGCGGTGAAGCGAAGGATCTGCTCGTTTTGCGGCGGACGGCGGCAACGGCGGGTCTGCGCATGCCCACGCAACTGCGCGACCTACGCCCTTGGGCTCCGACGCGCATCGACCTTGGCGAAGCCACATCAGGCCGCTCAAAGTTCGTGCACCTGCCCGAATTTTGTGCGGCGGTGGGCGTGCCGTGCAAGCCGACCGCCAGCAAGGCGATCGGGAAGGCCGTCGAGGCCGGCGACACCAGGATCATCGAGGAGCAGGTCGCAGCCGATGTGCTGACGACCTCGCTTCTGGCGGTGCGTCACATCATCGCCATGGGACTTGCCGAATGCGATCGCTTCGCCAGCGAACGGGAGGTCGCCGAGGCGATGGCCGCCGCACTCACAGACAACGCTTGGCTCGCAACAGTCGCCCGTGGCTACCGGTCGACAGCGAACATGCGGCGGGAGGCGGCGTGATGAATTCGCGACCACGCCCACAGCTGATCGACGGTGTCGACATTCTCGACGGGCGCGCTCACGTCGCCGTCTTCCGCCCGATCGCCCGAGCGACGTGACGCGCTGTGTTCGACGCCTCTGACTACACCGCCCGCAATTCGCCTGGAGTAGCGCGCCAGCGGGCGGCGGTGCGGGGGGTGGCGGTGGGTTCGGTCACCGTCGACATCGCGACGAATTCCGCGGTGACAGCTTCGCGGGTCAAGGTGACGAGCGTGTAGCCCTTGCTGTCCTGATCGCACCAGCGGACTGCGGGGTTCTGATCGGCGATGATGCGTCCGACGCCCGGCAGCACCGACCCGTAGGAGGGGCTCGTGATCGCGGTCGTTCCGAACTCGCTGCCGATGCGGGTGCCGTCCTGCGCGACCAGTTCGTTGACCCAGGAAGCGTGACTGTCGCCGGCGAAGGCGATCGGTCGCGCGCCGACACGGCGCAGCATTGCGTAGAGCCGCTCCCGCGCAGGTGGGTAGCCGTCCCACGCGTCGAGATTGAAGGGCAGCCCGGCGGCAAACCCCAGCCGTGCCGTTTCCAATCGCGCGCGCAGGCTGGTCGGCATCGCCGACTGGATCGCCCGCCACCGCTCGGCACCGTAGCCGCGAACGAGATCGGGGCCGGCGACGGGCGCCATCACCACCTGGTTGCCGAGCAACTGCCATGGCTTTCCGGCCCGCACCGACCCCCGCAGCACCGCTTCGAGCCACGCCATCTGCGCTGGACCAAGCAGCTCGCGATCGGGGCGCATGCGTTCTGCCAGCATGCGCGGCACGTCGTCGAGCGAAGGTACTTCGCCTTTGAACGCCACCTGTTCGGACCGTGCGAAGAGCCGCGTTTCCAGCATGGCGAGCGTCGCGAGGTCACCGAATTCGAAGCTGCGATAGATGGCCGCCGGGTCGGCGCGACGGCGCGGGTCGCGGATGGGCATCCATTCGAAATAGGCCTGGAGCGCAGCTGCCTTGCGGACCCGCCAGTCGCCTTCGGTCGCAGGTTGATGGTTTTCCGCCCCGCCAAGCCACGCATCGTTGGTGACTTCGTGGTCGTCCCAGACGCAGATGAACGCCGCGCGCGCGTGAGCGGCCTGCATCGCGGGGTCTGCCTTCACCTGCGCGTGGCGACGTCGGTAGTCGGCGAGCGACACAGTTTCGTGCGGTGGATCTGGGAGGCGGCCGATGCGTCGACCGATCTCCGCGCCATACCCGTCGAGGCCATATTCGTAGATGTAATCGCCGAGATGGAGGACTGCGTCCACGCGCTGCCGCCGCGCGAGGTCCGCCCAGGCGGTGAAGTAGCCGCCCGGGTAAAGCTGGCACGATGCAAGGGCGAGCACGACCTCCGCCGTCGCTCCCACGGGCAAGGTACGAAACCGCCCGACCGGGGAGCGCGTGCCCGCGCGGGTTTCGAACCAAAACCAGTGGTCGACGCCGGGGCGCAGGCCGCCGACTTCGGCCTTCACCGTATGGTCCGCCGCCGCTCGTGCAACGGCGCGGCCCGTTTGCACCGCTCGTCCGCCGGGTTCCCGCGCAACGAACCAGCGGAGCGGCACGTCTCCGGCACCATCGGGGACGCTGACCCGGGTCCATAGGAGGGCGCCGTTCGCGTCCGGGTCGCCGCTGGCTATGCCGTGGAGGAAGCGGGCGTCACCGGCCTCCCGCCGGCCGGTGGCGGCGATAACCGGGGCGCCTAGCGTCCCCGCGACACCCGCACCCAGTAGCGCCAAAGCTTCGCGACGAACTACGTCCATGATACGCTTTCCCCTGCCCGCAGCCGATCAGTAGCGCGCGGTAAGCTGGATGCCAAAGAACCGTGGCTCGCCCGGGATAAAGGTCGGAATGCCAAACGCGCCGCCAGTGTTGCCGGCGTCGAGCAGATAGTCCTCGTCAAAGGCGTTGCGGACAAACGCCGCGACCTCGAACCGGTCGCCTGCGAAGGCCACGCCGCCGCGCGCATTGACCAGCGTGACCGGTCCCTGCGAGAGCAGCGGGTTGTTCGGCACTTCAAAGAAGATGCGGCTGCGGTGGGTGACGCTGGGCGTCAGGAAGAACCGGGCGCCGTTCCCGATCGGCGCGTTCAGGGTGAACCCCGCGGCGGCCTGCCATTCGGGTTGAAGGCGAAAGCGCGCACCCGAGAATTGCGGGGCGAAGCTGTTGTTCTCGTCGATACCGCCGTCGATATAACCAACGTTGCCGAACAGCTGCAGCATGTCGGACACTCGGACGGCCAACTCCGCCTCGACGCCGAGGTTGCTCGCCGTGCCCGCGCTTTGCGTGACGCTGCGGCCATCGGGCTGAACGACGCTAACTTGGAAACCATCGTAGCGCTGATAATAGACACCGAGCGCGCCGGAGACGGCGCCTACCGCGCCCTTCAGCCCGACTTCGTAGTTCCAGACATTCTCCTCGGGCACGAGCTGAACATTGGGCCCGACGATGCCGGCGACCCGCGCCGCACCGAGCTGGACCACCGGCGAACGCCGCCCCTTTGAGACGGTGGCAAAGAGATTGGTGCGGTCGGTGAGCCGGTACAGAATGTTGAACCTCGGCAGCACTGCGGCGAAGTCCGCCTCGGCGGTAAAGGTGCGACCGCCGGTGTCGACCTGGCCCGGGACGAGCGAGAAGGCGAGGCTCGGCAGCGCACCGAGCAGTTGCGCGCGAAGTGGTGCGGGCAACAGGGCAGGCAAACGGGGCGCGGGAACGGTGGAGCGGTAGCCCGAGCGGCGATCCTCGATCAGAACGCGGGCGCCCGCGGTCAGCTCGAGACGGTCTGTCGGTATCCAGGTGACGTCCGCGAACACGGAATAGCTATTGTTTCGCCCTTGGTTTTCATACTGCGAAGAATAGGGAAGCTGGGTCAGCGCGCCGCCGGTTAGCAGCGAGGTCGCCTGCGACGCGGGAACGGCGCCCGCCGCGTTCACGCAGCCGATCCGAAGCGCGTTGCTGAGGCACTGGATGAAGGTGCCTTCCTCGCCCGAAAAGGGCACGTTCTGGACCCCGCTTTCACGAAAGAAATTCCAGCCAAAGGTCGCGCGCCAGCGGGGGTCGGCATAGCTGAAGCGGCCCTCGTGGCTCGCCTGCCAGCCGCGCGCGAGTTCGGCGAACTCGAGATACCAGGCCGCCGATCCGTCCGCGTCGAAGACTTCGAGGCTGTCGAACTCGCGATACCCGTTGACCGTCGTGAAGGTGACGCCGCCACCCAAATCGGCGCGAACCGTGAGGTTGAGATCGTACACGTCGCGGTCGAGGCCAAGGTCGGCCTTGCCCAGCACCGACTGCGACAGCGGCGAGCCGGACAGATTTGCGCGCCCGAACGGGTTGGCGGGGCCATCGGCGGTGCCATAGGTGCGCGAGACGAAGGGGGTGCCGCCGTTGCGCTGGCGATCGTAGGTGCCGATCAGGTCGACCGTCACGGCATCGCTCGGGCGCCAGCGCAGCGAACCGCGCAAACCGAGCTGGTCCTGTGCGTAAAGCTCCTGCGGCTGCGCGGGGTTGAGATTCTCGACGTAGCCATCGCGCGTCCGCCACTCGAACGCGAGCCGGCCGGCCAGCGCGTCGTTGCCGGCGTTGACGAAGCCGCCAAGCAAAGTGTGATTGTAATTGCCGTAGCCGGCGGTGACCTCCGCCGCGAAGCCGGATCGCGGACGCGCCGAGGTTAGGCTGATCGCGCCGACGGCCGACGCTGTCCCGAACAGCGTCGCCTGCGGCCCCTTGATCACCTCGACGCGCTCGAGATCGTAAATCGCCTGGTAGGACCCGCGCGAACGCGAGATGTCGACCCCGTTGTAGTAAAGCGTGACGCGCGGACCTTGCTGCGCCGAACCTGAATCGGATGTGATACCGCGGATGACGACGCCCGGGTTGTTGGCGCTTTGCTCCTGAATGTTGAGCCCGGGGACATAGGCCGACAGTTCGTCGAGATCGCTGACCGCGAGGTCGCGAATCCGCGCGCCGGACAAAGCGCTGATCGTGATCGGGACGTCGACCGAACGCTGCTCGATCTTTTGCGCGGTGACGATGATGTCACCGTCCTGAAGCTCTTGCTCTGGAGCGTTATCAGCGACCGGTTGCGCGAAGGCGGGCGCACTCAGCGCGAGAGAGGCGGCACCCAGCAAAAGCTGGCGCGACGTGCAACGGTAAATCATGTGGAGAGTCCCCGAGCATTGTTGTCGGGGCGGCAGCTAGGGTCGGTTGACGACAGATAATTGACGGTGCTGCGACGGTTTCGTGACGATCGCCCCGCGAGCGACCGAACGCGCGCGGCTCAAAACGCCATCGCGGCCCCGACCACCATCAAGCCGGCGAGCGCCATCGTGCTCGTCACCCGGCCCGATAACGCGGGGCGCCGGTCGCTTTCTCCAAGGCGGACAAACGCCTGTTCCCGAGCCACTTCCATTCGCGCCGGAAAGTCGACTCAAGCCACGTCAACTGGATTTGCACCGCCAACTCGATCGACGGCATCCCCGCCGCCCTTCGATCACGGTTGCGGGTGGTCGAGGCCGAGGGACCTCGTGGACAGCACCTCGCGGCGCTGATCCAAACCACACTGGGACCGCCGTCGGCGCTGTTTGCTCAGCAACAGCCCGCGACCTGGCGGCGCCTTCGCACCGATCCGGCCACGCTGCTCCACCGCACGCGCTCAGCACGTGCGGTCATCACGCACCTGCGGGCGCTCGCTGGCACTTTGAAAGCAGGACTCCTGAAGTGCTCGTCTATGCTAGGACGGGCGCGCCAGGATTAACGGGCGGCAGCGGAGGGTGGGGCGGCGAGTGCGGTGCGCACTTCGGCCCAGCTCACCAGTTTGAAGTTCTGCGGGCGGGGGGTGTTGTCGCCGTCCTGGGCGACGAACAGCCCTTCGCGATAGCGCGGGCCGAAGTCGCCGAGCATCAATTCGATGCCGTCGGTTTCGCTGGTGCCGCCGATCGGACCACCGTTGATACGGAAACGGCCGCGCAGTTCAGCCGTGTCGAGGTCGAGCAGGGCATAGGCATTGTCGCCCTGGCTTGATACGACCAGCAGGCCGCCCCGCTCGCCCTCGGGGGCTAGCGCCAGCCCTTCGACATCGGCGACCAAACCTTGCGACGCGCCGACGCTGGCGAAGACCACCGGGGCCGGCGCTGGCTGGTTGAGGTCGATGCGCCACACGCCGACGTCCTCTTCGCCGACGTAGAGCAGGCCGGTGCGGTCATCGACGACGCAGCCTTCGGATTGGGTGCGAAGCGTGAAGCTGCGGGTGCGTTCGAGGCGGACAGGCGCGCCGGTATCGGCATGGATCCGCACCTCGTCGATCCGCCCCGCCTTGGTAACGAGGTAGGCGCGCGGCATGGGGTCGTTTCCGATGCGGCCGAGGCAGAAGCCATAGGCTTCGCCGTCGGCGCCCGGCACGGGCAGCTCGGCCAGCGGCTCAAGCGCGCCGCTTCGCGTATCGAGCGCAAAGAGCGACAGCCGTGGCTGGGTCAGGCTGTTGCGGTTCGACGCGCCGACCAGAACGATGCGGCGGGCTTGCCATGCCACCTCATCGCGCAGGTCGACATTGTTGATCTCCCCGGCGGACGCGAAGCCCACCGCGCGCCCGTCCAGGCGATAAACGTGAATCCCCGCGCGCTTGTCGGTGCCGACGATCAGGCTCGCTGATGGATCGGCGGGGTTGCGCCAGATGGCGGGATCGTCGGCGGCGTCGGTGTTGGCAGTGCCGACCGGTTCGGTCTCCCCGCTCGCCGCCACATCGACCGCGGGGAGCGAGATGCTGTGGGGGAGCGTCACGCACCCCCATAGTCCGGCAGCGGCGCTCGCCAGCAGCAGCGCCCTCAGTGCAATCCCGCGCATCAGAAGGTGAACCGCACGCCGCCGGTGAAGCGCCGACCAAAGCGTTCCCACTCGATCGTGTACGGGCTCGAACGGACGTAGCGCCGACCCGGCTGATCGAGCAGGTTCGACGCGTCGAAATACACCTCGAAATTACGGTTTACCGCGAAGCGCGCCGAGAAATCGAGCTCGTCGTCTGCTGCCCAGTAGAAATTGCCGCCGTCCGAAGCCGGGCCATAGGCATCGAGCCAGTCGGTGCGCTTCTGATAGTTGAGCCGCAGCGACAGCCCGTATTTCTCGTAGTAGGCGCCGATGTTGTAAACGACGTCGCTGGTGCCCGGCAGCGTCAGCTTCGACCCGTCGGGGGCGGTCGCCTCCGACCAGTTGAGCGTCGCGTTAGCATTGAGGCCGAAGCCGCCCATCCAGTCGGGGAGGCCAAGCGAGCCCGTCCACGGCTCAAGCTGGACCTGGAGCGCCGCCTCCAGCCCCGCGATCCAGCCGCTGCCGCCGTTGGTAATGGTTGACAGGATGTAGCCCGAGCGATCGATCCCGCCGCTGTTGAGCACGTCTGAGTTGAAGGTGCGGCTGTCGTCGAAGAGCACGTCCTCGACCCGCTTATAGAAGCCGCCGAGCGACACGAACCCCTGCGGCACGATATATTGTTCAAGATAGACGTCGACGCCGTAGGCGCGCTCCGGCTTCGCTTCCGGGTTGCCGCCGGAGATGCTCTGGTTGGTGTCGCTGAAGGTGAAGTTGGGGCGCAGCTGATCATAGTCGGGCCGCGCGGCGCCGCTGTTGAACGAAATCCGCAGCTTCTTGTCGTCGGCGATGTCGATGTTGAAGTGGAGGCTTGGGAAGACGAGCGTCGAGTCACTTGCTGTGCGGATCGGCGTGTTGACCCCGTTCAGCGCGACAATCGCCTCACCGCTGTTCCGGACATGCTCGATGCGCGCGCCGCCGACGATGCTGCCCCACGACGGGCGCAGCGTCGCCATGACGTAAGCGGCGTAAACCTGCTCCTCGACATCGTAGAAGTTGGCGGGGATCGGTACGAAATCCTGCACCGCGTCGAGCTGCGCGACGAAGCGGCGCATGGTGTCGGTGTCGAAGTGCCTGAAGTCGTACGACAGCGGGATACGGCCGCGGAACGGCGCGTCGGTCGTCCAGTTGCCGAGGTAAGTGGTGGGGAGGCCCGCCGCCGCGAACTGCGCCGCAGTGTTCGCGAGCAGCTCGCGTTCGTTCGATTCCTTGCGCCGCAGGTCGAATTGCGTGCCGAAACGGAGCTCGGCATCGCTGCCGAACAAGCCCGTGCGGTGGCGCAGATCGACCCGCGCGGTGAAGGCGTCGGTCACGTCGACCGCGTCAAGCGAGCGCAGCGAGGAGAGCGGACGCGGATAGGCGTCGATATTGTGGTTCTCGGCACCGCGGGCGAAGGTGCCCGACGGGTTGAGCGTCGAGAATAGGCGCAGGCGCGCCAGCTCCGGGTCGCGGAAATCATACTCGACCGTGGGCCGCTGGGTGCGGGTCGACGGGCTGTCGAAGCGCGCTTCGCCGACGACGCTGCGATCATCCTCCGCCCGCGTGAAGTTGAGCCGCACTGCAAGGTCGGTCGCATCCGACAGCGGAACGTCGGCGCCCGCGGTGTTGCTCCAGATCGACTGGCGGAACGCGCGCAGCGTCGCGCGCTGGTTGATGTCGATGCCATAGACGGTGCCGGTGAAGGGGGTGTTGCCGATGCACACGTCGGCATAGCCGCTGTTGGTCACCGGGTTGGTCGCGCCGCAGGGGGTCGCCCCGCGCTTGTTGTCCGACTGGCGATCGTCGAGGTCGAAGATGAAGTTGTCGCGCCCTTCGTCGTCGGCGAAGATGGTGTAGATCGACTGCGCGAACAGGCGGCCGCCGGCGTCGGGGCGCCATTCCAGCCGGCCACTCGCCGACCAGTTGCGGCGGGTTAGGCGGTAGAGCTTGTTTTCGGTCTCGCGCGCCCAGATGCGGTCGGCGCCGCCCGGCTGGAGATCCTGCGACACCGGCTCCCAGTCGATCTCGAAATTGTCGGTCAGCATGTCGCGCTGATAATAGCTGCCCGACAACACCACCCCGAGCTCGCCCGCGCCCAGCCGCCAACGGTCGGAGACCACCAGCGAGCCTTCATATTCGGTGCGCCCGCCAAGCTCGACATGACCCGCGCCAAGCTTTCCGGCGACGCGCAAGCCGGGGTAATCGAACGCCGAACGGGTGATGATGTCGACGTTGCCGGCGACCGTCTCTCCGGTCATGTCCGGGGTCACCGCCTTGCGCACCACGATCTGCGAGGCGATCGCCGAGGGGATGCTGTCGTACCGCGTGTCGCGGCCTTCGGGGCTGACGATGTTGAGCCCGTCGATCGACAGTGTGGTCCAGTTGATCGGCGCCCCGCGCAGCGAAATATAGCGCGCCTGGCCCTGATCGCGCTGCACCGCGACGCCCGGCAGGCGACCCGCGGCCTGCGCGATATTCTGGTCGGGCAGGCGGCCGACGCTGTCGCTAGCGGCGATGCTGACCAGCGAATCCGATGCGCGCTGCGCCCGCAGCGCGGCAGCCTCCGATTCCGCGATCGGGCGCGAGCCGGTGACGACGATGTCGCCCGACTGGCCCTCCTCCGCAGGCGCTGAGGCGATCTCGGCGTCGGCGGGAGACGCGACCGGGTCTGCGGCGAGCGCGGGCGTGCTAATGGCAGCGGCGAGCGTAAGCAGCGAGGCGCCCGCAACGATGCGGGTGGCGCGGAAGGACGACAGCATTTGATAACCCCCTTCGACGCCGCGATCGGGCGGCGGGTCGACGAGCGGCGCGTTATGACCGGAGCGCGACGATTCGGTGGCAAACTCGTGACATTTCTGTGACGCGCGGCGTGATCGGGCGGTCAGCGCGTAACACCGCTGTCGTTTTTCGACGCCAGGCCGGAATTTCAGACAAGGGGAAATCCTGCCGTGATCACTCGCCGTGCCGCATCGCTTAGCCTCTCGGCCGCCTTTGCCAGCCTCGCGCTCGGCGGATGCGGCACGTCATCGGGGGCGGCCATCTCGCGGCGCGCACCGCGGCGGGCGCTCGAGTCCGATCCGGCGGGGGTGCTCGATCTGCCGGACGGCTTTAACTACCGCGTCATTTCGAGCTTCGGCGAGACGATGGCCGACGGCTGGATGGTTCCCGATCGTGGCGACGGGATGGGCGCGTTCGACCTTGGCGGCGGGCGCGTGGCACTGGTCCGCAATCACGAGCTTGGTCCCGGGCATAGCGACACCGGCCCCTTCGCGCGCAAGCCCTCTGGCGCCATCCCAACCTACGACCGGCGGCGCAGCGACGCCGCACCGCTCCCCGGCGGTACGACCACGATCGTCTATGACTATCGCCGCGGCGTCGTGCAGGAACAGTATCTCAGCCTCGTCGGCACCATCCGCAACTGCGCCGGTGGGGTAACGCCGTGGGGCAGCTGGCTCACCTGTGAAGAAGACATGACGCGTGCCGGCAGCAGCGTCGGCGCCGACCACGGCTGGGTGTTCGAAGTGCCCGCGGCGGGCCGCGGCGTGGTGGAGCCGGTCGCGCTCACCGCACTCGGCCGCTTCAACCACGAAGCGGCGGTCGTCGACCCGCGCACGGGGATCGTCTACCTGACCGAGGATCGCCCGGAAGGCCTCCTCTACCGCCTCCTCCCAAATGCGCGGGGGAGGCTGGTCGCAGGCGGACGACTGCAGGCGCTGGCCTTCGTCGATCCCGCGCGGCGGGATACGCGCAACTGGACGGGCAGCGATGTGCCTCAGCGTGCGGCGTTGCCGGTGCGGTGGATCGACCTCGACGGAACCGACAGCCCCGCCGACGACCTGCGCCAGCGCGGCGCGGCGGCAGGAGCGGTGCCGTTCGCGCGGGGCGAGGGCATTCACATGGGCCCCGGCGGCGAGATCTATATCGCCTGCACGAGCGGCGGGGCAGCGCGGGTCGGCCAGATCTTCCGCTACATCCCATCGCGCGTCGAAGGGCACGACGAACGCGCATCGCCGCCGACCCTCGAACTGTTCGTCGAATCGAGCGGCACCGACATGCTGCACTATGCCGACAATCTGACCGTGGCGCCGAGCGGCCACCTCGTGGTGTGCGAGGACCAGCCGGGCGACAGCGTTGACAATCGCCTGAAGCTCGTCACCCCGAGCGGAGAGGTCAGCGACTTCGCACGGCTGCGCCTGCCGACCGAACTCGCCGGCGCCTGCTTCAGCCCCGACGCGCGCACGTTGTTTGTCAACATCTACAGCCCGACGAAAACCGTCGCCATTACCGGTCCGTGGCCGTGGTTGCGCGGCTGAGCACACGGTCGGGGCACCATCCGCCTTGATGCAAAATCGCGGTGGCGTAGGCTCGCGCGATCGACCCTGACGTCCGGAGGACCGTTGTGTGTAATCGTGCTCGCCTGTCCTACGAGCCCGAGACGTTGCGCACCCACTTCGGCGCCGACTGGCTGGCTGAGCGGCCGATGGACAATCGCTTCAACCCGCAGGAGCTGGTGCCGCGGGGGCGCGCCTATGTCGTGCGGCGCGATGACCGCGGGCTAGGCATCGACATCATGGCGTGGGACGTGCTGGGCGGGCAGGCCAAGTGGCCGATGACCAACGTCCGCAACCTTGCGCTGCCGCAGTGGCGCCGCCTCGCCGAACACCCCCGCAACCGCTGCCTCATCCCGCTCAGCGAGTTCTGCGAATGGACCCCCGACACCCACGACGTCGGCGGCGGCAAGCCGATCAAGGGCGAGATGTGGTTTCAGATCACCGACCAGCCGCTGTTCGCGGTCGCCGGCCTGTGGCAGCCGCTCGCCGACGACAAACGCGGCTTTGCCATGGTCACCTGCGACCCCAACGAGCTCGTCGCGCCAATCCACCCCAAGGCGATGATCACGGTGCTCGAGCGTGAGGACCACGAGCGCTGGCTGACCGGTGGCCTAGACGACGTCATCGCCCTCCAGCGACCCTACGACGCCGCGCGCATGACCGTACGCGGGCCTGAATTTCCAACACGGGTCGCTCCACGACTGATATAACAGGTCGTCCCTGCGACAAAGCTCGGGGAACTTGAACGCCTACGTGCGGCGCGACATGCGTTCGCCGTGCTTTCGTGACGAAGCTCGTCCAGGTGCCGACCCCACGGACCGCCGGCAGTTTAGCGCGAGCAACCGCACGGATGCCGGTTGAAGATGTGACGTCAAATTGGGGATTTCTCGGGTCAGCACCTCGAGCATCTCACCGAGATATTGGTCTCGGCCGACCGTTTCCGGCCGCGCATTGTACGAGCGTTCTTGCACCGTCCTCCGCGAGTGACCCAGAATCCGGTTCGCCGTGCTTTGCCGAACCTTGTCGCTCTCGAGATAGGAGCCAACCGGATAGCATGAAGGTCGGCTAACTTCCCATTCGGCAAGATAGGTAAAGGCCGTCTGCGAGACCCTTGGTTACCCGTATAGATAGGCACGAAAACAGCGCGTCGAAGTGCTTCTTCTGCCAAGGCAGGCGGGCTATCTCATCGTTCAGCCCGCGTACGCTGTGCCGATGCTCTTTGAAATTGATGAACGGAACCCTGAAGGCGGTCTTCCACGCGGTTCTGCAGCTCTCCCGCCACGGCAGCCATCACCGTAATTTCCTTGTTGATGGTCCGCGGCGAAGTTCGCGCGGAAGACGAAGGTTCGGGACCGTCATTCGGCGTAGGCGTCTTCTCAGGGGCAGATACCCACGCTGTGGGGCTTGGCTCGGACGAGGGCGTATTGGGCTGAGGTGAGCGCGGCTCGCGCAAGGGAAAGTCGCGCGAGGCCGCGTTAAAGCGCTCTTCGTCGAGCGCGATTTCGAGCACGTCCACCCACGGCGGGATGTCTCGTTCGTATAGCTGACGCATTCGAGAGAACGCGGCCGCCTTGCCGCGCAACAGTTGCGCTCTTGCATCGCGCTCGGTGACGTAGGTCCACTTCTGGTCGAGCTTCATCGGCTCGGCACCTAGCCGCTGCATCGCCTCATCTGTTAAGGTCGGATCGTCCACACGGTACTTGACGAGGCGGGTCACCACCTCCCGGTCGGCGGCATCGACCAGGGGAAGCCGCGCCCAGGCGGCGTCGGGAAATACGCTCGTGTTGGATGGGTGACCTGCACACATTAAGAACGCCGCCTCGTGCAGACGACAACTGCGGTCGAACCGCTCCGGGGTCGGCGGCAGCGGGTCGGTCATCTCCGCGACGAGCGTGCGGATTTCGTCGTTCATGCCCCGCCGGAAAAATTCTCTAGCGATGTCCGGGGAAAGTCCCCGCTGGCGTTCCGACCACATCATCGTTTCCCATCGCGCGTTCAGACGGGCCGCTCGAAACTGAGCGGTTCGCCGGTCCGATGTCCTCAGGGAAATGGTTATAGCTTCGCCGCCGCCGAACTGCCCACCGAGCCGACGGCGGAAGTAAAATATGCGGTGACGAACGACGAGGCTGCCGAATTTCATACCGCCATCTCCGATCAATGGACGGCAGCGAACTGACGGGTGTGAGCAGCCTGGCGTGACACAGCTTTGTGTCACAGTCTTGTGTCACACGAATCCACTCTACGGAGATGGATTCTAACTATTCCAACACGTTAGGCCAAAAGTGGAGCGGGTGAAGGGAATCGAACCCTCGTCGTAAGCTTGGGAAGCTTCTGCTCTACCATTGAGCTACACCCGCAAATCAAGCGCTTACGCCGATTTTCGCGGTCCATTCCGAATTCTGCCAATTCGGAATTCCGAACTTCGCCCGCCCTCTAGCAGCCGGCGCAAGCTGTGCAAGGGGGTCGCATTCGAGACGGTCGTCTCAGATTCCGCCGTCGACGAGGTCGTAACCTGCCGCGGCGAGCCCCGTGCGGATCGCGGCAATGGCTTGCTGAACCGTGGATTCCTCGGTCGCGCGGGCGACGAAGTTGGCACCCACCCGCCCTTCACGAAAAAAGGGGTAGCTGCCGATCGATACACCGGCGTGAGCGCGCTCCACCTGACGCAGGACGTCCGCGACTTCGCTTTCGGCGACCCAGCCGCCGATCGTCGCCGACACCAATGGCGCGCCGCCCTCCAGCGTGCCGGTCAGCGCGTCGAGCATCCCCGCGGTGATGTGCGGCACGCCGGCCATGATGAAGATGTTGCCTATCGTCATGCCCGGCGCGCCCGACATGCGATTGGGGATGAGGTCGGCGCCCTCCGGCACCCGCGCCATGCGCAGGCGCGCGTCGGTGACGCCCCCCTTATCCGCATAGTAGCGCGTCAGCACGTCGACCGCCTGGGGATGATGCACCACCCCGACTCCCAGCGCGGCGGCGATCGCGTCGACGGTGATGTCGTCATGAGTCGGCCCGATCCCGCCGGTGGTGAACAGATAATCGTAGCGCACGCGGAGCGCGTTGACCGCTGCCACGATCTCCGCCTCGACGTCCGGGACGATACGCACTTGTGCGAGGCGAATGCCCTGCACATTCAGCCAGGAGGCGACCTGCGCGACGTTGCGGTCCTGCGTCCGGCCCGACAAGATTTCATCGCCGATGATGACCAGCCCGGCGGTCCAGATACGATCGCTCATGGCTGCGATCTTAGAGCCGCGCCTTCTGCGGGCAAGCGTCGCCGACCTAGGATTTTCGGTCCGCCGCGCCTAAGTGCCGGTCGATGGATACGCGTTACGTCACTCTCGCCGACGATCAGGTCGGCACGCCCCGCGATGGCGTCATCAAGCTGCACGGACCGGAGGGCTTTGCCGGGATGCGCAAGGCAGGAGCGCTCGCCGCGGCCGCGCTCGACATGATCGCGCCGCAGGTCGTGCCGGGCGCGATCACCGCGGACATCGACGCGGCGATCCTCGACTATATCGTCGCTGCGGGCGCGGTGCCGGCGACGGTCGGGTATCGCGGCTATGCGCACGCGAGCTGCATCTCGATCAATCAGGTCGTCTGTCATGGCATCCCGGGCGAGCGCGCGCTCAAGGACGGGGACATCGTCAATATCGACATCACCGCGATCGTCGATGGCTGGCACGGCGACACCAGCCGCACCTTCCTCGTCGGCGACGTCGCGCTGAAGGGGCGACGGCTGGTCGAAGTGACCTACGAATGCCTGATGCTCGGGATCGAAGCGGCACGGCCGGGCAACACCATCGGCGACATCGGCTGGGCGATCCAGAGCCACGCCGAACGCCATCGCTACGGCGTGGTGCGCGAGTTCTGCGGCCATGGTCTCGGGCGCCTGTTCCACGATGCACCAGAGGTGGTCCACGTCGGCCCGCCCGGATCGGGGCCAGAGCTGCGGCCCGGCATGTTCTTTACCATCGAACCGATGATCAACCTCGGCAAGCCGGGGGTAAAGGTGCTTGCCGACGGCTGGACCGCCGTCACCCGCGACCGCAGCCTCACCGCGCAGTTCGAACACAGCATCGGCATCACCGAGACGGGCTGCGAGATTTTCACCCTGAGCGCGGCGGAAAAGGCGCAGGGCTTGGGCTAACCCGATCGCGCGGCGACGGTTGCCCTGCTTCGGCACGCGCTTTAACGCTGCCGCATCTGCCGAGGGAACATCATGCAGCCGCGCCTGTCGTCCGCCATCACGCGTATCCAGCCCTCCGCCACGCTCGCGATGACCGCGCGCGTGGCACAGTTGAAGCGTGACGGGATCGACATCATCGGCTTGTCCGCAGGTGAGCCGGATTTCGACACCCCCGATTTCGTCAAGGAGGCGGCGATCGCGGCCATCCGCCGCGGCGAAACCAAATATACCGACGTCGCCGGCACCTCCGCCCTGCGCGAAGCCATCGCGCACAAATTCCGTCGCGACAATCAGCTGAGCTACGATCCCGCGGACATCATCGTGTCGGTCGGGGGCAAGCATGTCATCTTCAACGCGCTCGCCGCGACGGTCGGGCCGGGCGACGAGGTGATCATCCCCGCCCCCTATTGGGTGAGCTACCCCGACATTGTCGCCTACACCGGTGCCACTCCGATAACCGTGAGCGCAGGCGCCGAACAGGGCTATCGCATCACGCCCGAACAGCTTGAAGCCGCGATCACGCCCAGCACGCGCTGGCTGATCCTCAATTCGCCCTCCAACCCGACCGGCGCCGCCTACGACCGCGCGACGCTGTCGGCGCTGGGGGCGGTGCTCGATCGCCATCCCCAGGTGATGATCCTCACCGACGATATGTACGAGCATGTCTGGTATGCGGACGAGCCCTTCACCAGCTTCGCCGAGGCGAACCCGCAGCTGTTCGACCGCACGCTGACGGTTAACGGCTGCTCTAAGGCCTATGCGATGACGGGCTGGCGGATTGGTTACGCCGGGGGGCCGGGCTGGCTCATCAAGGCGATGGCCAAGCTCCAGTCGCAGTCGACCAGCAACCCCTGCTCGATCGCGCAGGCCGCCGCGCGGGGAGCACTCACCGGCGATCAGGACTTCCTTGAGGAGCGTAACGCCCAGTTCCGCGAGCGCCGCGACATGGTGGTGGCGATGCTCAACGACGCGCCGGGGCTCAACTGCCCGACGCCCGACGGCGCCTTCTACGTCTTTCCCGACGCGCGTGAGACGATCGGGCGGTCGGCGCCCGACGGTCGTCGCATCGACAGCGACAGCGACCTAACCGACTATCTGATCGATGCGGCCCGCGTCGCGGCGGTGCCGGGGCAGGCGTTCGGCCTGTCACCCGCATTCCGCATCAGCTACGCCACCGACAGCGAAACCCTGCGCACCGCCTGCGCCCGCATCCAGGAGGCGCTCGGCCGCCTGCGTTAACGGATCGAGCGGTTTGCGCGCGTGCGCGTGGGGAGGTCGAACCACACCCGGCGCGAACCGAAGTCGATCGCCACGCGGTCGAACAATGTCAGCGCGTCCATGCCCAGCAGCATCGCCGGTCGGCGCTCGAGCCCAAGGGCCGCAAAGGCCGGGCTGTCGCCGTAGGCGATGGGCAGGTCGGTGATGGTGAAGCCGGCGAGATCGATGCTCGTCACCACCCCGCGCTCCACCGGTAACCGGGCGCCGGTGACACCGAGGATCAGTCCGGGGGTGAGCGGCGCGCCGTGGCTGCGGTTGCTGGCGACGAACCTTTGCATCGCGCGGTTGCCGATGCTGGTCTGCGAGCCCGTATCGAGCACCAGGTCGATCCGCCGCCCGCCCAGCCGCGCGTCGGAGATGATCAGCCGCCCGGCGTTGCGGCGCGCGGTGACGACAATGGCGTCGCCATCGCTGATCTCTCGATCGCGGCGGCGGCTGGTCGGGCGCAGCTCCATGCGGTGAGCGCGGAAGTCGATCAGCAGCCGATGACCCTCGAGCGCATCGAGACCAATCAACCCCGGTCCACCGATCTGGGCGCCGGCGAACACCGGTATCCGCTGCGAGGGCAGGCGCACCGGCCCGACGCTCATGGCCTCGGCGCGCACGAGATCCGTCTCGATCACCTCCGCGATGCCGACGATGCGCGCGCGCCCCGCAGGCCGAAGTTGCAGACGCTCCGCAATTTCGCGTGCGACAACGCTGCGTTCGGCGCCGGTATCGACCACGAAACCGTGCGGTCCGTCATCGCCGAACCGTACATCGAGGGTCAGCCGCTGCGATGGATCGCGACCGAGGATGTCCGCGATGACGGGCGCTTCGGTGCCGTTCATCGGCGATGCCGTGTCGACGGGCGGGGGCATTGGCTGTGCCGCCCCCGGCTGAGCCGCGTGGGCGGCGCCGCTCATCCACGCCAGCAAGCCGATGGCGAGGATGCGGACCCGCTGCATCACCGCGCCCGGCGCTGTTCCGCGATGCGCAGCACGCGCAGGGTGTTGCCGGCCCAAAGCTGACGCAGATCGCTCTCGCTCCACCCGAGCCGCTGCAACCGCGCAGTGACGTCGGGCAGGGCACGGATATCCTCCATGCCGCGCACCCCGCCGCCGCCGTCCCAGTCGGCCCCGATCCCGCAATGCGCCGCTCCGACGAGCCGCAGGCAGTAATCGACCGCGCGGACGTAGAGGTCGATATCGCCTTCGTTGATGCGCTCGCGCTGGTCGAGTGCCGCCCAGCGTCGCGCCAGGTCGCGCTGCGCAGCGGCGGTCATCGTCGGCAGCCGGTCGAACTCCTCGTAGAGCGGCTTGCGCGCGTCGCTGTTGTTGAACCGCGACAGGAACACGCTGTTGATCGCGATCACCCCGCCCTTTGCCGCTACCTCCCGCGCGATATCGTCGGGGACGTTGCGCGGATGGTCATAGATCGCGCGGAAGCCTGAATGGGAGAGGATGACCGGCGTGGTCGAGAGGGCCATCATCTGCCGCGTCGCTTCATCGGAAGCATGGCTCGCATCCACGACGATGCCGAGCTCGTTCATCAGCGTGACCCAACGCCGCCCCTCCGGTGACAGGCCGCCCCAGCGGCGCTCTCCGGTGGTCGAATCGGCGAGCTGGTTGGTGCGGCTGTGCACCGGCCCGGCCATGCGCACGCCCGCGTCATACCAGCGCCGCCAGGCTGCCGCATCCGCGCCCAGCGGGCCGCTGTTTTCGACCGACAGCAGCGCGAAATGTCGCCCGCTGCGCGCAATGGCGGCGATCTCGTCACTGGTCTTGGCAAGCGTGATGCGCTCGCTTTGCGCCGCGATGGTGCGCAAGGTGGACGCAAGCCGGGCCTCCGCCGCGCGCGTCATGCCGGCCTGATCGGCCGACTGCGGCGTGTAGATGACGAAGAAACCGCCATCGAGGTTGCCGGCGCTCATCCGCGCAAGGTCGACATGCGTCAGATCGTCGGTGAAGGTCTGCGCGCGCCCGAAATCATAGCCGGGCCGGTCGAAGTGCACTGGCGTGTCGAGATGACTGTCGAGCGTCAGCAGCCGTTCGTGCAGCTCGGCCGTGCCTTGCCCGCGATCGCTCGCCGCGCTCGGCGCAGGGGACGGGGTGCAGGCCACAAGGCCCAGTGTGGCGAGAGCGGTGACGAGCAGCGTGCGCATGCCAGAGAGGCTAGCGCAAAGGTTGCGCGGCGCAACTCAAACGCGCACTCTGGCGGCAACTCCCCTCTGCTCGAAAGGCTGCATTTCATGCGCGAACATCTTCAGCACTATATCGACGGCGCCTGGGTGGACAGCGACGGCGGTACGCGGCGTGAGGTGATCAACCCCGCGACCGAAGAGCCGTGCACGGTCATCACGCTCGGCACCGCGGCCGACGTAGACAAGGCGGTTGCCGCGGCGCGGCGTGCCTTCGCGACCTTCTCACAGACCAGCGTCGACGAACGCCTCGCGCTGATCGACCGCGTGATCGACGCCTACAAACGGCGCATGGGCGACATCGCCCAGTCGATCAGCGAAGAGATGGGCGCACCGATCAGCTTCGCCACCATGGCGCAGGCGCCTGCCGGGCTCGGCCACTTCATCGCGGTGCGCAAGGCGCTCGAGACGTTCGCGTTCGAGGAGGATGTCGGCGGTGCGCGGGTGGTGCACGAACCGATCGGCGTGGTCGGCCTCATCACCCCCTGGAACTGGCCGATCAACCAGATCACCGCCAAGGTCGCGCCCTGCCTCGCGGCGGGCAACACGATGGTCCTGAAGCCGTCGGAGGAATGCCCGACCAACGCCGTGATCCTGGCCGAGATCATGGAGGAGGCAGGGGTGCCGGCGGGAGTCTTCAATCTCGTGCAGGGCGACGGCCCCGGCGTCGGCGCAGCGATCTCCGCCCACCCCGACATCGACATGGTGAGCTTCACCGGCTCCACCCGCGCGGGCATCGCGGTGGCGCAGGCCGCGGCACCGACGGTGAAAAAGGTGCACCAGGAACTCGGCGGCAAGGCGCCGAATCTGGTGCTCGAGGGCGCCGACCTCGGCGAAGTGCTACCGCCGACGGTGCAGGGCGTCATCGCCAACACCGGACAGAGCTGCATCGCGCCGACCCGCATCCTCGTTCACGAAAGCCAGAAGGACGCAGCGCATCAGACCGTGTCGGTGATTATGGCGCAGGTCGCAGTCGATAGCCCGACCAAAGAAGGGATGCACATCGGCCCGGTGGTCAACAAGGCGCAGTACGACAAGATCCAGGACCTCATCCAGTCGGCCATCGACGAGGGCGCGACGCTGCTTCACGGGGGCCCCGGCCTCCCCGAGACGGTCAATCGTGGCTACTACATCCGCCCGACCGCGCTGGGTGACGTGACGCCCGATATGCGGATCTATCGCGAGGAGACCTTCGGCCCGGTCGCGACCATCACCACCTACAAGGACGCGGACGAGGCGGTGACGATGGCCAATGACACCGAATACGGCCTCTCCGCCACCGTGTCCGGCCCTGCCGACAAGGCGCGCGACGTCGTCGGAAAGCTGCGTGCAGGGCTGGTCACCGTGAACAGCTGGGGCCCCAACAACAATGCGCCGTTCGGTGGCTACAAGAAATCGGGCAACGGCCGCGAATATGGCAAATGGGGCCTCGCCGACTTCATGGAGGTGAAGACGATCGTCGGCGCGTAACTCTCTGCCCAATCGCCAAGGCATTGCCGACCGGGCGCGCCCGAGATTAGGGCGAGTTGTGCAGGACCGCTCACCCGACGTCGCCATCAGCGAACAGGCCATCGCGCGGGCCATGGCTGCCGCAGACTGGGCGCAAGCCGAGACGCTGCTGGCGGCGTTGGTCGCGCGATATCCTTCGCATGCCGATGGGTGGTTCGACCGCGGATGGGTCGCGCGCCGCCGTCGGCAATTTGCTCTTGCGGTCGATTGCTATCGCCAGGCGGCAAGCCATTCGCCTGCACTCGGCGACGCGTGCGCTATCAACGAGGCGGTGGTGCTCTCCGAAGACCTCGGTGACACCGCAGCTGCTCTGGCGGCATTGGAGCGACGCGACAAATCCGGCGAGGCGCCCGTCCCCGTTCAGCTCGCTGCCGGGCAAATTCATGAAGATCTGGGCGACGCGGATGCAGCGACTGCACGCTATCGCAATGTCATCGCTGTCGAGCCCCGCAATGCGCGCGCCTGGAGCCGACTCGCGGCGATCGCCGTTCATCGCGGGCAGGCCGCGGCAATGGTGGACGAGATCGAACGTGCGATCTCGTTCGCCGCCGATCTGGACGCGCGCGCGGACTTGCTCTTCGCTGCCGGCAACCTGTTCGATGCGGTCGGTGATTATCATCGAGCCGGGCAGGCGGCTGAAGCCGCCAACCTCATCGCAGCCTCGCTCATTCCACAGCGCTACGACCCGGCGCGCGAGGAAGCGCTGAGCGAGGCGCTCGTCCGAACATTTCGTGCGCCATTGCCCTCCGTCGAGTTGCCCGACGCCGGGGGCGCAGGGCCGATCTTCATCTTCGGCATGTTTCGCTCCGGGTCCACACTCGTCGAAACTCTTTGCGCCAAACATCCGGAGGTAACCGGAGGTGGGGAGCTTGAGACGATCCCCGCGCTGATGCGACGCTTCCCCCAGGGCCTGCCGTCGCGCGAGGCACTGACGGCGTCAGGCATCGGCGCACTGCGCACGGCCTATTTCAACGCCGCGCCCGCGGTCCTCGGGAAGTTCACCGACAAACGCTGCGACAATTATCGGTATCTTCCTTTGATCGCAGCCATGTTTTCGAACGCGCCGCTGATCCACACCCGGCGCCATCCGCTCGACATCATCACCTCCACGTGGTTCCTGCGCTTCCATGACGGGATGCTCTACACGCACGATATCAGCGCGGCGGCGCACGCCTACGTGCAATACGCCCGCCTGATTGAGGCGTGGGAGCAGAGGGTCCCGTCACCAATTGCCACCGTCGATTATGAGGAGTTGGTGCAGGACCCGACGAAAGCTTCCGAGCGCGTTCACCGGGCTGCCGGACTGCAGCCAAGCGAACACGCGGCCGATATGCCGTCATCGATCCGCACCGCGGCGAGCTGGCAAGTGCGTCGTCCCCTGCATACGCAGTCGGTGGGGCGCTGGCATCACTATGATAGCTTTTTGAAACCCGCCGTGCGCGTCTTCGAACAGGCTGGCATCGCGTTCTAGCGTTCGGCACTCACCATATTCAGGTGCGCGACGTCAAAGAAGGTCGCCAGCCCTTCCGCTTCGTCCTCCGAAAGGTGCGGGTTCCAGACGTCGAATATAAGGACGATGCGCTCCTTGTCGGTCGGGTTGATCGCCTCATGCTCGATCGTATCGTCAAATGCGAACGCCTCACCCTCGCGCCAGAAGCGCGTTTCTCCACCGACCCGGAAGCTGCACCCCTCGGGTACCACGAGCGGCAGGTGAATGATGGCCCGCGCATTGGTGACGCCGGTGTGGGGCGGAATGTGCGCGCCCGGTTTCAGGATCGAGAAAAAAGCGGTCGGCGCCTTGCCGGGCACGATGTGCGGAGGAGCACAAGCCAGCGCCTGCATCGTCGCGGGGCAGCGATCCGCAACGGCGTCGTTCCGTACCCCCTGGTCCCACAGGAAACAGGCGCTCCAGTCGTGCGAGCGATCAAGCGCACTCCACTTGTTTTCGGGCGTTCCCTCGTCCTGCTCGACGTAAGGACGGATCGACGGATCGCCATCCGCGACGAGTCGCAGCGCCTCCGCGCGGATGGCCGCGGTGTGCTGCTCGACCTCGTCGAGCCAGGGCAGCATCGCGCGGTCGAAGAACTCATCGGCAGGGAGAAAGGGGACGTAAAGGCCCGCGCACTCGCTCCGATAAACCTTGCGCCGCCCGAGCGCGTGATCGATGGCCGCGCGCACACGTCGATGCGGCGCTCCGTCGGGGAGGGCGCCGCCGAAGCGTTTCGTCAGCGTTTCGGCGAACGCGAGGTTATGTTCCTCGAGATAGCGAAGACCTCGCGCAAGGGCGTCGGCCACCACCGGCGGGGGGCGGTCTATGCCCTGGGCGAGCTGGACCACCGCGCTCCAGTGCTGAACCGCCAGCGCGCCGCGGCCCGAGCGCTCGAACAGCTCGGCAAGCCGCAGTCGCGCGACGAAATGGCGCTGGTCGATCCGCAGGACCGATTCGAGCGCCTGCTGCTCTGCGGCTGCGTCGCCGGCGGTACGGTGAGCCGTGGCGAGATTGACCCGCAGCGCGGCTTCATGGGGTGCAAGCTCTACAGCGCGCACAAACCATCTCGCCGCTTCTGCACCGTCACCCTGACGCAAGGCCAGCATGCCAAAGCTGTTATGAACGTGCGGGCTGTCCGGATGGTCCGCCGCTGCGGCTGTCAGTAGCGAGTGCGCGCGCGCCAGATCACCCGCATCCTCAGCAGCTTTGGCCTGATGCAGGTGCTGCGCGAGCGAGGACGATGTGACTGCGTTCATGAGACCAGTCGTGTCGCGTCGCGTCGGGTGAATCAAGCGCCGGCTTGCGTCGCATGCTGAGCCTTGGCACCCCGCGCGCATGTCACAATCGACCGAGTCCCGCCTCCTGCCTCAGTGGCTCGCCCACCGCTACGATCCGGCACATGACTCCGTCCATCTGATCGATGTGCCGCGGGCGGTGAGGGCGGAGGTGCCGTTCCTGATCGACGCGCACCTCGCGTCTGCCGGCAGTCCAGTGGTGGCGCGTCGTGCGGAGGTCCTCGCGCAATGTGGCACGCCCGCGCCGGTTCATTTCATTTTTCACTCGGCCTATTGCTGCTCGACGTTGCTCGCCAACGCCTATGATCGGCCGGGCACGAGCTTCAGCCTCAAGGAACCGGCCATCCTCAACGACCTCGTCGGCTGGCGGCACCGCGGGGCCGACGCGGATCAACTCGCGGCTCGTATGTGCGACAGCGTGACATTGCTCGCGCGACCGTTTGTGCCGGGCGAAGTGGCGGTGATCAAACCATCCAACGTTGTGTCAGGGCTGATCGAGGGGCTCCTTAGGGTGGCACCGCAACCCAAGGCTTTGCTACTCTACGCGCCGCTCGAGGTGTATCTGGCGTCGATCGCGAACAAGGGGCTGTGGGGCCGTCGTTGGGTGCGGGACCTCTATCTCAAATTGCACCGCGACGGCCTGACCGACCTCGGTATCGACGCCGATGAGATGTTTATGCTGACCGACCTGCAGGTCGCAGCAGCGGGGTGGCTGGCCCAACATCGGCTGTTCGGGCGGATCGCGGGCGCCGCCCCGCAGCGCATACGTACGCTGGATAGCGAGGCGTTGACTGCGCGGCCGCTCGATTATGTCGCGGCACTCGACCGTCACTTCGGGATCGCCACCGACGAGGGCAGCCGCGCCGCGATGATCACGCGCGTGTTCGGAACACATGCCAAATTCGGCACGGCCTTCTCGCCAGAGGAGCGCATTCGCGCGCGCGAGGCCGCAGTGCGGGCGCATCAGGACGAGGTGGAAAAGGTGCACGGCTGGGCGCTGGCGGTCGCGGAAGCAAACGCGATCGCGATGACGCCACCGTCGCCGCTCTGACGTAAAAGCCGCCGGCCTGGGTGCGTGGCGAGAGCCGCGGAGGATCAATGCTAGAACGAAAAAGGGCGGCCATTTGGCCGCCCTTTCCGTCTGCGGGTTGGCGATCGCGTTAGAAGCGAACGCGAACCTGCGCGCTGTAGCTGCGACCCAGCGTGTCGTACGTCGACGGGAACGTGTTCCCGCTGTTCGCACTGGTCGAACCGGCCTCCGAACCGACCAGCGGCGGAGCGCGATCAAACAGGTTGAACGCACCGATGGTCAGCTGGAAATTCTCGTTGATTTCGAACTGAGCCGACAGATCAAAATAGTCGTACGCCTTGATCCGGTTAAAGTCGTACGTCCCACCCGTGAGCGGCGACGACGCGCCGGGGGCATTGGTCACCGTCCCGCTGAACAGCGGCCTCAGGCCCGGCTCGTAGCGGACCGGATCGATGTGCCGCCACAGCAATGACAGCGACACGCCATCAAACCCGAGCGTGGTGCGCTGCTGGAACGAGAACTCCGGCTGGATCTGACCCAGCGTCGGACCGCAGTTCGCCGAGTAGAATCCGACGCACTCGCGGGTAGGGGCGCTCGGCGACGACTGGAAGCGAAGATGATGCGTCCAGTTCCCGACGAAGTTCAGGTTCAAATCGAACACGCCGAAGTCGCGACGGTAATCCGCCGTGAAGTCGATACCGGCGGTCGACAGGCGACCGTTGTTCGTCAGTGGCAGAGCCAAGCCAGGCGTGTTCGAAGCCGAACCGCTCAGACGACCGTTCGCCGGGTTCCGACGAATGGCAAGGCAGGCCGGCGACGAAGCCGAGGCCGAGGTGATCGAAGCAAAGCAAGCATCGATGGCGTCGCCCGGCGTCTGCGCGGTGATCGCATCGTTCACAACGATGTTGTAGTAGTCGACCGAGAAGGTCAGCCCGCTAATGAACGCCCGCGGGCTGAACACCACACCAGCGGTGAACGTATCCGCCTTCTCCGGCTGGATGTTCGGGTTACCACCACCCGTGCCGTTCGACTGCCCGGAAGACGGGTTCTGGATCGTACCGATCGCCGAAGCCGGGGCGCCCTGAGCGATACAGATCGCCGCCAGATTGGGGTTGGTCGCGGGCGCCGCGCCGGCACACGGATCAACGGCCAGATTGGTCAGGCCCGTCGAAACCGGCGCGAACAGTTCACCGATGTTCGGCGCGCGAACCGCACGCTGATAGATACCGCGCACACGGAAGCCGTCGAACGGCTCCCAAGTAGCACCGCCCTTGTACGTCCAGGTTTCGAACGACGGGTTGCCCGGCGCCTCGACGTCATAGGACGAGTAGCGGACACCGGCTTCCAATGTCAGCGTGTTGAAGAACGGACGGTCGGCGAGCAGCGGAGCGATGACTTCGCCAAACAGTTCCTTGACCTTGTAGCCGCCAGAAAATGCGGTGACCGCGCCACCTGAGCCGCCCAGCTCGCCCGGGCTCGCCGCGAAGGCGTCCGGCACGCGCTGATAGCCATAGTCGCGATATTCGGCGCCGAGCGCGAAGCTGACTGGCTGATCAACGACGAAGTTGAGACCAAAGTCGCCCGAGAGGATTCCTCGGACCTGATCGAGCGTGGTGTTGATGCGCACCGTGCTCTGACCCTGGAGGAAGGCGACCTGCGCCGGGGTGATGCTGCCCGCCGGGCCGAACAGGTTAAGCGGGACGCAGCCACCGGTGGTGACGGTGCACCCAGTTGTCGTCGAAGCATTCAGGGCCTGCTGGACGCGCGAGCGCAGCACGTATCCCGAGTTGGTCTGCGTCTGCTCACTGCGACCCGAACTCGCCGAAAAGTCGAAGTCGAGATTGTCGGTCACATTGAACCGAACGCCGCCCCGGGCATCCCAGACGTTGTTTTCATAATTGCCGATGCGCGGCCCGAGTTCGACCAGGCGGCGGTAGACCGCCACGGGAATCGGCGTTGCGCCGGTGCAAGTCGCGGCCGCGATCCCCGCCGCAGCGCACAGCTGGGTGCGAAGCGCGGGCGTCAGGTACGGGTTGTTCGCCGGGATGTTCAGCGTTTCACCGAAGATGCCCGACGGCGCGATGATCGACTGGATCTGCGTCTGCGCGAACATGGCGCGGGCGTAGACCTGGATGCCGTCGGTCACGTCGAAGCGCGCCGCACCATAGAGGCTCTTACGCTCAAGCGGCGTCTGGAAGATGTTGTAGGGGTTGAAGTTGAACCCCTGGTACTGCGGCACGAGGCTCGTCGCCGTAGGATCGAGCTGCAGATCGGCATCCGCGAACGAGAAGGTCGTCGGGACCGAGGTGAATGACGCGCCTGACGCACGGCCGCTGGCGGACGAGATGCCGAACAGCGAAATGTCGCGGGCGCCCTGGTAGATCGGGTCCGCTTCGGTGTAGCCCATGCTGAGCACCGCGTTGCCGCGGTCGTCGGCAAAGTTGCCGCCGATGGTGAGGTCGGCGCGGAAGGTGCCGCCGTCACCACGTTCGGTGATGCGATAGCCCGCACGCGCGTCGATGCCCGAGAAATCGCTGCGGGTGATGAAGTTCACCACGCCCGACACCGCGTCCGCACCATAGGTGGTCGAGGCGCCACCGGTCAGCACGTCCACGCGCGACAGGAGCGCGACAGGGATGTTATTGAGGTCGACCGCGCCGTTGGAAAGCGCGGGCACGATGCGGTTGCCATCGAGCAGCACGAGGTTGCGCTGCAGGCCGAGACCGCGAAGGTCGATCGAGTTGGTGCCGTTCGACCCGTTGTTGACCTGCGTGCCGATACCCGGAACCACGCCCGGAATCTGGCGCACGGCCTCTTCAGCGGTGACCGGCGCACGCAGCGTCAGCTCGTTCTCGCTGATGACCTGCACCTGGCTCGACGAGTTGACGTTCGGGTTCCGAATCAGCGAGCCGGTGACGATGATGTCGCCCGCTTCGTCCTGCGCCGGACCTTCCTGAACATTGGCGGCCTCAGCCGACGTCACCTGCGCGTAGGCGGGGCTCGCGATCATGGCGAGGCCCAGCACCAGCGGGGCGGACCCGGCCTTAAACTTTGCGATGCGGTTGGTGTTCACTGCTAAACCCTTTCCCCTGAACGCGGCCTCCCGTGCCACGTCCCCGAAAACTGCCCCCTGGTCACCGCGCACGCCGAACGCGCCCGCACTGGGACGAGGATGGCATGTGACTGACGCGACCACGGGCCGAGGTAAAGCCCTCAAACGGCGACCGAAGTCCTTTTTACTAAAGTTGTGGCACCAGTGTCACAGGAGCGTAACGATCAGCGGTTCTGGCGACCTGCCGCCGACGACATCTCTCCGACTAGCCGCTGCGGATCGATGCGCGCGCCACGCCAGCGCATCGCCCAGTGGAGGTGCGGCCCCGACACCCGCCCGGTGGCGCCGACACGACCGAGCCGCTGGCCCTGCGTGACGCGCTCCCCGGTGCGCACATCGAGCGATTGCGCGTGGAGAAAGGCGCTCGACAGCCCGAAACCATGGTCGACGATGAGGAGATTACCCTCCAGCGTGAAGGGGCTGGTCGCCGCGAGCGTCACCACCCCGTCGGCCGGGGCCACGAACACCGACCCCGCACCCGAGGCGACGTCGACCCCGCTGTGGTAGCTGCCCGGCTGCCCGCGATAGACACGCTGCGAACCGAACAGCCCGGATATCCGGCCCCTCGCCGGCCAGATGAAATTCTGCCGCCATCCGTCCGAGACGATGTCGGTGCGCGCGCGAGCCGCGTTGATCTGTGCCAGCTCGGCGGGGCGGCGGCGTTCGAACTCCGCGTCGCTGCCCGCGCTACCGCGAAAGGGTGCGTCGACATTCTCGATCCGCCAACCGCCCGGCGCGACGTTGAGCGTGAGGAGTTGCACGTCCTGCCCTCGCTCGGCGACGAGCTGCGCCGACGCCGCCGCGTCCCGATCGAGCGCGACGATGAAGCGCCCGTCGTCGGCGACCCGCACCTCTTCGCCGTTCAGCGTCAAGCGGCGCGCGTTGGTACGGCCATACAGAAGGCTGCCCTGCCGCGCCTCCGTCGAATCGAGCGTCAGGGTGAGTGCCGGCTCGGGCACGATCGGCGGCCGGGGAATCGGCGATTGACCCGCGACCGGTGGCGGAAGGGCATCGGCGGAAGAGTTCGAGCGCGGCGTCGTCACGCACGTCGCAAGCAGCGGGAGCGTCCCGGCGAGCGCGACCATCCGCCAGCGTGCACGCATCAGGCCGGGACCCCGGTCTCGGCACGCCGTCCGGTGATCGCCTGCACCGCCAGCGCGCAACTCGCGTAGGCCTGCTGCAACTCGACCGACCAGTAACGCAGCTCGTCGAGCGGGATCGCCTCCCCGGACACGGCGCAGCGCACATGGTCGCCGGGCACCATCACGCGAAATCCGTTGGGCATGTAGCGCAGCTGCGCCTCGCTCGATCGAATGGCCTTCAACATGACGCGATTGTGCCGACGCCGCGAGGAGAGAGCAAGGCGGCGCGGATCAATCGAACAGGCTGCCCTGACCCGCACGCGGCGGTGGCGTCGGCCCCGTCCCTCGCGGGCGGGTGGGAGGCGAAACGGCATCGGTCCGCACCGCGACCTCCCCATCGGCGAATTGCAGCGCCAGATGAGGCAGCTTTTTCGCTACCGCGGCACTTGCGACGACGTGGCGTTGCGGGTCGAGCACGATCGCGTAACCCTTCGCCAGAAGCGCGCGCGGATCGAGGCTCCTGGCGACGCGCCAGAGTCCGTCCGCTTCGGCGCGGGCGCGGGCGAGCGGGGCCTCGAGCAGGCCAAGCTTGAGCGCACCACCGGCCCCCTCCAGCGCATGGGCGGCGCGGGCATGGGCGAGGTCCAGTGCACCCGGCAGCCGCGCGCTTTGCGCTGCAAGTGCCGCGCGGCGCGGGGCGAGCAAACGGTCGGCGCTCGGCAGACGGTCCCACGCTTCGTCGCGGCGCGTGCGCGCCTCCCCGGCGCGGCGGGCGAGAAGGTCGACCCGCAGCGTGCAGGCGATGCGATCGAGCTGCGCGCGCGCATCGCCCGACAGGCGCACCAGTGCCGCGCCGAATCGCTCGCCCGCCTCGTCAAGCCGCTGGCGCTGCGGCGCCACCAGCCGGTCGCGTGACGGGATGCGGTGCGCGCAGTCGCTGAGCCGCTGGCGCCGCTCACCGGCAAGGCGTGCCCAGCCGCGCAGCAGCCGGGCGGCGACGTCGGCGACCCCGGCGGCGAGCTCGGCGCGCACCGGCACCGCCATCTCCGCCGCGGCGGTCGGGGTCGGCGCGCGGCGGTCGGCGGCGTGATCGATCAGCGTGGTGTCGGTTTCGTGCCCCACGGCGCTGATCAGCGGGATGGGGGAGGCGGCGGCGGCGCGCACCACCACCTCCTCGTTGAACGCCCACAGATCCTCGATCGAGCCGCCGCCGCGCGCGACGATGATGAGGTCGGGGCGCGGCACCGCGCCGCCAGCCGGAATCGCGCCGAAGCCGCGGATCGCCGCCGCCACCTCCTCCGCCGCGCCCTGCCCTTGCACGCGCACCGGCCAGACGAGGACGCGCGTCGGAAAGCGGTCCTCGATGCGATGGATGATGTCGCGGATCACCGCGCCGGTGGGGGAGGTGACGACGCCGATCACTCGCGGCATGGTTGGCAGCGGACGGGCGTTCGCGAACAGGCCCTCCGCCGCGAAACGCTGGCGGTTCTTCTCGAGCAATGCCAGCAGCGCGCCTTCGCCGGCGAGCTCGAGACTTTCCACCGCCAGCTGATATTTGGAGCGACCGGGGTAGGTCGTGAGCCGCCCGGTGGCGATAACGTCGAGGCCGTCCTCGGCGCGAAAGGCGATGCGCGCGGCAGCGGTGCGCCACATCACCGCGTCGAGCGTCGCGTCCGCATCCTTGAGGCACATGTAAACGTGGCCCGACGCGGCGCGCTTGAAGCCGGAGATTTCACCCCGCACTCGTACGTGCGAAAAGCCGCTTTCGACCGCCTGTTTCAGCGCCGCAGACAGCGCCGAGACCGACAGGGGCGCCGCATTGTCTCCCCTGCCGCTGCGGGCTACCAGCGCCGCGCGGTCGTCCGGCGCGTCGCCGAACGGCAGACCGGCGCCGGCATAAGGGGAGCCTGACACGAAATGCGCATCCTTCTGATCGGTGGGGGTGGGCGCGAACATGCCCTCGCGTGGAAGCTGGCGCAATCGCCGAGCCTCTCAAAGCTCTACGCCGCCCCGGGCAATCCGGGGATCGCCGAGGTGGCGGAACTGGTCGAGCTGGATGTCGGGGATCACGCTGGCGTGGTGGCCTGGTGCGCGAGTCACACCATCGACCTGGTCGTCGTCGGGCCGGAGGCGCCGCTGTGCGCTGGCCTTGGCGATGCGCTGCGGGCGAGCGGCATCGCGGTGTTCGGCCCCGATGCCGCCGCAGCGCGGCTCGAAGCGAGCAAGGCCTTCACCAAGAGCATCTGCCAGCGCGCCAACATTCCGACCGCGGCATGGGTGCGGGTGACCGAAGTGGCGGCCGCGGATGACGCCATCGCACGTTTCGGCGCGCCGGTGGTGGTCAAGGCCGACGGGCTCGCCGCGGGCAAGGGGGTGGTGGTCGCCACCGACGCGGAGATGGCCCGACAGGCCGCGCGCGAGGCGCTGGTGGACGGCCCGGTGGTCATCGAGGAGTTCCTCGAAGGCGAGGAAGCGAGCCTGTTCGCGCTCAGCGACGGGCGAACCGTCGTCCCCTTCGGCAGCGCGCAGGACCACAAGCGCGTCGGCGAAGGCGACACCGGCCCCAACACCGGCGGCATGGGCGCCTACAGCCCTGCGCCCGTCCTGACGCCCGAGCTCGAAGCCCGCGCGATGGCGGAGATCGTGGCGCCGACGGTAGCAACGCTGGCGGCGGCGGGGCACCCTTATGTCGGCGTGCTCTACGCAGGGTTGATGCTCACCGCCGACGGACCAAAGCTGATCGAATATAATTGCCGCTTCGGCGATCCCGAATGTCAGGTGCTGATGCTGCGGTTCGCCGGCGATTTCGCTGCGCTGGCGTTGGCGGTCGCGCGCGGGACACTGGCGGAGTTTGGCGCGCCGCGCTTCAACGACGACGTCGCGGCGACTGTAGTGGTGGCGGCGGAGGGTTATCCGGGGACGCCCGCGAAGGGCGGCGCCATCCGCGGGCTCGACGCGGCGGCGGCGGCCGGCGCGACGGTCTTCCACGCGGGCACCGCGCTCGATGCAAAGGGCGCACTCGTGGCGAGCGGGGGACGGGTGCTGAACGTCTGCGGCAAGGCACCGACGCTGCGCGCGGCGCTCGACGTCGCCTATGCCGGGGTCGACGTAATCGACTTCGCCGACGGCTTCTGCCGCCGCGACATCGGCTGGCGCGAGCTCGCCCGGCTGGGGTAAAGGGGCTCCATGATCGACCTTTCCGCCATCGACCCCGCGCTGCTGTGGGGCATCATTATCGCCGCGGCTCTGCTGCTGACGGCGATCTTTGCACGCCTGTTTCTACGGCGGAGCAGCACCAATCGGCGCCCGGAAGCGCCCCCGGCGCCCCGCCCCGAAGGCCGGCTCGAACCGCGCCGGCCGGAGATCGAGGCGGCGCAGCGGGTCGAGTTCGAACCTCCCCCGCCGCCGGTCGCGGTGCCGGTGGCGAGCGATCCCGAACTCGCTCACGAACGGCCTGCGGTGGCGGCGGCGGTGGGCGACCCCGACCCGCTGACCCGCATGAAGGGGGTGGGGCCGAAACTGTCGGCGCGACTCGCCGAACTCGGCATCACCCGTTTCGACCAGATCGCGGCGTGGAGCGACGCCGACGTGGCCGAAGTCGACCGCTTCCTTGGCAGCTTTCAGGGCCGCATCGCGCGCGACAACTGGGTCGAACAGGCCCGCCTGCTGAGCGCAGGGGACGAGGCCGGTTACGCGACCCGTTTCGGCGCGGTGACACCGGGCAGCCAGTAGCGGAGGCGAAGTGGGCCCGCTGCCGCTACTCCTGTTGGCGGTTCCGATCGTCATCGCCATCGGCTTCTTCGCGCCGATTTGGTGGCGAGCGGCGCAGAGGGCCGACCGTGGAGTTCACCGCACCGGTGGCGGCGGAGAAGCTTTTCCCGACGCCCACGATGACTCGCGCGCCGAACATGCCGGCGAGGCAGGGGACGGTGGCGAAAGCGGCGGCGGCGGTGGCGGCGGAGATGGCGGCGGCGGCGACTGACGCCTCGCCTAAAGCGGGGTGACGATCAACTTGTCGATCTTGCGTCCGTCGAGGTCGACGATCTCGAACCGCCAGCCTTCATAGTCGAACGTCTCCCCCACCGCGGGAAGGTGGCGCAACACCGCCAGGGCGAGGCCGGCAGCGGTCGCATAATCGCGGTCTTCGGGAAGGTCGATGCCAATCCGGTCCGCCAGCGCGTCCGCGCTCGCCGAGCCTGACACGATCAGCGAACCATCCTCGCGCACGACAAAGTCGGGTTCGGTGCTGTCGTCGGAGCTGACCCCCTGCACGCCGCTGATCGCGGCGATCAGATCGCTCGGCGTCACGAGGCCTTCGAAATGGCCATATTCGTCGTGAACGAACAGCATCGGCACTTCGCTGGCGTGGAGCCGCGCGAGGGCGTCCATGGCGTCGAGCTGTTCGGGTACAACCGTCACCTTGCGCACCAGCTGGGCGACGTCGCCGTTTTCGCCGTTGAGAAGCGCGACGGCGACATCGCGCGCCTGCACCACGCCGACGAGACGATCGACCGCGCCTTCACCCACCGGCAGCCGGCTGTGCGGAACGTCGGCCAGACGGCGGGTCAGTTCCTGCCGGTCGGCGTTGATGTCGATCCATTCCACCTCCTTGCGCGGAGTCATCACCTCGCGCACCGGGCGGTCGGCGAGCCGCACCACGCCCGAGATGATCGCGCGCTCGCTTTCCTCGATCACGCCCGATTTAGACGCTTCGGCAACGACCATGTGCAGCTCTTCGGCGGTCACCCGGGAGTCGCTTTCGCGCTGCATGCGCAGCAGGCGAAAAATGAGCGCGCTCGAGCCGTCGAGCAGCCACACCAGCGGCGCCGTAAGCCGCGCGAGCCAGCGCATCGGAAGCGCGACGACCGCCGCGATCGCCTCGGGCGAGCGCAGCGCAAACTGTTTCGGGACGAGCTCGCCGATGACCAGGCTGAGGTAGGTCGTCGTGCCGATCACCGCGATCAGCGCGGCAGTGCGCGCGGTGGCGGGCTCGAGCCCCAGCCCGCTTTCGAGCATCGCGCCCACCGGCTCGCGAAAGCTCGCGCCGGAATAGGCACCCGCAACGATGCCGACGAGCGTGATGCCGATCTGAACCGTGGAGAGGAAGCGCCCCGGGTCGGCGGCAAGGTCGATCGCGGTCTGCGCCCCGCCCCGGCCCTTGCGCGCCATCGCATCGAGGCGCGGCTTGCGCGCCGATACGATCGCCAGTTCCGACATCGAAAGAACGCCGTTGATCGCGATCAGCGCCAACAGGATGGCTAGGTCACCCCAGGGAAACGCTGACAATGTCGATCAATCCGCTGCACCCGATCCAGTCGGGCGACCCTTCCTAACATGGCACTCACGCCGCACAAGCGGGCGCCTTGGCATGGGTTGGCGATTACTTGATGCGTTCGACCTGATCGAATTCGAGTTCGACCGGGGTGGCGCGGCCAAAGATCGACACGCCGACCTTGACCCGGCCCTTGTCGAAATCGAGCCCTTCGACGATGCCGTTGAAGCTCGCGAACGGACCTTCGAGCAGCTTCACCTGGTCGCCGATCTCGTAATCGACCTTGATTTCCTGCTTCGGGCGCGCGGCGGCCTCGTCGCGGATGTTCAGCATCCGCATCGCCTCGCTCTCGCGCACCGCCTGCGGCTTGCCCGCCACACCGAGGAAACCCGTCACCTTGGGCGTGTTGCGGATGAGGTGATAGACATCGTCGGTCATCACCAGCTTGGCGAGGACATAGCCCGCCATCGACGTGCGCTCCGACTGGACGCGCTTGCCGCGTTTCACCTCGGTCACCGTCTCGGTCGGCACCTCGATCCGCTCGATCAGCTCGGCGAGACCCATGCGCTCGGCCTCCACATGGATCGCCTCGCGCACCTTGTTCTCGGAGCCGGAGTAGGCGTGGATGATGTACCAGCGCGGATTCATCGAAAATCGTTTCCCGAAATTTGGCTCAGGCGGCGAGCGACAGCAGCCAGCGCACGAGGCCGGCGAACACGGCATCGACGCCGAGGAAGAAGATCGACAGGATGACGGTGAAGATCAGCACCATGATCGTCGTCGCCATCGTCTCGCGCGATGTCGGCCAGACGATCTTGTCCATTTCCGTGCGCACCTGGCGAACGAATTCGCCGGGACTGGTCTTGGCCATGCTATTCCATCCTCATCGGTCCGCGCGTCGCGCCCAAGCTGCCGCACGCCTCGCCGGGGCGGCCGGTTCTCCTCGAGGATGACGGCCGGCGACCCGATGGACGCATGACAAGAGCGCGACTGTCGCGAAGCGCCGCCCTTTAAGCGAGCGCGGCGACGCGCGCAAGCGAGGCAGCCGCCGGGCCGGGACTGGCAGGGGCAGAGGGACTCGAACCCACGACCCTCGGTTTTGGAGACCGATGCTCTACCAACTGAGCTATACCCCTGCGCGTCCCGCGCCGCGGCGAAGGCGCGCGTTACCGAGACTTGGGGATGGGCGCAAGGTGGGGGCCGTGCAGCGCCGCCGTCTTCAACGCGCGCGGCGCAAGACGTAAAGCTCCGCCATGGTGCCGCTGACCGGCTCGCCATCGAGCTGCAATTGCCGCAGAGCGCCGGCCTCGATGCGGTAACGCCGCGCGTCGCCGGCGCTGTCGAGCGCGATTTCGGCACGCTGCGCATCGTGAGCGTATCGTCCGCGCTCCTCGCTCGGCGCCTCGCCGGATTCGCGATATGTCTCCTTCAACACGTAGCTCCCATCCCCCGCGAGCGTCAGTTGCGTATCGATTCCGGGGCAGGAGGCGCAGGGCACCGTTCCCGCATAGGTGCCGAGCCAGGGCGCGTTGGCCGGAACCTGATTGGCGACCGCCCCGGTCGGCGCGCCGGCAGCGCTCGGAACATTTCGCCCCCCCCCCGGCGTGCCGGCGGTGTCGGCGACCGGCGCGCGCTCGCACGCGGCAAGCACCAGGGCGAACGGGGCAGAGAGGACGACGGTCGAAAAGCGCATGATCAAACCCTGACGGTGGTTCGCCGCGGCAGTCGACGGCGCAGCTAATAAACGCGCGGTGGCGCTCAAGGCTGCCCCGCCGCGCGCCCCGCCTCACGCGGCATCAGCGACATGGCCATCAGGCTCATCGCTTCCGAAGCGGTGGCGATGACGGTCTCAGCCTCGGGCGCCCAGTTGGGGGAGTGGATCGAGGGGAGGCGCGCGCGTCCGGCCTGCGCCGCCGCCCACTGCGCCTGCGGCACCCCGCCGACCCAGAAGATCAGCGTTTTGATATTGTTGTCGGCGCGGTAGATTTCGCTGAAATCCTCCGCACCCATCGAAGCGGGCACGCGGGTCACACGGTCTGCGCCGAAGTGCCGGCTGGCGAGCGCCGCCATCTGCTCGGTGAACTCGGGCAAATTGTAGGTCGCGTTCGCGCTCTCGTTGCTGACGGTTACCTCCGGCATACGGTCGTCGGGCATCCCGGCGGCGATCGCTTCCCCGCGTGCGATGCGGCGGATTCCGTCGAGCAACAGCTGCCGCGTCGCGTCGGAATAGCTGCGCACGGTGATCTGCAGCCGCGCCTCTTCGCCGATGATGTTGTGCTTGGTCCCGCCGTGGAAGCTGCCGACGGTGACCACCGCCGCGTCTTGCGGATCGACCTCGCGGCTGACCAGAGTCTGCAGCGAACCGACGATGCGGCTCGCCAGCACGATCGGGTCGCGGGTGGTCTGCGGCATCGACCCGTGCCCGCCGATGCCCTTCACGAGAATGTCGACGCTATCGACGTTGGCGAGCGCGAAACCGGGCGTGTAGCCGATCTGTCCAGCGGGAAGGTTGGCGGCGTCGTGGAAGGCGATGGCATAGTCCGGCTTCGGCCAGCGGGTGAACAGCCCGTCGGCGATCATCGCCCGGGCGCCGGCGACGGTCTCCTCCGCCGGCTGGCCGATCATCACCAGCGTGCCCGACCAGCTCGCCCGGTTGGCCGCCATCCGCCGAGCGGTGGATATCCACGCGGTCATGTGCGTGTCATGCCCGCAGGCGTGCATGACTCCGGTCTGGGTGCCCCCCGCAGCGGTCGCAGTGACGCGGCTCGCAAAGGGCAAGCCGGTGGCTTCGGTGACTGGCAGAGCGTCCATGTCGGCGCGCAGCAGCACCGTAGGGCCGAGACCGTTGCGCAGCACCGCGACGACGCCGTGCCCGCCGACGCCTTCGGTCACGGTGAAGCCCGCCGCGCGCGCTTCGCGGGCCATGCGGGCGGCGGACTGCACCTCGTTCCCGGCAAGTTCGGGGTTGGCGTGGAGCTGGCGGTAGATGTCGAGCAGCGACGGCATATCCCGCGCGATGTCGGCGCGAAGGCTGGCCGCTGCGGGTGAAGTGGTCGGCGCCGGTTGGGCAATGGCCGGCGTCGCCGCCCCCAGCAGGAGAGCCAGCGAAGTGGTGCGCGCCAAGCCTGTCATATTATTCCCTCCCCGACTTTTACAGGATGGTGACGGCGTCTTGGCGCGGGAGCAAGCGTTGCGTCGCGCGTCCCAAACGCGAAAGGGGCGCCCGGATCGCTCCGGACGCCCCTGTAAGGCCTTTGCGGCGAAGGCGTCAGGCCTTGCGCGTGCCGGTCATCGGCATCGAGCCGAACGCACCCGCATTGACCGTGCCGGTCAGCGTGTCGCCGTCGATCGTCGCCGTGCAGTCGAGCGTCATCGGCATCGGCACCTTCATCTGCATCTTCCAGGTGAGCGTGTTGCCGTCGACCTTGCCGTCTTCGACCTCGAGGCTGCCCATCTGGCCGGCATTTTCGCCGGTGAACGTCGAGCCGTCCGATTTCACGGTAAACACCGACTTCTGGTCGCCCATCGGCGATTTGGTCACGCAATCATAGCTGCCGTCGATCGACATTTCTCTCGTCCTTCCTCAGTCAAAGACGCGGGGGGCGGCAAAGCCCGACCCCCGCACCGGGTCCATTCAGCGGCTCAACGCCCACCGAGCGTCGCGGGGTCCACGACCTCGATCGGCATGCCCAGCCCTTCAAGCTGCGGGCGCACCGTCGCGGCATTGCCGACGACGATGTACACGAACTTCGCCGGATCGACCTGGCCGCGCAGCGACGTGTCGAGCTGGCCCGCAGTCAGCGAGCGGTAGCGGGCGGGCAGGCGCTGATAATAATCGTCCGGCCGCCCGCGTTCGACGATGCTGATGATCCCGCCCAGCACATCACTGCTGGTCTCGAAACTACCGGGCAGCTCGCGCACCTGGCCGTTGATCGTGCGGTCGAGCTCGTCCGCGGTGATGCCGCCGGTGCCGACGAAGCGCGATACTTCCGACTGGATTTCGCGGATGGCATCGCCGGTCTTGTCGGCTTGGACCGGAGCGGAGACGGTGAACAGCACGCGCTCCTCCTGTCCGCCGACGGACGAGCGCGAGCCATAAGACCAGCCCTTCGATTCGCGCAGGTTCATGTTGATGCGCGAGAGGAAGTTGCCGCCGAGCACGTCGTTGGCGGTCTGCAGCGGCACGAGGTCGTCGCGCCCGCGCGCATCGAGCACCTGCGCTGCGGTGATCACCGACTGCGGCGAGTTCGGTCGGTCGATCAGCAGGATGCGCTGGCGCGGCGCGGGCACGGCGGTCGAGAAATCCTTGACCCCCTTGGCCACCGCAGGCGCCTGCCAATTGCCGAGCGTCGCGTTGAGATCGCGCACCAGGTCCGCCAGCGCCACATCGCCCACCGCGTAGATGGTGGCATTGTCGGGACGCAGCCAGCGCTGCTGGAACGCGATCATGTCATCGCGGGTGAGCGCGCGCACCGAACCCACCGACCCCTGCGCCGACACCGACCCGTAAGGGTGCATCGGACCGTAGAGCGTCGGGAACAAGGCCCGCTGCGCCAGCCCGGCCGGACTGTTGAGCGACGCGGCGATTCCGGCGAGCTGGCGCGTGCGCAGTCGTTCGATTTCCGCAGGCGCGAACGCCGGGTTGCGGATCACGTCCGCCAGCAGCGCCAGGCTCGGTCGGAGGTTGGGCGCCAGTGCATACAGGCCGAACGCGCTGTTGTCGGCGGTGATGGACGTCGAAATCCCCGCCCCCAACCGCTCCTGCGCCATCGCCAGCTCCTCGGCGTCGAGGCTGGTGGTTCCTTCCTCCATCACTGCCATGGTCAGTGCCTGGAGACCCTGCCGCTCTTTCGGATCGGCCGCGGCGCCGGCGTCGAAGCTGACCTGCAGCTGGACCGTCGGCACCGTCGAGCGGCGCGCGAAATAGACCTTGATGCCGTTGGCGAGCGTCGCGCGCTCGATCCGCGGGAAGTCGAGCTCGCGCAGCGGCTGCAGCGCGGGTGGCTGGAGCCGGGTCGCGGGCCGGGCCGGAGTCGTCGCTGCCGCCGCCTGAGCTGCGGGCGCGGTGGTCACGGGCGCGGCCGGCGTTGCAGGACGCGGCGCTGGCGCCGGACCGGCTGGCGTTGCCGCGGGCTGACCCACCGGCGTCGGAGCGGTCTGCAATGCGACGCGCGGATCGCGAGTCGTTGCAAACGCGCCGGTCATCACCCCGCTTAGCCCCTGCCCCATGGCGCGCTGCTGCGCGCTCGTCGGGGTCACGCGATAGGAGGGCGCAAACGCCGCTTCGAGCGCCGCCTCCGGGCTCGGCACCCGCGACGGGGTTGCTCCGCCGCGGCCTTCACCGCTGTCCGTGCGCGGGCCCGGCTTGTAGGTGAGGCTGAACACCGGACGCGAGGTCCACTGGTTCATCGCCGCCTGCACCTGCGCCGGGGTTGCGCTCACGAAACGGTTGAGCTGCGTGCGAAAGAAGCTCGGGTCACCCGAATAGAGCTGGCCCTCGGCGAGCGCGGTCGCCTTGCCGCCGAAACCACCGACGGATTCGAGCCCCGACAGCTGCCCCGACAACGCCGACATGCGCGCGCGCTGCAGTTCGTCTGCGGTCGGGCCCGCGCGGCGGAAGTCCGCCACGATCTTGTCGAGTTCGCGGTTCAGCGCGGCAAGATCGGCACCGGGCTTGAGATCGGCCGACACGATGAACAGGCCAACGTCGCGGAACCCCTGATACCCCGCGCTGACGCTGGTCGCGAGTTGCTGCCCGCGGACTAGCGCACTGTCGAGGCGCGAGGAACCGAGCCCGCCCAGCACGCTCGCGGCGAGCTGGAGGTTAGGCGCTTCGGCGCTGGTCGAACCCGGCACCGTCCACATGCGGAAGATGCGCGGATTGGCGATCTGGTCGGTCACCTCCTTGGCGAGCGGCGCGGGGAGCGTCGGGATCTCGATGCGCGGCTGCATCGGGGTGTTGCCCCGCGGGAAGCCGCCGAACCACCGCTCCACCATCGGCCGCGCCGTCGCGGCATCAATGTCGCCCGCGAGCACCAACACCGCGTTGTTCGGGCCGTAATTGTCGCGGAACCAGCTACGCACCCGATCGAGGCTCGCGCTGTTGAGGTCGTCCATCGAACCGATGGTCGAATGATAATAGGGGTGCCCCTGCGGGAACAGATTCTCGAAGATATAGTAGCGCAGCAGCCCGAATGGGTTGTTGTCGCCCTGGCGCTTTTCGTTCTGCACCACGCCGCGCTGGTTATCGAGAGTCGCCTGAGTCACCGCGGGGAGGAGGTTGCCCATGCGGTCAGCTTCCATGAACAGCGCGCGTTCGAGCGCGCCGGTCGGAACCGTCTGGAAATAGTTGGTACGATCCGCATTGGTCGTGCCGTTGGTATCCGTCGCGCCGATCTGCTGAAGTCCGGTGAAGAAATCGCCCGGGTTATTCTCCGACCCGTTGAACATGATATGTTCGAACAGGTGCGCAAAGCCGGTCGAGCCCGCCGGTTCGAGCCGCGAGCCGACATTATACCACGTCGACACGGCCACCACCGGCGCCTTGCGGTCGGTGTGCGTGATGACCGTCAGCCCGTTCGGCAGCGTGAAGCGTTCGTAGGGGATTGCGATGCGGTCCACCAACGCGCGGATGGCGGGGTCGGCTGCCGGAGCGGCGGCGCGCTGGGCGGCCGGTGCGCGCGACCCATAAAGCTGGGCGTTCAACGTCGCCGGGCTGAGCGCCACAGCGGCCGCCAGCGTCGGCAGAATCAGTCGACGAAGCATAGCTCTCTCAAATCCTCTCGAGGGGAATTTCGGTGAATGGCTTAGCGGTTGCACGCGCGACGACAAGCCACTTAGATCAAGGGCGATAAATTCTCGGGTTGGTCGCAAACAGGTCGGCGGGCTCGAACAGCACGCGCTTGGTTTCATGCCGCACGAAGGCGCGCGCCTGATCGCTGTGGTGCGGCGAATCCGGACGCCGCGTCGCCGCGCCGAACGGCTGGATCGAGCGCGAGGCCACGCGCCCGGCGCGGTCCCAGCGCACGAACATCAGGAAACTGTCGCCGTGCCGCACGCGCAGCCGCCCGTCGGGGTCGGCATCCCACAGCGTCGAGGCGCGCAGCGTGTCATTACCGCCGTCGAGCGGCAGGTCGACATAGCTCGGCCCCTCCCCATGCCGCAGCCGCAGCACCTCCCCCAACGGAGGGTCGATGCGGCCAAAGTGCGTTTTGAGGTGGGCGACGGTCTCTGCCAGCACAGCACGCGCATCGACCCGCTCACCAGTGCGCTGGTAATGCGCGCGGTTAGAGGGCCGCAGCACCATCAGCGCGAGCGCATCGGCAGGCCCGCGCCCGTCGAGGTTCCAGTCCCATCCCGCGAGCAGCCGCTGCGCCGCCGCCAGTTCAGCTTCGCGTGACAGGTCGAGCGCGGCGATCTCGTTCATGAACGCCAGGGCATAGCCTTCGCGCGCATAGGCGGTATCATATTTCATCGCGCGCAGCTGCGGCCAGTCGATGCGCGGCGTCACGTCGAGCAGCGCACGGGCGCGGAGCGAGCGGTTGGTCTCGTCGAGCTCCACCCCTAGTCGCGGGTCGACGCTCGCGGGGTTCATGTCGCTCCCCGTGCCCGCCGCATTGAAGGGCGTGTTGTTGGCGTTGAAGACAGCGCCCGAGCGCGGGCTCACCAGCGCGGGCACTCGGTCGAACGGCAGCGCGCGCGTCCACAGCGTGCGGCTGGTGTCGCCGGGGAGGATGCCGCGCCAGTCATAGCCGGCGGGGCGGTCGGGAAACATCGCGTTGTAGAACATCCCCACGCGGCCGGTGCGGTCGGCGTAGATGAAGTTGGTGCCCGGCACCCCTTGGGCCCCCATCGCCGCGCGCCACTCGTCGAAATTGCGCGCCTTCTGGATGCGGTAATATTGGGTGACCATGTCGATCCGCCCGATCCCGGCGTAGCGCACCGCATAAGCGCCGCTGGCGTTGCGGATGATGGGGCCGTGGACGCTGCGCTCGATGGTGCGGGGGATGGGGAGCGTGAACGGGCCGAACTTCACCCGCAGCCAGACGCGGCGCTGCTCGATCGGCCGCCACACGCCATCGAAGCGATATTTGTCGCCGCTCTCGTCCAGCGTCAGGCGATAGACGTCGATCAGGTCCGGGCGGTTGACGGTGTTGGTCCAGCCAAGATCGCGGTTGTGGCCGAGAAAGGGGTAGGGCGAACCCGGGAAGGTCGCTCCGGCGAAATCCCAACCCTGCCGCGAATGCACCACCAGCTCGTACCAGGCGACCCCGCCGGTCCAAGGCTGGTGCGCGTTGCTGACCAGCCACGTCGACCCGTCACTGGTGCGCGATGGCGCGATCGCCCAGGCGTTGGAGCCGTTCATCCCCTCGCCCGAACCGAACAGCGGACCGAACGCGGCGGTGGTGCTACGCGGCGCGCTTGCGTCGATCGGCGCGGCGGGCGCGCCAGTCGGCGGCGGGGTGGTGCGGGTGGGCGCGCGCACCGGGGTGAGGCCGGGGATCGGCGGCCCGCCCTCGCGCGGCAGCGGCTTGCCCTCAACCAGCGCGCCGAGCACGCTGTCGAGCCCGAAGAAGAACGGCGAGCGGATGGCGAATCCCGCCACCACATCCTGCGGCGTCACCGGGAACAGGCCCCGCAACCGCTGCTCCTGCGGGTGCCGCTCGGCATAACGGTTGAGGCCCGCGGCATAGGCGGTGAAGATCGCCTTCACGTCCGCCGGCAGCGCATCATAATGCCGCAGGGTCGCCCCGCGTCCGTCGATCAGATAACCCGCGACGTCGGCCTTGGCGCCCTCCTCCCCAGTGATCGCCGCCAGACGCCCGCGCGTCATCGCGAGCACCTCTTCCAGCGTCGCAAAATCATCCTCCGCATGCGCATAGCCGACTCCGTAGGCCACATCGGCGTCGGTCGCCCCGAACACATGCGGCACCCCCCACGCATCGCGCGCAATGCGCACGTCGGTGGGGGTGTAGGGGACCGCAGCGTAGCGCGTGGCGGTGAGCGGCTCCCACAGGGTGAGGGCCAGCGCGGCGGTGGCGAGGAGGGCGAGGATCGCCAGCCCTACGCGCCTTAACCGCGGGCGTCGTCCGCTGCTCTTTGCGCGGCCAGCCGCGACCAACTTTCCTTCACTCATTCGAACGGCGTAACGCTCGCCGAATATCGCTACAAGCGCGACGAGGACGTCGGCTCGCGACTCCATTGCGGACAGTGTCGCAAGCTAATACCCCCCTTCCATGTTGAAAGTCATAAGGCACCTCCGTGGATCGGTCGCGTTGGATCGCATCGAATCCAATGGCGCTGTGTTGGACCGATTGGAACGACTTCTGAAAAAGCAGCAGAAGGGCAGAAAAGGTCGTGGCGCGGATTACTTAAATTTCGACACTCCGTTTTGGGATAGTTCCATCTTTTCGAACCTGCGGGCTATGGCGATATATGACCGTGGTCGATTCTGGATTAGCGAGAGCATCGACGAAAGAAGTTTACGGTATGACCTTCGTAGCTTTCACGCATTCGTTCTTTGCTTGTGTGGTGGGTCCATAGCTTTCTTTTTCGGCCTTGCCGGAAACGGCGTCGCGTTCGGCCTGCAATTAGGGATGGTAGCGATCGGCTGGCTCTACGGCATGAATGTCTTGTTCGCGATTGTGCGCGTGCCTGCTGCAATCCGCAAAGCGGCTCGGGCCAACCGCTCCCAAGCCCTTCGAAATTACGAATCACCCCGGACTTGATCCGGGGTCCCGCTCCATACTCGCGTTGATAGGTTGAGCAGGACCCCGGTTCGAGCCCGGCGTGACGGTGGCTGGGGAAGCCCCCCCCTTCCCTTCGCTTCGCTTCGCACTAGCTTGGGCGGCGGAGGTGTGTGCATGAATCTCGAGAAACTGACCGATCGAGCGAAGGGCTTTTTGCAGGCGGCGCAGACCGTTGCCATTCGCATGAGCCATCAGCGGATCGCGCCCGAGCATCTGGCGAAGGCGCTGATCGAGGATGAGCAGGGGATGGCCGCCAACCTCATCCGCGCCGCCGGGGGCGACCCGGCGCGTGCGGAGGCGGGGATCGATGCGGCGCTCGCGAAGATTCCGGCGGTGTCGGGGTCGGGCGCGCAGGCCTCGCCGGGGATGGACAACGACCTCGTCCGCACGCTCGACAGCGCCGAGCAGATCGCGAGCAAGGCGGGCGACAGCTATGTCACCGTCGAGCGGCTGCTGCTCGCGCTGGCGCTCGCCTCCACCACCGCCGCGGGGCGCGCGCTCAAGGACGCGGGGGTCAGCCCCGAAGGCCTCAACACCGCGATCAACCAACTGCGGCAGGGGCGCACCGCGGACACGTCGGGAGCGGAGGACCGCTACGACGCGCTCAAGAAATTCGCCCGCGACCTCACCGAAGCGGCGGAGGAAGGGAAGCTCGATCCGGTCATCGGCCGCGACGAGGAGATCCGCCGCACCATTCAGATCCTCGCCCGCCGCACCAAGAACAATCCCGTGCTGATCGGCGAGCCGGGCGTCGGCAAGACCGCCATCGCCGAAGGCCTCGCGCTCAGGATCGCCAATGGCGACGTCCCCGACACGCTCAAGGACCGGCGGCTGATGGCGCTCGACATGGGCGCGCTGATCGCCGGCGCCAAATATCGCGGCGAGTTCGAGGAGCGGCTGAAGGGCGTGCTCGACGAAGTACGCGCGGGCAACGGGCACATCATCCTGTTCATCGACGAGATGCACACGCTGATCGGCGCGGGGAAGGCCGAAGGCGCGATGGACGCGGGCAACCTCCTCAAACCCGCGCTGGCCCGTGGCGAGCTCCATTGCATTGGCGCGACGACGCTCGACGAATATCAGAAGCATGTCGAAAAGGACGCGGCGCTCCAGCGGCGTTTCCAGCCGGTGTTCGTCGGCGAACCGACCGTCGAGGACACCGTCTCGATCCTGCGCGGGCTCAAGGAGAAGTACGAGCTGCACCATGGCGTGCGCATCACCGATGCGGCGCTGGTGGCGGCTGCTACCCTCTCCAACCGCTACATTTCCGACCGCTTCCTGCCCGACAAGGCGATCGACCTGATGGACGAGGCGGCCAGCCGCATCCGCATGGAGGTCGAGTCCAAGCCCGAGGAGATCGAGGCGCTCGACCGGCGCATCATCCAGATGAAGATCGAACGCGAGGCGCTGTCCAAGGAAAGCGACAATGCCTCGCGCGACCGCCTTGCGAAGCTGGAGGAAGATCTCGCGCAGCTGGAGGAGCAGTCGGGTGCGCTGACCGCGCGCTGGCAGGCGGAGAAGGACAAGATTGCGGGCGAGGCGGCGGTGAAGGCCGAGCTCGACGCGGCGCGCATCGCGCTCGAGCAGGCGCAGCGCACCGGCGACCTCGCCCGCGCGGGCGAGCTCCAGTACGGCACTATCCCGCAGCTCGAGGCGCGCCTTTCCGAAGCGCAAGGTGCGAGCGCGGGCGCCATGCTGCGCGAGGAGGTCACCGCCGACGACATTGCGGGGGTGGTCTCGCGCTGGACCGGCATTCCCGTCGACCGCATGATGGAGGGCGAGCGCGACAAGCTCCTCAACATGGAAGCCGCGATCGGCAAGCGCGTCATCGGGCAGGAGCAGGCGGTGCAGGCCGTCGCCCGCGCGGTCCGGCGCGCGCGTGCGGGGTTGCAGGACCCCAACCGCCCGCTCGGCTCGTTTCTATTCCTCGGCCCCACCGGGGTCGGCAAGACCGAGCTGACCAAGGCGCTTGCCGGCTTCCTCTTCGACGACGACGCCGCGATGGTGCGCATCGACATGAGCGAGTTCATGGAGAAGCACAGTGTCGCGCGGCTGATCGGCGCGCCGCCGGGCTATGTCGGGTACGAAGAGGGCGGTGTGCTCACCGAAGCGGTGCGGCGGCGCCCCTATCAGGTGATCCTGTTCGATGAGGTCGAAAAAGCGCACGCGGACGTGTTCAACATCCTGCTGCAGGTGTTGGATGACGGGCGGCTGACCGACGGGCAGGGCCGCGTGGTGAGCTTTGCCAACACGCTGATCGTGCTCACCTCCAACCTCGGTAGTCAGTTCCTCGCCAATCTCGAGGATGATCAGGACGTCGCCTCGGTCGAACCGCAGGTGATGGAGATCGTGCGTGGGCATTTCCGGCCTGAGTTCCTCAATCGTTTGGACGAGATCATCCTGTTCCACCGTCTGGCGCAGAGCCAGATGGCGGGGATCGTCGACATTCAGGTGGCGCGGGTGGAAAATCTGCTGGCGGACCGCAAGATCAAGCTCGACCTCGACGAGGGGGCGAGGGCGTGGCTGGGCCGCGTCGGCTACGACCCGGTCTATGGCGCTCGACCGCTCAAGCGCGCGGTGCAGCGCCACCTTCAGGATCCGCTCGCCGACCTCATCCTCAAGGGCGAGGTGCCTGACGGGTCGACAGTGCGGGTGCGCGAAGGCGACGGCGCGCTGGCGTTGACGGTGGCGTGAACCGCGAGCGGTTGGCGCTTCGATAGTTTCCGCTGCAACTTGAAACCTGCGGCGGACGCGATAGACGCGCCGACCATGACCGACAGCCAGCACGCATCGCCCGCACGAGCGCCCCAGCCGAAGCCCTGGGTCATGGGCATCGCGCCCTATGTTGCCGGGCGTGCAGCCGCGGACGACGGGCGGCCGCTGATCAAGCTGTCGGCCAACGAAAATCCGCTCGGGCAAAGCCCGGCGGCCCGCGAGGCGCTGGTCGCAGCAGCGGACATGCGGCGTTACCCCGACCCCGCCGCGCACGCGCTGCGCGACGCGCTGGCGGAAGCGAACGGGATCGAGGCGGACCGCATCATCTGCGGCACCGGTTCGGACGATGTGCTCCACCTCGCTGCGGGTGCCTTTGCCGGGCCTGGTGACGAGGTGATCCACGTCCGCTTCGGCTTTGCGGTGTACGACATCGCCACCCGCCGCGTCGGCGCGACGCCGGTGGTCGTGCCGGACAAGGGTTACGGCACCGACGTCGATGCGATCATCGCCGCGCTGACTCCCGCCACGCGCATGATTTATGTCGCCAACCCCAATAACCCGACCGGCACGCTCGCCACTCGCGCGGAGATGATGCGCCTCCACGCCGCGCTGCCCAAGGACTGCTTGCTCGTCGTCGACCAGGCCTACGCCGAATATCTCAGCCCTGAGGAGGACGACGGCATGTTCGACCTCGCCCGGACCGAGCCCAACGTGCTGATCACCCGCACCTTTTCTAAGATCTTCGGGCTCGCTGCCGAGCGCATCGGCTGGACCTATGGTCCGGCCGCGGTGATCGAGGCGATGCACCGCATCCGCGCGCCGTTCAACGTCACCCACGCCGGCCAGATGGCTGCCATCGAAGCGGTGAAGGACCGTGGCTTCGTCGCTGCGAGCCGCACCCACAATGCCAAATGGCGCCACTGGTTCGCGCAGGAGATGTCGGCGCTTAGCAACCACGGCGTTGGCGTGGTTCCCTCTGCTGCGAATTTCGTGCTGCTGACCTTTGCCGGCCCCGTGACCGCGGAGCATGCGTACAAGGCGCTGATGGAGCACGGCTATATCGTGCGATGGTTGCCGGGCATGGGGCTCGGCCATGCGTTACGGGTGACCATCGGCAGCGAAGAGGAAACGCGGGGCATCGCCGCCGCGCTGCGCGAGATTGTCGCGGGTCACTGATCCGAGCGGTCTGAACCTTACGGGTTGAGCGCGTTGATCGCGGCGTGAGCGCGCGCCTCGACCTCCTCGCGGGAGAGGCCCGGCGGGATCGCGGCGCCTACGCGATAAGTGATCGTCCCGGGCAGGCGCAGCCAGCCCTTGCGCAAGCGCCCGCTGTCGACGGCCACCGGAATTACCGGCGCTCCGATCATCCGGTAGAGGCCGGCAAACCCGCTTTTGAGCGGCGGCCTTTCGCCATGCGGCACGCGCGTTCCTTCGGGCAGCAGCACCAGCGAGCGCCTTGAATCGAGCGCAGCGCGCGCCGCTTTGCGCATCTCACGCAGCGCCGATGCTCCGGCGTCGCGTTCGACCGGGATCAGGCCGTAGGTTCGGGCGAGCGGGCCCCATAAAGGCAATCGGAACAGCTCCGCCTTGGTGAACACCGCGGCGCCATTGAACATCCACGGGATTTCGATCGTCTCGAACATCGCTTCATGCTTGAGGATGTAGAAACCCGTCTTGGCCAGAGACCCTTCGAGCACCACCCGCTGCCCCAGCAACCAGCGGGCACACCATCGGTGGAACCTCCCCCAGAAACGGATGCAGGCGATCATGGGGCCACGTCCGACCAGCGATGCGAGACCCGTTGCGAGCACGATCAAGACCGTCCCGACATAGAATATCGGCGTCCAGACGACCGTCCGGATCGCGGCGATAATATCGTTCATAAACCCACCAGCACACCCGCGCGACGCAGCAAATATTTATGATATTCGACCCATAACGTCCGGAGCGAGGGACGCGATGGGACAGCATCGATCAACAGAATGACGTCGTCGGGCAGCAGTCGTTCAACCTCCCACCGCGCCCGCGCCATGTGCCAGTCGGTGGTCACCAGTCGAACGGACCGGTAGCGGTTTTGCTGTACCCAGCGCGCGATCTCGACGCCGTTCGATCGCGTGTCGACCGCCTCCCGTCCGAGCGCGACGCAGCAGTCGAACAGCGATTGCGGCCGGTGGTAGGTGACGGCCAGTTCGCTGCGCCGCACCTGCGGATCGACGCCGGAGATCAACAGCCGCTTTGCCTGACCTTCCGCGAGCAGATCGAGCGCGCGCGAAATGCGGCCCGGCCCACCGGTGAAAGCGACGATGGCATCGGTGCGATAGGCGCCGAGCGGCTGGGGCAGCCACAGCGCGAAATGCACGAATCCGAGCAGCCAGACCAGCGTGAGGAACAGAGCAAGCCGACGGATCACGGCATCGCCCGCAATTCGCGCAGCACGGCAAAGCGCGCCGCGAGCGCTCCAGCCGACGCGATCAGCATCGGCAACGGCACGAGCGCAAACCAGCGCGTCATGGCAGCGCCACCCATGTCGAGCCCAAGGCCCGCCGCGCTCGCCGCCAGACCCGGCGCGCCGGCGACGAGCAGCAGGGACGCCGCCGCAGTGCCGGCGACGACGCCCGCGCCGATCGCGCCCATCACCGCGCGAGTGAACAGCCGCGCGATCTGCACGTCGGTAGCGCCGACCAAGTGAAGCGTCGCGATCGTTTCGCGCTCCCGCGCCAGCACTGCGCGAACGCCCATGACGCTCGCGGCCGCCGCCGCCGCCGCAAGTGCCAGGGCCGCCAGGGCCGCGCCGAGCCCGACGCTGCGCATCAGACCGGCAACCGGTCCCAGCCAACGCGCCACCGGCACGATCCGCGCGTCGGGCGCGATCGCGCGCACGGCGCCTTGCAACGGGGCGACGGACTCGCCCGGATGCAACGTGACGTCGATCAACGTCGGCAGCGCCACACCGGCGATTGCTTCGCCATTACGGCCGCTGCCGAGCCAGCGCGAAACGAGCGCGCGCCCTTCCGCGTCCGGAACGACGCGAATCGCGGCGACGCTCGGCAGTTCGCTCAGGCGCGCGGTGACGCGCCTGCGCTCGATCGCGCGATCTCCATGCTCGCCCAGCAGCTGAACGCTCACCCGCCGCTCGACCCCTGTTCCGAGCGCGAAGGCCGCAGGGGTCAGCCACAGCGCAACGCCCGCAGCGATGAGCGAGAGCAAGGTTACCAAGGCCACCAGCGCCGACAGCGCGCCGACCTTTGGCACCTCCGGAACCAGCGGAGGGGGCGACGTCACGGCCGGTCGGCCCGCGGCGGATAGCGCAGCATGCCGGTCGGATCCGCCAGCCGCCCTTGGTGAAGCCGCATCATCTGCGCGCCGCCGACGCGATTCATCAGATGGAGGTCGTGCGTTGCAACGACTACGGTCGTGCCGAGGCGATTGAGCCCCTCGAACAGTTGCAGCAGCCGCACGGCCATGTCCGGATCGACGTTGCCGGTCGGCTCGTCCGCGATCAGCAGCTCCGGCCGGGCGATCACGGCGCGCGCGATGGCCACCCGCTGCGCCTCCCCACCCGAGAGGGTCGCCGGGGTCGCATCCTTGCGATGGGCGAGGCCGACCCAGTCCAGCATTTCGTGCACCGGGGGCGCAACGTCGGGCTCGCCGATCCCGGCGATGCGCAGCGGCAGTGCGACATTGTCGAACGCCGAAAGGTGGGGGACAAGCCGAAAGTCCTGGAACACGACCCCGATCCGCCGCCGAAAACCCGGTAGCCGATCACGCTCGAGCGTGGTCATGTCCGCGCCGAACATGTGCATCGCGCCAGCCGTGGGACGCAGCGCGAGGTACAGCAACCGCAGCAACGTTGTCTTGCCCGCGCCCGACGGGCCGGCGACGAAATAAAAGCCGCCCGGTACCAGGGAGAAGCTCAGCGCGTCGAGCACCGCTTCACCGGGGACATATTCGTGGGACACCGCGTCGAAGCGGACCAGCGGTTCGGTCATGGCCGCGCGGTGCTCCCGCTTTCCCCCCCTTGCTGCATCCGGCGCCCCTGCCGCCGTTGAGGCGATCATGCCCGCTCCCGCAATCACGGGCAAGGACGCCGCTGCCACCTTGCGCTCGATTCGCCTATGTTGTGTAGAGGGTGGCGATGATCCTCAGCTGCCCCGCCTGCGCCACGCGATATGCCGTGCCCGATAGCGCCATCGGCGCGGCAGGGCGCTCCGTGCGCTGCGCCGCCTGCGGGCACAAATGGTTTCAGCCGGGTGTCGCGACCGAGTCCCCGGCCCTCGCCGAGCGTACGCCGGAGCTGCCCTCGGTCGCTGCCTCGGCCAACCAGGCGCCGCCCGCCCAGTCCGCGTACCCTGAGCCGCCGTTGCCCGACACCCGGCCGCAGGATGTGGCGAGTGAACCGCCCGCGCCGACGATCGATTACGACAGCCTGCCGCCTCCGCCGATTGGCGCCAAACCGCGGCGCAATCCGGCGCGGCTCTGGACGCTCGCGGCGGTGGGCTTTGCGACGCTGATGGGCGCGGGTGCGGTCTACATCGCCAACGAGGGACTTCCCCCCGCGCTGCGCGACGCATTCGATTTCGCCGCCGACGACGAGCCCGACCTCGCCATCGAGCTGCCGGTGGGCGAGCAGGATCATCGCACGCTGCCCAACGGCACCATCTATTTTGCGGTGCGGGGGACGGTGGTCAATCCGACCGACCGGGTTCAGACCATTCCGCCGATCGAGGCCGAATTGCGCGACGATGCCGGGGCGGTGGTCGACCGCTGGACGATCCGTCCACCCAAACGGCAGATCGGTCCGGGGGAGCGCGTGCCCTTCTCGGAAGCGCGCACGGACATTCCGCGCCGCGCGACCATGCTCACGACCAGCTGGGCGTCGCCGCGCTGACTTGCGCCGCGCGGCGCTGGATCCATGCGAAGCGCATCGCAAACAGCAGGGCGGCCATCACCATTCCGGCGACCGATCCGATCACGAGCGCATCCGCACCCCAGCCTGCGCGAACCAGCCACCATCCGCCGAAGCCCGATACGCCGAAGAAGGCGACGATGCTGATGAGGCCCGCCGCGACCTGATCGCCCAGCGACCGCAGCGCGAACTGCAGGACCACCTGCATCCCGTCGAACACCAGAAACGGCGCCCACAGCGTCAGCATCGCGATGGCGATCCGGTGGACGTCGTCACTGGCTGGGTAAAGGTCGACAATCCACCGCGCCCCCGCGACATAAATGAGCGCGATCAGGCCGAGACCCAGCGCGGCGAGCGCGAGCGCGACCCGGACCCGTTGTCGGGCGAGGTGGGGTGCCCCTTCGCCGACGGCATTGCCCACCCGCACCCCCGCTGCCGAAGCAAAGCCGAGTGCCACCGCAAAGCTCAGATTATGGAGGGTGAAGACCATCTGGAATGCGTGCGCGACGGCGTTGCCGAGCTGCGTCGACAGCACAATCAGCAGCGAAAAACCGGCAAGTTCTAGCCCCGAAGCAAACGAGGGCATCGCGCCGAAGCGCGCAAGCGCGACCGCGCCGCGGACGCGATCGCTCCACCGCCGCCGGAACAGCGGCCGGACCCCCCGTTCGCGCGCGTCGCGCATGACCAAGATCACGATCAGCATGACGGCGCTCGCCACGACCAGGCTGACGAGGGTCGCCGCCGCCGCGCCGACCGCCCCCCAGCGCGGAAAGCCCAGCGCCCCGGTCGCCCACGCCCACGCGAGCACCGCATTGAGCGGAAGGGATATGCCGACATTGACGAATGCCACGCGCCGCGGGCGACTGATCCCCTCGAGGAAATTCGCGCCAACGATCAGCACCAGCTGAAACGGCATCGCCAGCGCCATCAGCCGGATCACCGCTGCGGATGTCGGCACCAGCGATGGCGCGATGCCCATCCATGCTAGCAGCGGCTCGGCAAACAGGAAGTATGGCACGGCGCCGATGGCCGCGAGTACGCCGGCCAGCAGCAGGCCGTCGTGCAGCGCCCGCCCCGTCGCCGCGCGGTCTCCGGCGCCATCCGCCTGCGCGGTGAACACCAGCACCCCGGTCATCATGCCGATGAGGACCATGATCACGACGTAGGTCAGCGACCGGCTGGCGCCGAATGCCGCCGCTTCAAACGTGCTGACCCCGCCCACCACGGCCACGTCGATGATGTGCAGCAGCGTCCAGTTGAGGCTCGCGAGCATCACCGGCCACGCCAGCGCCAGCGTCCGCCGAACTTCTCGACGGACTGATTCGGGGGCGATGTCGGAGGTCACCGCGGAGCCTCTATCGGCTCGGCGCCCCCCTAGCCACCGTCGCTTGCGGTGCGCCGAACCCTTTGCTAAGCGCTCGCCCCTGTCGCCGCCCGTCCGGGCCAGCGCGACACATCCTGGTCTCGCGGTCGTGGCGGAATTGGTAGACGCGCAACGTTGAGGTCGTTGTGGGCGAAAGCCCGTGGAAGTTCGAGTCTTCTCGACCGCACCAGGATTGATCGGCACCGTGGCGCTAGTGGCCGCCACTGCCATTGCGAAGCACCCCCGCAGCAGCCAGCGCTTGGGAGGATGAGCGTCGCTCAAGCACCACCGTGCCGAGCTGTTCCGAGGGGTGTGCCGCGTTAAGCTCGACCTCCACCTCGCTAGCCAACGCCCAGTCCGAATCGACGACGCGCAGCTGGTAACGACCGTAAGGCACGCGTTCGAACAGGAGCAGACCGTCGAAATCCGATCGCGTTTCAGCGCGAATCTGTCCCGCCCGATCGACCAGAGCGACCTGCGCGTGGGCGACGCTCCCGCCGCCCGGATCGCGGAGCCAGGCTTCGACCTCACCGGTCGGAACAAGCGGCACACGGATCCGCGTCGCGACGCCAGGGCGGGCCACCACCACCTGCGCGTGGACCGCTGGTCGAACGAGCGGCGACGGTAGCGTGGTTTCGTCGATCACAACCGGGGTCGGTGCGTAGGGGGCGATGCCGTCGAGCAGCACCATCCCCTTCGCATCGCTTGCGACCGCAGCCTGTGCGCTTCCCCCCACCTCCACGCCCGGAGCCGCCTCCTCCCCGAGATCACGCCGTCCGTTTCCATTGTCGTCGATAAAGAGCTCGGCCACGACCTGCCCGCTGCTCGCCAGCCGCTCACGCGCCATGCGATACCCGCCGGCGATCGGGTCGGGGCCGACCGAAAAGGACAGCGCGAGCGAAGCAGCCACCGCGCCGTCCGCCGCTGCCTCGACCTGTCCACTCAGGGCAAATCGGTCGAAGCGATGCTGATAGCCCGCGGCGATTCGCCATCGGCCATCGAATGCGAGCTCGCCTCGCACGTCGCCCCGCTCGGACAGCGCGCGCTCGGCGACGATCGCGCCCCGGGCAGGCGGACCGAATGCGTCGCCACGGCGCGCGATGGTGGCGCTGCCCTCACCGCGGATACGCCAGCCGCCTGCGCGCCAGTTCGCGAGCGCGACAAGTTCCGCCACCTCTTGGGAGACACCCGCCCCCACCGCCGGTGACCTGGCAGATGCGCCCATGGTTCGCTGGCTGCTCCAGCGCACCCCTGTCGTGAACGCCAGCCGCCCCCAAACGCCCGAGACATTGACCGACGCGTGTCGCCGATCGATGCCAGCGCGGCTGCGTTCCCACCGTCCCTCCACGCTCAGCGGAAGCGTCAGGCTGCCGATACGCGGGGAAAGGTCGATATTGGCGCGATGCTCGAAGCGAATTCCGTCATCGATCAGCGGGTCGATCCGGAATTCGCCCATACTATGCAGCGTCTGCAGCGAAAAGGCGCCTGAGCGACCAATCGGCCCGGCCCACGCGCCTCGCAGCGCCATGCCTTCCTTTTGTGCCGCGGCGGAAGCTTCGACCAGACTGCCGCCGACCGACCGGCGTAGGGACGCTTCGACATTCCAGACGCGTTGGTCGCCGGCCACGAAGCTCGTCGCCCAAGCGCCGAGCGAGGTGCGCCGATCGAGGCCATATTCCGCCCCGGCCCCGAACCGCCAGCCGTTGCCTCGCAGTCCGGTCGGATCGTGGCTCCGCCGACCCCACAGGATGAGATCGCGACCCGCGTCGAACGCTGTCATCCAATAGTGCAGCCGCCCCGGCAACACCGCCCCCGCGCCGATGTTGAACGTCTCGACCCGGCGGCGTTGCTGCCCTTGTGGGCCGTACCCGATAATCTCGAAGCGGTTGACGCCAAACAGCAACCGTACGTCCTCAAAGCGATAACGTCCGTCGGGACCCACCGTCTGTGCCGCGATAAGCTGGCCATTGCGATAAAGTTCGACGTCCCAGCCGCTCGGCAGATCGCCATCGAACCGGGTGCGGTCGAAACTGTCGGGCATCGCCGTCGGGCGGTTGGTGACTACCGCCCCCCGCCCGCTCCCCACGCTCCCGACGATCGGCGTTGCATAGCCGACCACATCGCCGGCGGCGGCATAAGTCGCCTTGAGCGGTCCCAGCAGCCGACCTTCGGGATCATAACGATAAGCGCGCACTCGCAGCGATTGCGGGGCTCCGCTACGATCCGAGGCCAGTCGGGCATCGACCGACGCGCCTGCGACTTCGCCGCTCGCATAGAGCTCGTAACTCGCGAGCACGCGCTCGCTGCTGTCCCCGCCGGGTGCAGACCGTGCGAAGCCGACGATCGCGTTGACGTCGATTGCCGGCGCCCTGAACCCCTCGTAACTGGCGCTGATGCGCGGGAGCGCGGCGTAGCGGGCTGCGCCGATCGCAGGATCGCGCGCCCGACCTGCCCGTGCGCGGCGTTCGAGCGCCTCCTCGAACGGCAAGGGGCGTGGCGACACGAGCCGCAACACCGCCTGCCCCTGATCCAGCTCGAAGCCCACCCCGAGCCAGCGACCGAGCGTCGCGGGGGCAACGCACCAACCCTCCGCAAGGTCGAGCACCTCGCCCGGACCGACCGCCGTCCGTTCGCTGCCGATGATGGCCTCCCCCGCCTCGCGGTCGATGACGATGCGGCGCCGCTCATCGAACGCCCACCCGGTTGCGCGGCGCAACTGGGCGTCGACCCGCAGCGGCAAATCGAGCGCAAGCGTCACGTCCTGCAACACAACGCAGGCCTGCCCGCCTGTGCCAACATAGGCCCGAATGCCTTCACCCACGCTATGATGGCGTGTGGTTAGCTGGAGCAGGAACTGCTCGTCCTCGGACGGCGCCCAGTCAGCGGGGGACGCGGACGCGTGCGTCGACAGGCCGGCGCACAGGAGCGCAAGCCACCACAGCAGCCGAGACAGCCACCGGTGCATCGATGTCAGGGGGGCCGGAAGGTCCGGGGGGATCAGCGCAGCGTTGTCGTCGCCTCCGCCAGAGTCATGGCGCCGGCGTCGGCATCCGCCACATATCGCACGACCGCAGGCCCCTTCAGCGATGCTTCCTGCTCGCCGGTAATCGGGATCGCAACCGAACGCGCCTCGAGATCGGTGTAGATGGAGATGCCACGCACGGTGAGGAGCGGTTGCGACGAGCCGGGCCGCGTCACGACGACATTCCCGTACAGCGATCGCGTGCCGCTGCGACCGAGGTCGAACCGCAGCAACGGCTGATCGCCATTGCGCTCGAGCCGCGGGTTGCTGACGCTCGCCTGTGCATCGAGCGCGCCGCTACGATAGATCAGCGGGATCGTGATACCGTAAATCGGCCGCAGGGAAATCGATACGCCGCGCGATGTGGGCTCCGCCGTCGGCGGGGACGCCGCCGCGGACGGCTGCGCCCCACCTTCGTCGGGAATCGCTCGAAACAGGATGTGCGCGCGATATTCGCCGGGCGTCACGCCCGCAGCCGGCGGCCGGATGCCAATTCGCACGGTTTGCGGTTGATCGGGTTCGAGCCGCACTCGCCGCGGACTCACCACGGCCATGTGGAGCATGGCCCGCTCGACCGCGTTCGCTTGGGCCGGGTCAACCTCCTGGAGGCTGCCATCGGCGCGCATCCGGCGAAGCTCCACCGACACGCGATACGTTGCCGCTTCGCGGCCGATGTTGCTCAGCACGACTTCCGCCGAGCGCTGCCCTTCCAGCACGACCCGGGTCGGCGCCACCAACAGGTCGCCCGACGCGAGGGATGCGGTGCCGATCGACGCCACCGCCATGCCCGCCGCGACGAATGTCGCCCGGCGGGCCTGCACTTTCCAGCTAGACATTGTCTGGTCCACTCCCGGACGGGGCGGGTGGTCGATGCGCTAAGGCGCGCCGCCCTGTCCTGGCGAGGGACGTTACCGGTGGATGGTTATCATCGAGCTAACCAGTCCATGAAACAACAAACCGCGCCCCCTCTCGACGAGGGAGCGCGGTCCGGTTGTACGCGGGAGGCGCGTCAGACGTAGTCGACGGTGACCGTGTACGTGCCCGTGTAGGCGCCGTCCTGCTGGCTCCCCGCGACGGTTAGCTCGGCCCCGACGCTGAAGGTGCCCGTGCCGTTGGTCAACGACAGGCGATTGTTCGCGCTCGCGAGGCTCGACGACAGCGTCGCGGTCATCGCCACGCTGTTCGCGTTACGCAGCGTGACCGTTGCCGGCAGCGACACGCTGACCGTCGACCCGACCGAGCCCGTCACATTGAACGCGCCGGCAGCGGGCGTACCGCCGGTGCAGGTGACGACGCCGCAGGTCCGCGTGCCGTTCGTCGAAATCAGCACGGTGCCGTTGGTCGCGCCGCCCGTCGTGATGATCGTGCCGAAATCCAGCACGCTCGATTCGGCAACAGTGATCGGGCTGACGATATTCGCGCGGGCCTGGCCGGTGCCGGTCGCAGCAAAGGCGGTACCCGACGTCAGCGTCGCGGCAGCGAAAAGAGCGGCGCCCGCGGCGCGCGTAACCATCTTGTGCATGTGTTGGTCCCCGTGATTCGTTCCGGCGGTCTGCCGCCACCGGGGGGTTAGGTGGCAACCGGTTCCGTTCCGATTGGTCGACGTGGTAAACGCGGCGGTAACCGGTCCAACGTTTCAAATGTCTCAGATTTGTTCGCCGCTCAGTCTCTGACAGAGCAAGTCGAGTTGATCGAGCGAGGCATAATCCAGCGTCAGACTGCCGCCACCGTCGCTGCGGTGATCTATTCGCACAGCGATACCGAGCAGTTCGTGGAGATGGTCTTGCAGGGCAGCAATGTCCGCATCCTTTTGCGGCTCGCCGGTGCCAGAACGGGACGATGCCGATGGCGTCGGTCCGCGACGACGCTGACGGCTCGCCCGGGCAAGCGCCTCCACTTTGCGCGCGGACAGACCCTTTCGAACCACCGCCAGTGCGATGTCTTCTGCGTCGTCGAGGCCGATGAGCGCTCGCGCGTGTCCCATGCCAAGGTCGCCATTTGCCACCATCAGGCGCACCGCGTCCGGGAGCTCGAGAAGTCGCAGGAGATTGGCGATATGGCTGCGGGACTTCCCCGTCATCCGGGCGATGCTGTCCTGACTGTGACCCAAGCGCCCGCGCAACCGATCATAGGCCTCCGCTTCCTCGATCGCGTTCAGGTCCTGCCGCTGAATGTTCTCGATCAGCGCGATGGCGAACGTATCGGTGTCGTCGAGTTCGCGGACGATCGCCGGCAGCTGGTGGAGGCCTGCACGTTGTGACGCGCGCCAACGCCGCTCCCCTGCGACGAGCTGATACCGCCCGTCGGGTAACGGGCGAACGAGAATTGGCTGAACGACCCCGCGCGCGGCAATCGAATCGGCAAGCTCGCCCAGGGCCGCTTCGTCGAACGTGCGACGCGGTTGATCCGGATGGGGCTCGATACGGTCGATCGCGATCATCGCGAGCCCATCGCGCGGATGCGTCGTGTTTCCGCCCGGCCGCACAGGCGCCTCGACACTAAGGTCGCCGAGCAAAGCCGAAAGCCCGCGGCCGAGCCCTCCCGTGCGTGGCCGCGGCGATGTCGGCGCTCCGCCCTTGGCAGATCCCTCGCTCATGCTGCCGCTTCCAGCCGCGGCAGCCGCGCGATGACCTCACGCGCGAGCGCAATATAGGCCACCGACCCGGAGCAGCGATGATCGTAGATCAGTGCGGGCATGCCATGGCTCGGCGCCTCCGAAAGCCGCACATTTCGGGGAATGACGCTGTCGAACACGACAGAGCCGAGACACTCCCTTACATCGTCGGAGACCTGATCCGTCAGCCGGTTACGGCGATCGTACATCGTCAGGACCACGCCGAGGATCGACAGCGTAGGGTTGAAACGCCCGCGGATGCGCTCAACGGTCTGGAGCAACTGCGACAGCCCCTCCAGCGCGAAAAATTCGCATTGAAGCGGTACGAGCAACGCGTCGACCGCCACCATCGCATTCAGCGTGAGGAGGCCGAGACTGGGCGGGCAGTCGATCAGAACGATGTCCCATCGTCCGTTCGGCACGCGATCCAAAGCCTTGGCGAGGCGATGCGTCCGATCGTCGAGCGCGACCAGCTCAATCTCGGCACCCGACAGATCCTGGGTCGCCGGCAACAGCTCGAGCCGTGGCACGCGTGTCGACACCACCGATTCACTGATGCCGTCGGCGTCGGTCAGGACATCGTAGCTGGTTCGCACCCGGTCGACCGCCGCAACCCCCAATCCCGTCGACGCATTCCCTTGCGGATCGAGGTCGATGATCAGCACGCGCCAGCCGCTCGCGGCCAACGCGGTTGCGAGGTTGATCGCCGTGGTCGTCTTCCCCACCCCGCCCTTTTGGTTCGCGACGGCGATACGGATCATCGCCGATGCGTCCGCTGCGAAGGGCGACCTCGACCGATCAACACTTTCGACTCCTCAGAGGTCAGACTTTGTTCCACGTGGAACATAGCGGCCAGTTGTCGCGGCAGTTCCTGCAACTCTCTAGCCACGCTCTTCCCGCGATGCAGCAGCCAATATGTGTCCGCGGTGGCAAATGGTGCGGCGTGGGCGACGATTGCCTCGATGTTCGAAAGTGCGCGTGCGGAGACAACGTCAACAGGCCCCACGGACACCCGCTCTATCCTTTGCTGGATGATCTGGACGTTCTCGAGATGGAGCGACTCCACGCAGCGCCGTAAAAAGTCGCACCTCTGCTTGCGAGGCTCGACGAGCAACATCGTCCAGCTGGGCCTAAGTGCGGCGACGACCATTCCTGGGAGGCCTGGACCGGTGCCGATATCCAACCACGTCAACGGCCCTGCGTGATCGACGAAGCGGAGAAGCTGCGCCGAGTCGAGGATGTGGCGGTTCCAGACGGTGTCGACGCTCGCAGCGGAAATCAGGTTCTGCCGGCTGTTCTCTTCCAGAAGCAAGGTAACATATTGTTCCAGCCGATCCGCGTCCGTCGCGCTGGAGGCGAAATTTCGCGCTGCTGCGCGTGCCTTTTCCTCGTCCATCACGCCGCGCGGCGTCGGATGTGCATGAGGAGGGCGGTGAGCGCCGCAGGCGTGATCCCGGCGATCCGCCCGGCCGCCGCCAATGTCTCCGGGCGAGCTCGGGTCAGTCGCTCGACCATTTCATTGGACAGACCGGGGATTGAGGCAAAATCCGTGTCGTGCGGAACCGCAATAGCATCATTCGCCGCGAGCGACCGCCGCTCCGCCGCCTGGCGGGCGACATAAGGGGCGTAGCGATGATCCTCCAATGCTTCGTTCCAGATTTCCTCCGCCAGACCATGCTCGGCGCGGGCCTGCTCGGAATAAGCCGCGAAGCGATCATCGGTCAGCGCCCACGTGCCGAACGGCCGTGCGACCCCGTCGGCTGGTGGTGGGATGCCGATCTCCGCGAGTCGAGCTGGCGTGAGAGGTGAAGCTAGAAGATCAGTCGCAGCACCGCGGGCCTCCTGCCGTTTGCGCATCGTCTCGTACCGCTCCGACCGCAGCAGCCCGGCGCTAACAGTCTGTTCCGCCAACCGATTTTCCGCGTTGTCGGCACGGAGTCGGAGCCGGTGCTCCGCTCGCGAGGTCAGCATGCGATAGGGTTCGTTCACCCCCTGCAGGACGAGGTCGTCGATCATCACCCCCGTGTAGGCGGTCCAGCGATCGAGCACGAACGGTTCGCGATCAAGGCACGTCAGCGCCGCATTGGCACCTGCAATCAGTCCTTGAGCAGCCGCCTCCTCGTACCCGGTCGTCCCGTTGATCTGACCCGCCAGGAACAGCCCCGGCACGTCCCGCAACGCGAGCCGGTGGTCGAGCGCACGCGGGTCGACGATGTCGTATTCGACGGCATAACCCGGCTCGAGGATGTTGGCCCCCTCAAGGCCTGGGATGCTGGCAACGATGCTTGCTTGAGTCTCGGTCGCGAGCGACGTCGAAATCCCGTTGGGGTAGACTGTGAAGTCATCCAGACCCTCGGGCTCCAGGAAAATCTGGTGCCCGTCGCGATCTCCGAACCGAGTCACCTTGTCCTCTATCGAAGGACAGTAGCGCGGCCCGAGGCCTTCGATGTCGCCGCTCATGAGAGGCGAGTGCTGCAAGCCCTGACGGATGATGTCGTGGGTCCGTTCGGTCGTGCGCGTGATCGCGCAGGCGACCTGTGCGTTGCGCCGTGACCGCGTGTCGAGCGACATCGTCCACCCGCCGTCGTCGCTCGGCTGCGGGGTCAGCGCCCCCCAGTCGATCGTTCGCCCGTCGAGTCGGGGCGGGGTTCCGGTCTTGAGCCGGCCGAACACCATGCCGAGATCGCGCAATTGCGAGCCAAGTCTGGTCGCCGAACGTTCGTTGACTCGGCCTCCATCGCTCCTTTCGAGGCCCCGAAACATACGGCCCCAAAGGAAGGTGCCGGTCGTGAGCACAACCGACGTCCCCGCGACGCGCTCGCCACTCGCGAGGATGGCGCCGCGCATAGTGTCGCCGTCGAGGTCGAGCGCAACTGCTTCGCCCTCGATCACGTCAATGCCGTGGGTGACGAACTCGGCCTGAACGGCAGCGCGGTAAAGCGCGCGGTCTGCCTGGATGCGGGGCCCCTGAACGGCGCGACCCTTGCTGGCGTTGAGCATCCGGTGGTGGATCGCTGCGGCGTCCGCGGCGCGTCCCATAACCCCGTCACATGCGTCAATCTCGCGGACGAGATGACCTTTTCCTACTCCACCAATCGACGGGTTGCAGGACATGACGCCGATACCCGCGCGGTCGAAGGTGATCATTCCGACCGTGATTTGCCCGCGCCCAATCCGGGCTGCCGCGCAGGCCGCCTCTGCCCCAGCGTGTCCACCGCCGATAATGAGCACATCGAAATGCATCGGTCAGCATTATCAGAATGACGGTTTCGCGTCGACACACGGAAATGTTCCACGTGAAACGTCACTTTCCGATGCAAAAGCCTGTAAAGAGCTCGTCAAGCACCGCTTCGCTCGAGGAACGTCCGTCCAGCTGCGACAGCAGTTCCAGTGCGCTCCGCAGCTCCTCGGCGAGTAACAGCGGATCGAGTTCGTTCGCTGGGAGCACGTCAGCCAAGCTTCCCGCCAAACGTTTTTGTCGGTCGGTGGGAAGCACAGTATTGCCCGGCGCAAACGCCTGACCGCGTGCGGAAATCATGTCGATCAGCGCGCCCATCCCCTCCCCCGTCCGCGCGGACACCGCAACATCCGATAGCGCAGGGGGCGAGCTCCGGTCGATCTGCGCCGCGACCCTAATGACATTGTCTCGAGCCGGCGCCATTCTAGGATCACCCAGCCAGAGCACGATGTCGGCGCTGTCTATCCGTGCTTCCGCTCGTTTTATGCCCTCCTCCTCGATTGCCCCGACATGATCGCCCTCGCGAAGGCCCGCGGTGTCGGTCAGAGTCAGCGTCGCTCCGCCGAGGACAATCGGCACTTCGACAACGTCCCGGGTCGTGCCGGGCTCGGCGGAGACGATCGCCGCCTCGCGGTCCGCCAGCGCGTTGAGTAAGGTCGACTTGCCGGCATTGGGCGGTCCAGCGATCACCACGCTCACCCCGTCGCGCCAGCGCGAGATGGACGGCAGCTCGGCCCAATCGCGGATCTCACCACGCAACCTTGCCGTCGACGCAACAACTTCGCGAAGACGGTCTGGATTTGCGGCCACGTCATCTTCGTCAGCGAAGTCGATTTCGGCCTCGACCTTTGCCGCCAGCTTCAGCAATTGCTGCCGCCAATCGTGCAGCCTTCGCGACGTTGCACCCCCCGCCATCGCCGACGCCTGTCGACGCTGCCATTCGCTCTCGGCGCGGAGGAGTTCCGCCAAACCCTCCGCCTCGGTGAGATCGATGCGCCCGTTCAAAAGTGCGCGGCGCGTGAATTCGCCGGCGGCAGCGGGGGTCAGCCCGTCCAGCCGCCCTAACACATCCAGCACCGCGGCGACGACCGCGCGGCCGCCGTGCAAGTGCAACTCCGCAAGATCCTCCCCCGTCGCGCTTCCGGGCGCCGGAAACCAAAGCAGGAGTGCCTGGTCGAGAATACTCCCCGATTCATCGAGCAGCTTCCGCACCACAGCACGCCGCGGCGCCGGGAGTGTGCGCTGCGTCAGCCGGGTGATTGCGGCGGCGGTGTCGGGACCGCTTATCCGCACGACGGCGATCGCAGCTGGGGGCGCCCCGCTCGACAGCGCGAAGATCGTCGTCATGCGCTGCGATCAGCGGCCTTCGGAGGAATCGCTTTCCTGGTTCTGCCGCCGCTCGCGCCGCGCGTCCGCCTGCGCCAGTCCTGCAGCGATCGGTCCCAGCAACTGCGACGCGATGTTGAGCCCGCTCCCGCCCAGGTTTGACCAGCTTTTGACCAGATCGGACACTGCGTCGGTTCCGACGCTGTCGCCGACCATCTTGCTGACCTTGTCGACATAGACTTCCTGCACGCGGCTGACGTCGGGCAGGCCGAGAAAGCCGCGCGCTTCTTCCGGCGTGCATTCGACGGTGATGTTGACCTTCATCGCAGCTGCGCTCCCTCTTGTGACGTTGAGCGCCGCGCCGGCGCTGCTAGGCTGCGACTATGCCCTGCCCCTGCGCAGTCGCCAAGCCGAAGGAATCTGCCGTGACCATGATCGACACCGCCGACGGACGAACCATGCCCGCCTATGTCGCCCGCCCCGAAGGGACCCCGCGCGCGGCCGTGGTGGTCATTCAGGAGATTTTCGGCGTGAACGCCGGCATCCGCAGCAAGGCCGACGATCTTGCGCGCGACGGCTATCTCGCGGTCGCGCCCGACCTGTTCTTCCGCATCAATGACGCGACAAACCTCGACCCCGACGTGCCCGAGCAGTTTCAGCAGGCGCTGGCGTTGATGGGCGAGTTCGACCAGCAGCAGGGCATCGTCGATCTCGAGGCCGCCATCCGCTGGGCGCGCGCCGAACTGGGTGGTTCGGGCAAGGTCGGCTGCGTCGGTTACTGTCTGGGCGGGCGGCTCGCCTTCATGTGCGCGACCCGCACCGACGTCGATGCAACCGTCGGCTATTATGGGGTCGGGATCGACGGGCTGCTCGGCGAAGCGCACGCCATCGCCCACCCGGTGCTGCTTCATGTTCCCACCGCCGACCATTTCGTCGGCCCGGAGGCGCAAGCGAAGATGCACGAAGGGCTGGATCCCCATCCCAAGGTCACGGTGTACGACTACCCGGGGCTCGACCATGGCTTTGCCGCCGCTAGCGGCACGCGTCGAAACGAAGAGGGCGCGCGGCTGGCCGACGAACGTACGCGCGCATTTTTCGCGGAACATCTCGGCTGACGTAAAAAGGGCGGGGTTGGTACCCCGCCCTTTCAAATCTCACGCGAACAGTCGACCTAGCCCGACCGCCGGGTCAATCCAGCCATCGTAGATCATCTTGACCGCGACCCACAGGATCACCGCCAACCCGGCGTAGGCGATCCAACGATAACGCTCGATATACTGCGCGATGACGTTGGCGGCGATGCCCATCAGCGCGACGGCGAAGATCAGCCCGACGATGAGGATGCCCGGATGATCGCGCGCGGCGCCGGCAACTGCGAGTACGTTGTCGAGGCTCATGCTGACGTCGGCGATCGCCACCGCCCAAGCGGCACCGGCAAAGGTCTTGGCCGATTTGAGGCCACTGTCCTCGTCGCCGGCGATCTCGGGAGAGCCGGGGCTTTCGCCCGCGTCATGACGCAGCTCGCGCCACATTTTCCACGCCACCCACAGCAGCAACAGACCGCCGACGAAGATCAGGCCGACGATCTGGAGCAACTGGGTAACAATCAGCGCGAACAGGATGCGGAGCACCAGCGCCGCGGCGACGCCAATCAGGATGACCTTTTTGCGCTGGTCGGGCGGGAGGCCCGCGGCGAGCGCGCCAACGACGATGGCATTGTCGCCCGCCAGCACCAGGTCGATCGCCAGCACCGACAGGAAAGCGGTAAACGCCGCCGGCTCGGTGATATTCGAGAAGTCCTTGACGATGGCGTCCCAGATCCCGGCAGGTCCGCCGAAACCGGCGGGAGCCGCATCCGCAGCGACGCTCAACAATTCGATCAACATCGCGGAGTCCTTACTGGTTCATGCTTTCGAAGAATTCGTCGTTCGACTTGGAGCCCTTGAGCTTGTCGAGCAGGAATTCCATCGCATCGACCGTGCCCATTTGCATCAGAATGCGGCGCAGCACCCACATCTTCGATAGCTTGGTCTTTTCGACCAGCAGTTCTTCCTTGCGCGTGCCCGACTTGCCGATGTCGATCGCCGGGAAGACGCGCTTGTCCGCAACCTTGCGATCGAGCACGATTTCGGCGTTACCGGTGCCCTTGAACTCTTCGAAGATGACCTCGTCCATCTTGGAGCCGGTGTCGATCAGCGAAGTCGAGATGATGGTGAGGCTGCCGCCCTCCTCGATGTTGCGCGCGGCACCAAAAAAACGCTTCGGACGCTGCAGCGCGTTGGCGTCGACACCGCCGGTCAGCACCTTGCCCGACGAGGGAACCACGGTGTTGTAGGCGCGTCCCAACCGGGTGATGTTGTCGAGCAGGATCACAACGTCCTTCTTGTGCTCGACCAGGCGCTTAGCCTTTTCGATCACCATTTCAGCGACTTGCACGTGCCGGGTTGCGGGCTCGTCGAAGGTCGAGCTGACCACCTCGCCGTTAACCGTGCGCTGCATGTCGGTGACTTCCTCGGGCCGCTCGTCGATCAGCAGCACGATCAGATACACCTCGGGGTGGTTGGCGCTGATCGCCTTGGCGATGTTCTGCATCATGATCGTCTTGCCGACCCGCGGCGGCGCGACGATCAGGCAGCGCTGGCCCTTGCCGAGCGGGGCGACCACGTCGAGGATGCGCCCGGTCTTGTCCTTGATGGTCGGATCTTCGATCTCGAGCCGCAGCCGCTCCTCAGGATAAAGCGGGGTGAGGTTGTCGAAATTGACGCGGTGGCGCACCGCTTCCGGCGCATCGAAATTGACGCTGATGAGCTTCGTCAGCGCGAAATAGCGTTCGCCATCCTTGGGGGCACGGATCTCGCCTTCGACCGTATCGCCGGTCCGCAGGCCGTTCTTCCGCACCTGATTGGGCGAGATGTAGATGTCGTCAGGGCCGGCGAGGTAATTGGCCTCGGCGCTGCGCAGGAAGCCGAACCCGTCCGGCAGCACTTCGATCGTGCCCGAACCGGTGATTTCCTCGCCATCCTCGGCCATCGCCTTGAGGATCGAGAACATCAGGTCCTGCTTGCGCAGCGTAGAGGCGCCTTCGACGCCGAGGCCTTCGGCCATTTCGACCAGCTCCGCCGGAGCCTTGGTCTTCAGTTCTTTCAAATGCATGTCGTGTCCCGCATCGGGTGTTGGCTAGGGCGAGCGGCCGGCGATCATCGGGCTTGGAGAAAGCGGATCGGGCGTCATGTGCGCGCGTCGGCGCAGCCATTCCGGTCGTCGTGCCGCAAGGGTTAGGCGAGCGAGCGCGAAGCGTCAATGGACGCCAATCGTCCCCGGCAGGGGGAGGATTGCTCAACCCCAGGGCTTGGCCACCACCAGGATAACGATCGCGATCAGCGTCAGGCCGGGGACTTCGTTGACGAAGCGCAGCTTCTTGCCCGACCAGCGCGCCTCGCCCTGCGCCAGCGCCTTGGCGTAGCGGACCATGACGTGGTGATAGACGGTCAGCACCGCGACCAGCATCAGCTTGGCGTGCAGCCACGGCTGTGACCACGCGTCGATCGCGAAGGCGACCGCGATCCCCAGCAGCCACACCAGCACCGACGATGGCGTCAGGATGATCTTGCGCAGCTTGCCCTCGCGCTCGATCCAGCGCGCGGCCTGAACGGGGTCGGCCAGCTCCTCCTGATGATAGACGAGGAAGCGCGGCAGCGCGAACAACCCCGCCATCCAGAACACGACGAAAATGATGTGCGCCGCCTTGAGCGCCGCATACCAGGGCGCGAACAGCTCGGTCATGACAGCGGCGAGCGCACCGCAGCGACCATCGTCTCGACGTGCGGGATGGGCGTGTCGGGGACGATGCCGTGGCCGAGGTTGAAGATATGCGGCCGGCCCGCGAAGGCGCGGCGGATGACGTGGACGCGCTCGACCAGCGCCGGACCGCCCGCCACCAGCCGCAGCGGATCGAGATTGCCCTGCACCGGAAGACCGGGCGGGAGCGCGGCATGCGCGAATTCGGGGTCCATCGTCTCGTCGATGCCAACCGCGTCGGGCTTTACCCCGGCGACGTAGCGCGGCAGCTTCTCCGCGGCGCCCTTGGGGAAGCCGATGATCGGGGTGTCGGGACACGCCGCGCGAACCCCCGCCACGATCGCCGCATTGGGCGCGATGACCCAACGGTCGAATTCATCGGGGGCGAGGCTTCCGGCCCAGCTGTCGAATATCTGCAGCACATTGGCGCCCGCGCGCACCTGCCCGATCAGATAGTCGATCGTCTGCACGACGATGGCGTTGATGATCGCGCCGAAGCGCACCTGGTCGATGTAGGCGAGGCGCCGTGCCGGGCTCTGGTCCTTTGTCCCGCGCCCGGCAACCATGTACGTCGCGACCGTCCACGGGCTCCCCGCAAACCCGATCAGCGCGCGGTCAGGGTGGAGTTCGGCGCGCACCCGCCGCACCGTCTCATAGACGGGATCGAGCCGCTGCGGCTGCGGGGTGAGCTCGGCAAGGTCGGCCCCGGCGAGCGGCGGGGCGAGCCGCGGCCCCTCCCCCGTCTCGAACCACAACTCCATCCCCAACGCATGCGGCACGACGAGGATGTCAGAAAAGAGGATCGCGGCGTCCATGTCGAACCGGCGCAGCGGCTGCAGCGTCACCTCCGCCGCGCTTTCGGGATCGTAGCAGAGGTCGAGAAAACCACCCTTGTCCGCCCGGAGCGCGCGATATTCGGGAAGGTAGCGCCCCGCCTGGCGCATCATCCACAGCGGCGGGGGATCGCGCCGCTCGCCGCGCATCACCGCCATGAACGCGCCGTCACGCGAAGGGTCGGGCTCGACGGTCGGGATCACCCCCAGCGCACCGCTCGTGACCGCCGCGCTGACCGCTTGCTCGAGCGCACCGCTGATACCGGGGAGACCCATAAAAAGACTCTCTATTCTTGATTGATGCTGATGTTGATGGGCGGGAGAGCGGGGATAATCGCTTTCGCCCGAACGATCCACAACCCACCCTCGCCGTCGCCCTCCCCTAGCGGACGAGTCGCGCGATTGCTCCCTGTTTTCCACAAGCTGTGGATGAAATTCGCGGCTGTGGGCGGGGCTGTGGATAAGCGTGATGCGGCGACGGTGATGCTTTCATGCCGGCAATGCTCCCAAGACTTCTCCACAGTGTGTGCACAGGTTTTCGGGTTGGCCTCGTGCCGACGTCCTGAAAAGCGTGCTTCCCGAGTCCGCCTCGTCGTCACCCTGAACTTGTTTCAGGGTCCATACTTGGAGCGCTGCGGGATGCTGAAGCGAGTTCAGCATGACGAGCGTCATGTGCAACGCGGTTGGACAACCGCCGCCCCCCGCGCCACAGCGTGAACGATGCGGCTTCACCTCCACCTCCTCTCCGACTCTACCGGCGAAACGCTGGAGATGATCGCCAAGGCGGCGGTGGCGCAGTTCGATGACGTCGCGGTCACGCGGCACTTCTGGCCGATGGTACGCAGTCACGCGCATCTCGAGCGCATCCTCGCCGAAGTGGCGCAACACCCGGGCCTGGTCCTCTTCACCCTCGTCAATCGCGAGCTTCGCGCCGAGCTCGAAGCGCGTTGCCAGCGGCTCGGGCTGCCGCATGTGGCGGCGCTCGATGCGGTCAACGATGCGCTGGCGAGCATGCTCGGCCAGCAGCCCAAGGGGCGCCCTGGCCGCCAGCACATGCTCGATGCGGCCTACTACGACCGGGTCGAGGCGATTCACTTCACCATGGCGCATGACGACGGCATGCAGCCCGACGGGTGGGAGGGGGCGGACATCGTGCTCGCCGGCGTGTCGCGCTCCTCCAAGACGCCGACGTCGATCTATCTCGCCAACCGCGGCTATCGCGTCGCCAACGTGCCGATCGTGCCCGAAAGTCCGCCCCCGCCGCAGCTGTTTGCGCTCAATGCGCCGATGGTGGTGGGCCTCACCGTCGCCGGAGAGCGGCTCGCCGCGGTGCGTCGCAACCGGCTGGCGACGATGGGGGTGGGCGGGATTGATCGCGCCGACCCCTATGTCGACGACCAGCGCATCCGCGACGAGCTTGCCTTTGCGCGGCGCATGTTTGCCGACAATGACTGGCCGGTGATCGACGTCACGCGTCGCTCGATCGAAGAGACGGCGGCGGCGGTGATCCGGCTTCACGACGACCGCCGCGCGGCTGCGGACGTGCCCTCAACCTCCGCGCCGGCCGAGGAGGGCGACGCGTGACGCTGATCCTCGCCAGCGGCAGCACTACGCGCCGCGTCATGCTGGATGCAGCGGACGTCGTGTTCGACGTCATGCCGGCGGCGGTCGACGAGGCGCCGTTGCGCGGCCGGCTGCGCGGATTGGCCGCACCGAGCAGCGAGATCGCGCGCGAACTCGCCGCATTGAAGGCGCAGGCTGTCTGCGCCGCCCATCCCGACGCCTTGGTGATCGGCAGCGACAGCCTGTGCGACGTCGCCGAACGCGCCTTCGACAAGCCGACTTCGCGGGACGAGGCGGAGGCGCAGCTGCGGATCATGTCCGGCGCGACGATGAGGCTTACCAGCGCTGTCGTGCTGGCGCGCGGCGGTGACGTCGTTTGGGCCCATGTCGAGGTGGCCGAGCTCGACGTGCGGTCGCTGTCCGACGCGTTCATCGCCGCCTATCTCGACGCCGAATGGCCGGCGATCGCGGGCTGCGTTGGCGCCTTTCGCATCGAAGGGCGCGGGGTGCAGCTGTTCGATGCGGTGCGCGGCAGTCATTTCACCATCCTCGGCATGCCGCTGCTGCCGCTGTTGGGCGCGTTGCGCGAACGCGGCGTGCTGCCCGCCTAGCGGCGGCGGCATGGCGCGCCCATCTTGCGCGAGCGATGGCCGATGCCGACTCCTCCTTCACCCTGACGCTGCGTGATGGCGTCGATGGCTGCGACGCGGCGGCGTGGGATGCGCTCAGCGGCGGTCATCCGTTCGCGTCCCACGCCTTTCTCGCGCTGCTCGAAGAGTCGGGCAGTGTCGGCAAGGGCACCGGCTGGCAGGCTCTACCGCTGCTGCTGCACGATGCGGCCGGCACGCTCCGCGGGGCGGTCGCGGCTTACGCCAAGGCGCATAGCCAGGGCGAATATGTGTTTGACCATAGCTGGGCGGACGCGTGGGAGCGCGCGGGCGGAGACTATTATCCCAAGCTCCAGATCGCCGCGCCTTTCACCCCCGTCCCGGGCCCGCGGCTGCTGGCGCAGGACGACGGGAGCCGCCGCGCGCTGATCACGGGAATCGAACAATTGGTGCGCGACAACGGCCTCTCCTCGGCGCACGCCACTTTCCTCACCGATGTTGACCGCGCGCAGTTCGAGGCGTCGGGCTGGCTGATCCGCCAGGGGCATCAGTTTCACTGGCGCGACGAGGGATACGGCGACTTCGACGGCTTCCTTGGCGCGCTGACGTCACGCCGCCGCAAGGCGATCCGCAAGGAGCGTGCGACGGCGCATGGTGCGGTCACCATCGCGGCCAAGACCGGCGCCGACATCAGCCCCGCCGACTGGGACCTGATGTGGGCCTGCTATCAGGACACCGGCGCGCGCAAATGGGGCCGGCCCTATCTCACGCGGCGCGCCTTCGAGCTGATCGGCGAGCGCATGGCGGAGCGGGTCGTCTTGATGACCGCCCACGATCGGAGGTCCGGCGAAGGTGTCGCAGCGGCCCTCAATTTCATCGGCAAGGACGCGCTTTACGGCCGCTACTGGGGCGCGCTGATTGAAGTGCCCGCGCTGCATTTCGAGCTTTGCTATTACCAGGCGATCGACTGGGCGTTGGCGCATGGCCTCTCGCGGGTCGAGGCGGGGGCGCAGGGAGAGCATAAGCTCGCGCGCGGCTACTGCGCGGTACCGACGTGGTCGGCGCACTATATTCCGCACGCAGGCTTTCGCGATGCGGTGGCGGAGTTCCTCACCGCCGAACGCGCGGCCGAGGCGGAAATGCTGCGGCTTTATGCCGAGGAAACCCCGTTTCGCGAAAGTGATCAGGCCGCCTGAGCCGAGGCCATCGGTACAGGTGCGCGCAGATAGTCGCGGGCGGCGCGTTGCGCGGCAGCGATGTCGGCCGCGCTCATGTCCTGCGCGACTTCGGTGCGGAGCAGCGCCCCTTCGCGCACCCCGGCCAGCGCGGCGAGGTTGAACCATTTGTGCGCTTCGATCAGGTCGACCGCGCAACCGTCGGTGCCGGTCGAAAAGGCCATTCCCAGCTCGAAGCACGCCTCGCCATCACCGCGCGCTGCGGCGAACCGTTGCCCGTCGATCAGTCGTTGTGCCTGCGCCAGATGCAGTGCCATGATGATGCCCCCTAAGTCCCCGAAGGAAGCGTTCACTCCCTTCCATGAAGGGAGGTTGCGCCGGGCATGGTTACCAAAACGTAAAGGCTAAATATCCATTCGTTTCGGCACGATATCGGGCCCGATCAGGGGTCGATTATCGATCAGGCGAGTGCCGTCCATGCGCGCCGCGACAAACAGCCGCGCGCTCGGGTCCACCTCGCCGGTGAGCGCCAGATTGTCCTGCGAACGCAGCTCGAAATAGTCGACCGACTTGAAGCCGTGCCGCAGCAGCGCCTCCGCCGCTTGCGCACAGGCCGCCGTGGGGGCTGCGCCACCCTGGATCGCTTCCGCCGCGGCATCGAGCTGCGCGGGGATGGCGGCCGCGGCCGCGCGCTGCTCGGGCGAAAGATACGCGTTTCGCGACGACATCGCGAGGCCGTCGACGGGATCGCGCACTGTCGGCACGCCTTCCACCGTCAGAGCGAAATCGAGATCGCGGGCCATGCGGCGGATGATGGTCAGCTGCTGCCAGTCCTTTTCGCCGAACAATGCGACGTCAGGCTGGACTTGGTGAAACAGCTTGGCGACCACCGTTGTGACGCCGTCAAAATGCCCGGGCCGTGCCGCGCCGCATAGCACCTCGTCATAGCCGGAAACCGACACGCGCGTCGCATGGCCGTCAGGGTACATGGTAGCGGCGTCGGGCGCCCATAGCAGCGCCACGCCAGCCGCCTCCAGCTTGGCGGCGTCGGCGCCCTCCTGTCGGGGATAGGCGTCGAGATCTTCGTTCACCCCGAACTGCAGCGGGTTGACGAAGATCGACACGACAACATGTTCGGCATGACGCCGCGCGGCGGTCACCAGTGACATATGCCCGTCGTGCAGCGCCCCCATCGTCGGCACGAACGCGATTCCTCCGCCGTCGCGCCGCAGCTCCGCGATCGCAGCGCGCAACGCGCCCAATTGACGGATGGTTTGCACGTCCTTCGACCCCCGACTAACAGTGACGCTGAGGCGGGCTCATGCGCCGCTTCTTACCGCCCCTCAAGCCCATAGTCGCAACGCCGACGCCCACTCGAGTGACCGCATGACCGCCCTGCCCGCCCGCCCGCACATCGTCGTTTTCGCCAATGAAAAGGGCGGCACGGGCAAATCGACCTGCGCGGTGCATGTGGCGGTCGCGCTGGCGAGCCTGGGGGCGAAGGTGTCGGGGCTCGACCTCGACCACCGCCAGCGCACCTTTGCGCGCTACCTCGAGAATCGCACCAAAACCGCCGAACGGCGTGGCATCGACCTCCCCACCCCGCGCTTCGCCACCTTTGGCGGCAAGCCGGTGGAGGAGATGGACGACATGCTCGCCGACCTGATGACCGACGCCGATTTCCTGATCGTCGACACCCCCGGCCGCGACGACATGCTGGCGCGGCACATGGCGACGCTGGCGCACACGCTGGTGACGCCGATGAACGACAGCTTCGTCGATTTTGATCTGATCGGGCAAGTCGATGCCGAAACCTTCAAGGTGTCGCGCCCAAGCTTCTACGCCGAGCTGATCTGGAACGCGCGCAAGACCCGCGCATCGATCGACGGCGGGACGATCGACTGGGTGGTGCTCCGGAACCGCCTCCAGCACCTCGAAGCGCGCAACATGCGCCGCGTCGGCGATGCGATGGGCGAGCTGTCGCGCCGCGTGGGTTTCCGCATCGTCCCCGGCCTGTCCGAACGCGTCGTCTATCGCGAGCTGTTCCCGGCCGGGCTGACGCTGCTCGATCGCGGCCAACTGGGCGAGCTTGGCACCAGCCACATCGCCGCGCGGCAGGAGCTGCGTGAAATGCTGTCGGGCCTTGCGCTTCCACTGCCCGCACGCGCTCCGGCGCCGGCCGACCTCCAGCCCGCCGCGGCCTGACGAAAGGACCCTTTGTGCACCGTTTCGACGCCACGCTGCTGCGTGAATATGACATTCGCGGGATCGTCGGAAAGACGCTGACCGAAGCCGATGCGACCGCCATCGGTCGCGGTTTCGCGACGCATATCGTGCGTGGCGGCGGCGGGCGCGTCGCGGTCGGCTATGACGGACGCCTCTCCTCGCCCAGCCTTGCGCAGGCGCTGATCGCGGGGCTTCGCGCCGGCGGGGTCGACGTGGTGTCGATCGGCCAGTCGGCGACGCCGATGCTGTACTTCGCGACTTATCATCTGGAGGCCGACGGCGGCATCCAGATCACCGGCAGCCACAACCCGCCCGACTATAATGGCTTCAAATTCGTCGCCTTCGGTAAGCCCTTCTTCGGTGCCGACATCCAGGCGATCGGCACGATGGGCGCCGCGGGCGACTGGGTCGAGGGCGAAGGCGCATTCAGCGAAACCGACGTGATGGACGCCTACGTCGACCGCCTGCTCGAGGGGTTTCGCGGCGCTGCGGTGAAGGTCGGCTGGGACGCGGGCAACGGCGCCGCCGGGCCGGTGGTCGACCGGCTGGTCGAGCGACTGCCGGGCGAACATCACGCGATCTACACCCAGGTCGACGGCAACTTCCCCAATCATCACCCCGACCCGACCGAGGAAAAGAACCTCGTCGACCTACGCGAACTGGTCGAGCAGCACGGCCTCGATTTCGGCATCGCCTTCGACGGCGACGGCGACCGCATCGGCGCGATCGATGCACAGGGGCGCATCATCTGGGGCGACCAGCTTCTGCAGATCTTTGCCGAAATGGTGCTGCAGGACGTCCCCGGCGCGACGATCATCGCCGACGTCAAAGCCTCGCAGTCGCTGTTCGACCGCATCGAGGCATTGGGTGGCAAGCCGCTGATGTGGAAAACCGGCCACAGCCTCATCAAATCGAAGATGAAGGAAACCGGCGCGCCGCTGGCGGGGGAAATGTCCGGCCACATCTTTTTCGCGCATCATTATTACGGCTTCGACGACGCGCTCTACGCGGCGGTAAAGCTGGTCGAGGCGGTGAGCGTGCTCGGCCGGTCGGTGACCGACATGAAATCGGCGATGGCGCCGATGGTCAACACCCCCGAACTGCGTTTCCAGGTCGACGAAAGCCGCAAGTTCGCGGTGGTTGACGAAGTGCTCGACCGGCTCGCACAGTCGGGCGCGAAGGTCGACCGCACCGACGGCGCGCGCGTGCTGACCGACGATGGCTGGTGGCTGCTGCGCGCCTCGAACACGCAGGACGTGCTCGTCGCCCGCGCCGAGGCGAAGGATCAGGCGGGGCTCGACCGGTTGGTGGCGGCGATTGATCAGCAGCTCGAAGCGAGCGGCGTATCGCGCCACGCGGTCGCGGGGCACTGAGGTCGGGGCAGGGCGGCTGAACCCGCGATGCGCGCTTTCGCCGCCCTGATCGACGCCATCGTCTACACCCGCAGCCGCAATGAAAAGCTGCGGCTGATCGGTGATTATCTCAAGAGCACGCCCGATCCCGACCGCGGCTGGGCGCTCGCCGCGCTGACTGGGGAGATCGACCTGCCCGCAGTCAAACCCGCGGTCATCCGCGCGCTGATCGAGGAGCGGGTCGACCCCGTACTCTACGCGATGAGCCGCGATTATGTCGGCGATACCGCAGAAACGGTCGCGCTGCTGTGGCCGACCGGCGCGCAAGCCGGGGAGGGGGCGGACGTGCCGCTCAATGAGGTCGTGCTGCGACTCGCCACCACCAAGCGTGGCGAAGGGGGCGCGGCGCTCGCGGCGATGCTCGACCGGCTCGACCCGGAAGCACGCTATGCGCTGCTGAAGCTCGCCACCGGGGGCCTTCGCATCGGCATCTCCGGCCGGCTGGCGCGCACCGCGGTGGCGCAGGCGTTCGGGCGCGACGTCGATGCGATCGAGGAGGTGTGGCACGCGCTGTCGCCGCCCTATGAGCAGCTGTTCGCTTGGGCAGAGGGGCGCGATGCACTGCCCAACCTCGACGAAATCGCGGTGTTCCGCCCGTTCATGCTGGCGCATCCGCTCGAGGATGGGCGCGTCGACCTCGCCGACTATGCCGCCGAATGGAAGTGGGACGGCATCCGCATCCAGATCGTGCGCATTGGCGACACGGTGCGGCTGTTCAGCCGTGGCGGCGACGACATCACCGGGGCTTTCCCGGAGGTCGCGGAGGATATGCCGGTCGACGCGGTGCTCGACGGCGAGCTGCTCGTGCGCGGATCGGTGCAGGGCGGCGCGGAGGGCGGCGCGGCGAGCTTCAATGCGCTGCAACAGCGGCTGGGGCGCAAAACGGTCAGCGCCGCGATGCTGCGCGATTCGCCCGCGTTCGTGCGGCTCTACGATGTGCTGAGCGTGGGTGGCGACGACCTGCGCGCGCTCCCGTGGACGCACCGGCGCGAGCAGTTGGAGGCGCTGATGGGCGAGCTGCCACCGCATCGCTTCGATCTCAGCCAGTTGATCGAGGCGCCCGATTTCGACGCGCTCTCCGCCATCCGCGACCGCGCGCGCGACACCGCCATCGAAGGCGTGATGCTGAAGCGCCGCGACAGCACTTACGTCCCCGGGCGGCGTGTCGGGCTGTGGTATAAATGGAAGCGCGACCCGCTCACCGCCGACTGCGTGCTGATGTATGCGCAGCGCGGCTCGGGGAAACGCTCGAGCTTCTACAGCGACTACACGTTCGGCTGCTGGACCGCGGACCCGGCGGAGGGCGGCGAACTGCTGCCTGTGGGCAAGGCCTATTCGGGTTTCACCGACGAGGAGCTGAAGTGGCTCGATCGCTTCGTGCGCGAGCGCACCACCGCGCGTTTCGGCCCGGTGCGCGAGGTGGAGAAGAGCTTGGTGTTCGAGGTCGCCTTCGATTCGATCCACGAATCGAAACGCCACAAATCGGGGGTCGCCATGCGCTTCCCGCGCATCGCCCGCATCCGCCGCGACAAACCCGCGGCGGAGGCCGATCACGTGGCGGCGTTAAAGGCGCTCATCAGCTGACCCCCCCCCCCCCAAACGGGGTTCCGCTTCGCAGGCGGCATGATAGCATTGCAGCACCGCCGCAGTCGCGGCGACCATGATGGGGGGCGTGATGAATCGGACTTGGATCGCAGGCGCGGCGCTGGGCCTCGTGCTGGCGAGCGGCGCGCAGGCGCAGAGCAATCGCGACACCCCGGAAGATGCGCCTCGCGCCCGCAGCAATGCCGCGCGTCCCGACAACCGTACCGCGGCAATGCCGCCGGCGTTGTCGTTCGACCAGACGGTGCGCGGCAGTCTCACGGCACCCGTCGATGCGTGTGGCGCACCGGACCCACGCCGGCCCAGCTGGTCGTTCACCGTCCCCGCCAACACCCGCATCCAGGCGACGCTAACCGCTGATGATTTCGATCCGACGCTCGAGCTCGGTCGTTACAAGGGCTGCACCTGGGAGAGCCTCGGCAGCAACGATGACGGCGGCGGAGCGGAGGATGGGCTGAACAGCCGCCTCACCGCCAACATCCGCGAAGCCGGCACCTACATCCTGCGTGCGGGCGCAGTGGGGGACAATGACGGCGGTGCCTTCACCCTCCGGCTGACGCGGCTCCCCGCGGTGGCCGCGGCGGGGGCACCGGTGCCGATCAGCGTCGGGCGCAAGGCCGAAGGGCGGCTGACCGATTCGGACGCGACGTTGCCGGGTGATCCGAGCGATACGTCGCTGGTCGATTCAGGCCGGGCCTATCGCCTTTATGCGCTCACCGGGCGCGCCGGCGATCGCTATCAGGCGCGGCTCGAATCGAGTGAGTTCGACTCCTTTCTCGAGGTGGGCACCATGACCCCGCTCGGCTTTGCGGTCAGCGCGTCGAACGATGACGGCGGTGAAGAGGGCGACAATCTCAACAGCCGGCTCAACGTCGATTTTCAGGGTGACGGCACGGTCTTGCTGCGTGTCAGCCCGCTCAACCAGCGAGCCGGCCGTTACACGCTCACGGTCGAACCCCGTCCCGCGACCGCGACCCCGGCACCCACCCGCCCGCGCGGCTGACGGTCCGCAGGAAGAAACTCACGCTTACGGAAGGGCAACTGCCACGGACCCCGGTGGCGGAACGAGCGATTCTGTTCCACAGCCGCGCGCCAAGAGCCCGATCCTGTGAGGGGGAGGGTACGGCCCGACGACCGGGGCGACATGCGGCTAGGCGCAGCCCCCCGCGTCACGCCTCCTCACCCGTTCGGGAGGGGGATGGTAACTTGCCGACCGGGTTTTGCGAGGGTCGCGCTGGGGAGTCGCTCCGCAAAGGCTCGGCGCTGCTCCTGATCGTTTTTTGCTTCGTCGCCCCAGATTTGATCCGGGGCTGAGCTTCTTCACCCGGGGCGGTGGCTCCGCCAAAGCCGGACCGCGGATAAGGCAGGGAAGGATGGCGCAGGGCCGATCCATCCCACGCCAAAGGTGCTTCGTTCCACTCTCGTGCCCGTTGAAGGCCCAAGAAAAAGGCGGCGGAGCTTCAAAGCTCCGCCGCCCTTTCGACACGCCAATGAAGGCGCGGCAGCCTCAGGCGCCGCCCAGGTTCACCGCGCTATACTTGCCGCGGTCGTCGACTTCGATGTCGAACGCCAGGCGGTCGCCCTCATTGAGGCCGTTCATGCCCGCCCGTTCGACCGCGCTGATGTGGACGAAGCAGTCCGCTCCGCCATCGTCGCGCTTGATGAAGCCGAAGCCCTTCGATCCGTTGAAGAACTTCACTTCGCCCGTGGCGCGTTCGCCGGTCAGCTGACGGCGTGCACGCTGCGGACGGTCGGCGCCGCCGCCAGGGGCACCCGCGCCGGGGGCGTCGAGCGGCAGCGTTTCGCCGGTGATGCGGATGTCCGTCGCGCTGATGCGGCCGTTGCGATCCACCAGCGTGAAGGCGATGGTCTGACCCGACGCCAGCCCTTCGAGGCCCGCCTGCTCGACCGCGCTGATGTGGACGAACACGTCCTCACCACCATCGTCGCGCGCGACAAAGCCGAAGCCCTTGTCGCGGTTGAAGAATTTGACCGCACCGGTGCCTTCGCCGATGACCTGCGCCGGCATCGACGGACGCGGGCCGCGGTTGAAACCGCCGCCACCACCGCCGCCGTAGCCGCCACCGCCACCGCCGCGACCACCGCCGTAGCCGCCACCGCCGCCGCCGTAGCCACCGCCACGGTCGCCGCCACCGCCGTAGCCGCCACGACCACCGCCGCCGCCGCCATAGGGGCCGCCGCGATCTCCGCCGCCGCCGCCGTAGCCACCGCCACGATCGCCGCCGCCGCCGTAGCCGCCGCCGGCGAACCCGCCACCGCCGAAGCCGCCGTCACCGCCGCCGCCGTAAAAATCGCCGCCACCGCCACCGAAATCGTCGCGCTTGCCACCACGCCGGTGACCACCTTTACCGCCACCACCGCGGCGTTCCCGATCAAAACTCATTTGCTGTTACTTCACTCGTCCGTCATGGCCATGGCGGAGCATCCCGTACGGACGGAGAGGCGCACGCCGACCGGAATCGCTTTTCCCGGCCATCTTCGTCGATAGCGGCTTTTGCCGGCAACGCGAACAAAAAACATGAACCGCAGATAAACCCGCCGTTTTCTGCGCGGCTGCAGGCGCTTTGCGCGCCCGCCTATGGCTTCACCGGTCGCGCGCGCCTATGGGACGCAGCAATGAGCGTTTATTTTCACGAAGAAGATCTGCCCGCCGGTGTGATGGGGTCGGGGCCGGTCGCGGTCGACACCGAAACCATGGGGCTGAAGCCGGGGCGCGACCGGCTGTGCCTGGTGCAGATCGCCGACGGGCGGGGTGACGAACATCTCGTTCGGTTCGCGCCGGACAGCGACTATGCCGCACCCAATCTGCGCGCGATTCTGGCGGATCGTGGGCGGCTTAAGCTCTATCATTTCGCGCGCTTCGACCTCGCCGCGATCGAGCGGTACCTCGGCGTCGTGGCGGCGCCGGTCTATTGCACGAAGATCGCCTCGCGGCTGGTGCGCACCTACACCGACCGCCACGGCCTCAAGGAGCTGGTGCGCGAGCTGGTCGGCCAGGAAATCTCCAAGCAGCAGCAGTCGAGCGACTGGGGCGCGCCCGAGATCAACGAGGCGCAGCGCGACTATGCCGCAAGCGATGTGCGCTACCTCCACCAGATGCGCGAGGCGCTCGACGTGCGGCTGGCGCGTGAGGGGCGCACCCAGCTGGCGCAGGCCTGTTTCGATTTTCTGCCCACCCGCGCGCGACTCGACCTTGCGGGCTGGGACGAGATCGACATCTTCGCGCATATGTAAGCGGGAGCGCCAACGACCACCTTATGTCCGCCGCCGCCGACCATCTTCGCGACGACCGCCGCCGCTGGGCGAGGCCGGGCAGCGCGCACGATGCGCTGGTCCGGACGATGCGACTGTTGCTTCCCGCGGGCGTAGGCGCGGTGATGGCCTGGCTGTTGCTCGCGCCCTTCGCGCGTGGGTCGAGCGAAATCGGTTTTCTTCTCGACAAGAACCGGGTGGAGATCGCGCCACAGCGGCTGCGGGTCGAAGCCGCACGCTATACGGGTACCGATGACGACGGGCGGCGCTTCACACTGACCGCGGCGGATGCGGTACAAAAAAGCGCGGCGGATCCGGTCGTGCGGCTGACCGACATGACCGCGGCGATGACGCTCGACGATGGCCCCGCGACGCTGTCGGCGCCCGATGCCGCGTTCGACCCCGGGGCGGAAACGGTGCGGGTCAACGGCCCGCTGCGCGCGCTTGCTCCTGACGGCTATCGCCTTGAAACGCGCGGCGTGAGCGTCGACCTTAACGCCCGGCGCATCGTCGGCAGCGGCGGCGTGTCGGGTTCGCTGCCGGTCGGCGTGTTCTCCGCCAACCGCATCGAAGCCGCCCTCGACACGCGCGTCGTGCGGCTGACCGGCAATGCGCGGCTGCGCATCAACCAGGGATTGTGACGATGACCCGCCTTCGCTCCGTGCTGCTTTTTGGGCTGGGCTTCGTCGGCTGTGCCGGGGCGATGCTGGCGAGCGGCGCCACCGACAACGCCGCGGCGCAGGCGCTGATTGCGCACGACAGCCGCGCGCCGGTCGATTTCGCCGCTGACGCGATCGAGCTGCAGACCCGCGCCGACCGCGTGCTGGTGACCGGCAACGTGGTGGTGCGCCAGGCGGGACTGACACTCACCGCCGCGCGGATGACGCTCGCTTACAGCGACACGCGCGGGATCGACGTCAACCGCATCGACGCGCTCGGCGGCGTGACCGTGACCAAGGGCGGCGACCGCGCGTCGGGCGATGCGGCGATCTACGATCTCGACCGGCGGATCATCACCATGATCGGCAACGTCCGGCTCGACCAGGGCGCCAACCGCTTGCAGGGGCAGCGGCTGGTGATCGATCTCGGCAGCGGCCGCGCCAGCGTCAATGCGCCGCCGTCGGCCACCCCGGGCGCGCCCACGGTGCCGGGCGTAGCCACGAGCGGCGGCCGCGTGACTGGGCGCTTCACGGTGCCCGACCGGCGGTGAGTTCTCTGCTTCACTCGTCATGCTGAACTTGTTTCAGCATCCCCTCGCGACGTCGGATGTGCACCCTGAAACACGTTCAGGGTGCCGAAGGTGAGAGAGGCAAGGGGCGAACCGGAACCGCTCCATATCGGAGCAAGCGCACATTCCGGCGTAACCATGTTCCCCCGACACGGGGATCGTGCCTATACATGGGACGAGATGGCCGACACGCTGACCCCTTCCGAGCCCGCCGCGACGCTCTACGACGACGCGCCCGCGTGGAGCGGGCCGGAGCGGCGGGCGGTCCCGCGCGGCAGCGCGCCGGTGGAGGTAGAGCGCGGCCTCAGCGTCGTCAGCCTCGCGAAGAGCTACGACAAGCGCCCGGTGTTGACCGACGTGTCCTTGTCTGTAGCGCGGGGCGAGGTAGTGGGACTGCTCGGCCCCAACGGCGCGGGCAAGACCACCTGTTTCTATTCGGTCATGGGCCTCGTTAAACCGGATTCGGGTCGCATCATGCTGGACGGGGCGGAGATCACCCGCCTCCCCATGTACCGCCGCGCGGTGCTGGGGATCGGCTACCTGCCGCAGGAAACCTCGATCTTTCGGGGGATGAGCGTCGAGCAGAATATCGGCGCGGTGCTCGAGCTGGTCGAGCCCGACCGCGCTGCGCGCAGCCAGCGCCTCGAACAGCTGCTCGACGAATTCGGCCTCACCCGCCTCCGCAAAAGCAACGCCATGGCGCTGTCGGGGGGCGAGCGGCGGCGCTGCGAGATTGCCCGCGCGCTGGCGGCGAACCCGACCATCATGCTGCTCGACGAACCGTTCGCGGGCATCGACCCGATCTCGATCGCGGATATCCGCGACCTGGTGAAAGAGCTGAAAACGCGCGACATCGGCGTCCTCATCACCGACCATAATGTACGCGAGACGCTCGATATCGTCGACCGCGCCTGCATCATCTACGACGGGCGCGTGCTGTTCGCGGGCTCGCCGCAAGACCTCGTCGCCGATCCCGACGTGCGCCGGCTCTACCTCGGCGAAGGGTTCGAGCTGTGAGCGGGGGCGGCTGACCGACGATGGCGCTCGGCCCCCGCCTCGAACTGCGCACGAGCCAAGCGTTGGTGATGACGCCGCAGCTGCAGCAGGCGATCAAGCTCCTGACGCTCAGCAACCTCGAACTCGACGCGGTGCTCGCCGACGAGATGGCCAAGAACCCGCTGCTCGAACGCGACGGCGGCGAGGGCGAGGTCATCGCCACCAGCTTTCGCGAGCGGCCCGCCGGCGCGGACGAGCTCATGAACGGCGGCATTGCGCGCGCCGACGCGACGCTCGACGTCGACCTCTCCGCCGACACCTTCCACCACGATTCGGGCGCGGACACGATCCTCGACCGCGGCGAGCCCGCCTACGAAGCGACCGATTGGCGCGACCATCATGTCGGTGAAGGCAGCGATTTCTTCACCGCGCCGGGCAGCGGCGGGGCCAGCGGCGAGGGCATCGATTTCGACAGCTTCGGCGCGCCCGACGTCACGCTGCGCGATCATCTCGCGGCCCAGGCGGGGGAGGCGCTGTCAGGGCCCGACCATGCCATCGGGCTGGCGCTGATCGAGGGCATCGACGACGCAGGGTATCTCGACCTCGACCTCGACGAGCTGGCGCAGCGGTTGAGCATCACTCGCGCCCATGTCGAGGAGGTGCTGGGGGTGGTTCAGCGATTCGACCCGACCGGGGTCGGCGCGCGCGATCTTGCCGAATGCCTCGCGCTGCAGGCGAAAGAGGCGGACCGCTACGATCCGTGCATGGCGCATCTGATCGACAATCTGGCGATGCTGGCAAAGGGGCAGCTCGGCCCCTTGCGCAAACGCTGCGGCGTCGATGAGGAAGACCTCTCCGACATGATCCGCGAGCTGCGCGCTTATGACCCGAAGCCGGGCCTGCGCTTTGCCCGCGGCGATGCGACCCCGGTGGTGCCCGACCTGTTCGTCGCGCGCACCCGGGCCGGGTGGGGGGTGGAGATCAACGGCTCGACCCTGCCGCGGATGCTGGTCAACCGGCGCTATTATAGCGAGCTGGTGACTCGCGCGGGCAAGGGTGCGCCGCGCGCCTGGCTGGGCGACGCGCTCGCCTCCGCCAACTGGCTGGTGAAGGCGCTCGACCAGCGTCAGCGCACGATCATCAAGGTGGCGGAGGAGATCATCCGCCAGCAACAGGGCTTTTTCGAACGCGGGGTGTGTGCGCTCAAACCGCTGACGCTGGCCAAGGTAGCCGAAGCGATCGGGATGCACGAATCGACCGTCAGCCGCGTCACCTCGAACAAATATCTGTCCTGCGCGCGCGGGGTGTTCGAGCTCAAATATTTCTTCTCGAGCGGGGTCGGCTCGGCCGATGGCGACGGCGCCAGTGCCAGCGCGGTCAAGGACCGCATCGGTCGGCTGATCGCGGGGGAGGGCGATGCGATCCTCTCCGACGACCAGCTCGTCACCCGGCTGCGAAGCGAAGGCTTCGACCTCGCCCGGCGCACCGTCGCCAAATATCGCGAAGCGATGGGGTTGGGTTCCAGCGTCCAACGCCGCCGCGCCCGCGCCATCCGGGGATGATCCGGCACTAGCGGGGGAGGTGGCTTCGCAGCAGGCGACGTCCGCGGGCTTCCCCTTCCGGTCCAGCGTGCGAGCGAGGACTCCCCGCGTGTTGACCTTCCGCCCCGGAGAGCGACACAGATGTTCAGTCCCGCGACAGCACGGGCGATGGAGGATGGCGCCATGATCCGATTGCTCGTCGCAACCGCCCTCTCGCTGACCGCTGCCGCGCCGGTAGCGGCACAGGTGGTAGCGCCCCCCGCCGCCACCGCCCCGGCCTCGGATTCGCGCACCGCTCAGGTCGCCGCACTGCTCGCCGCGCCGAGCATCGACTGGGCGGCGCTCGACCGGTTGGGCATTGTCGGGATCGTGCTGAGCACCGATGCGGGGCCGATCACGCTCGCGCTCGATCGGCAGGCGGCGCCCGCGACGGTCGCCAATTTCCTGCGTTACGTCGATCAGCGGCGGCTCGACGGCACGACCATCTATCGCGCGATGGATCTCGGCGGGGGGCGGGGGTTGATCCAGGGCGGTCCGCGCAATGACCCGAAGCGCGTGCTGCCGCCGGTCGCGCACGAACCGACGAGCACGACCGGGCTCAGCCACGGCGAAGGCACGATCAGCCTTGCGCGTGGCGCGCCGGGGACCGCCACCGCCGACTTTTTCATCACGCTGGGTGACATGCGCGGGCTCGATGCGAGTGCAACCGACCCGGGCTTCGCCGCCTTCGGGCGCGTGATCGGCGGGCTCGACATGGTCCGCGCCGTGCTGGCGCGGCCGCGCGCGAGCGGCGGCCCTGCGGGGATGGAGGGGCAGATGCTGGCCGCCCCGGTACGCATCGCCACTGCGCGCCGGACGCTCCCCGTCGCATCCGCAACGCCCCAAAGGGGGCGCTAAGAGAACAGGCGCCTTCCTCGGAGGAAGGCGCCCGTTCTTTCAGGTCGAGCTGAAAGATCAGCTCTTCGTCGTCGACGCCCCGCCGCTGGTCGAAGCAGACCCGCCGGTTGACGAGCCGCTGCTCGCGGTGCTTCCGGTCGCGGTGCTCCCGGCGGCGCCGCTGCTGCTGCCAGTGGTGCTGCTGCCCGAGGTCGAGCCAGCCGTGCCACCCATGCCGGTGCCACCGTGCTGCATCGCCTGCGACGAGGTGCTGCCACCGTAGCTGCTGCCCGAACTCGACTGCACGCGCAGGTTGTTCTGGACATGCTTCACGCCCGACACCTGCTCGGCGCAATCCTCGGCGCAGCGCTTGGCGTTGCGATCGCGAACCTGCCCGGCGAGCGTCACCTCGCCATCCTTAACGGTGACGTGGATGTTCGACGCATCGACCCGCCAGTCGTCGGTGAGGCGATCGTTGACGTCCTCTTCGATCCGTGAATCGGAGCGGCGATAGTTTTCCGGCCCACGACCGCGGTGAACTTCGCGGCGATCGTCGTGATCGTCGCCGCCGAACCAGCTCTTCACCTGATCGGCGGCACGCTCGAAAAAGCCGCGGTCGTCGTCGGAACCGCCGCGATCACGCTCGCGCCAGTCGTTGCCGCCGCCGTAACCGGGGCCGTAACCGCCGCGATCCCAGTTGCGATCGGCGGGGTAGCCGCTCGACCCATAGCCATAGGACTGGCCGCCGCGCGATTCGTACCCGCGGCCGCCGCCGGAGTGGCCGCCACCATAATTCCCGCCGTAACGGCCGCCGCTGCTCTGGTCCCAGTCACGCGAACCGCCGCCGCTGCTGAACCGCTCGCCCTGTCCGCCGGAATAGCCGCCCGACATGCCGTAGTCGGACCTGCCGCCATAGCGCGAACCGCCGCCGCTGCCGTAGCCAGCGCCGTATCCGCCGCGTTCCTCGCGACCGTACCCGCCCGAATAGCCGCCGCCGCCATAGCCGCCGCCGGAACTGCCGCGCCCGGAACGATCGCCGCCATAGCTTTGCTCGCGCTCGCCATAACCGCCGCCGTAGTAGCCGCCGCTTGAACCGCCACGATAGCGATCGTCACCGCTATAGCCTTGGTCATCGTCATCGTCGTGGTTCGAATTGCCGTAGCCCCAGGATTGGCGATGAGCGCGATCTTCGTCGCGGTTAAAGCCGCCGCCGCGCTGCTGGCGCCCATAACCTTCGTCGCGGCCCCAGCTGCCGCCTCGGCTGCCACGATAGCGATCGTCGCGATGATCCATGGATCGTCTCCCGTCTCTGCCGGGGCGCGACCGAAGGGGGGAGCCGCGCGCTTTCTGAAAGCCGGCGAGGATAGTGGATCAACCGGTCGCGCCGGGGGGAGGTTCCGACGCTTCGTCGCCTCAATCGTCCTCGTCGTCGTAATGGGCGAGGTGGAGGGCGCGCGCCTTGATCTGGCGCATCGCGCACCAGTGCACCAGCGCATCGTCGCGGCCGTGAGTGACCCACACCTCCGCCGGCGCGACCTCGCAGATGGTGTCGGTCAGCTCGTCCCAGTCGGCATGGTCGGAGATGATTAGCGGCAGCTCGACCATCCGCTGCCGCGCGCGCTGGCGCACACGCATCCACCCGCTCGCCATCGACGTGATCGGGTCGGGCAGCCGCCGCGACCAGCGGTCGGCGATGGCGGACGGGGGCGCGACGACGATCTCCCCCTCGAGCTCGGCCTTGGGCACGCCCGCCACGGGCCGGATTTCGCCCAGCTCGACGCCATGCGCCTGGTAAAGCTCGGTCAGCCGCGCGAGCGCGCCATGGAGGTAGATCGGCCGGTGGTATCCGCCGTCGCGCAGTTCGGCGATCACCCGCTGCGCCTTGCCCAGCGCATAGGCGCCGACGACGATCGCGCGGTCGGAGCTGGCGTCGCGCGCGGCGATCAGCTTGGCGACCTCCTGGGGGGTCGGCGGGTGGCGGAAAACGGGGAGGCCAAAGGTCGCTTCGGTGATGAACACCTCGCAGGGCACCACCTCGAACGGCGCACACGTAGGGTCGGGGCGGCGTTTATAGTCGCCCGATACCACCACTCGCTCGCCGTCGCGCGTGAGCAGGATCTGCGCCGATCCGAGCACATGACCCGCGGGGAAAAAGGTCGCGCTGATGCCGCCGCCGATCTCGACACATTCGCCATAGCCGATCGGCGCGGCGTGGCCGGCGATCTGCTCGCCATAGCGGACGTTCATGATCGCCAGCGTCTCGGGGCTCGCCCACACCGCGCCATGTCCGCCGCGCGCGTGATCGGCATGGCCATGGGTGACGAGTGCGCGCGCGACAGGGATCGACGGGTCGACCCAGGCGTCGGCGGCGGGGAGGTAGATGCCCTCCGGCCGCGGCTCGACCCACTTGGCGTAGCGGCTGCCGCGCGTGGGCGATTGGGCGGGGGCGGGGTCCATTTCGCACCGAGATATGGGCGGCGCTCCGACCCAAGTCCACCGGCCCACGGAACGCGCCCCCGCGCCGTCCGTTCAGCCGCCGACCTCTCAACGCAAGGACCTACCATGTCGGGCGAAATCTGGAGCCTCATCACCATCGTCGGCCCGATCCTGCTTGGGGCGGTGCTGCTGTGGGCCGTACTCAACAACCGCCGTTCCAAAAAGCGAAGTGCGCCACACCGATGCCGCCACCCGCGCCAATTACGCCGCGGAGAATGCCGCGCAGGCCGACGACCCGGCGAACCGCGGCTGAAGTCGGCGCGCCGTCCGGGTCCCCCTAGCTCCGTCATGCTGAACTTGTTTGGGCGTTCACCGCACGGCTCCGGCAGCTCTGGGGCCCCGGATCAAGTCCGGGGCGACGAGGGTGTTGGGTTGCACTTTACGTAAGCCCCTCCCCTGCCCCATCGCTCATAGCGTGACCAACCCCCTCCCCCCCGTTTTCGCCGACTGGTTCGCGCAGCGTGGGTGGGCGCTGCGGACGCATCAGGCGGGGATGCTCGCCGCGGCGCGGGATGGCCGTCACGCGCTGCTGGTCGCGGCGACGGGGGCGGGGAAGACGCTCGCCGGGTTCTTGCCCAGCCTCGTCGACCTGCACGAACGCGGCGGCGGAAACGGCATCCACACGCTCTACATCAGCCCGCTCAAGGCGCTGGCGACCGACGTCCGCCGCAACCTCCTCGCCCCGATCGAGGAGATGGGGCTCGCCATCAGCGTTGAAACGCGCACCGGGGATACCCCCGCCGACCGCCGCGCGCGGCAGAAGGCGAAGCCGCCCGATATCCTCCTCACCACGCCCGAATCGCTCCATCTGCTGCTGAGCCACGAGGATGCGGCGCGTGCGTTCGCCGGCGTCCGCACGCTGATCATCGACGAGGTGCACGCGTTCGGCACCGGCAAGCGCGGCGATCTCCTCCAGTTGAGCCTCGCGCGGTTGCAGCGGCTGGCGCCCGGCATGCGCCGCGTCGCGCTGTCGGCGACGGTGGCCGAACCTGAGCGGTGGAAGGCGTGGCTCGCCCCGGGGTCTGACCCCGCGCTCGTCACGCTGGTCGAGGGCGACCCCGGCGCCGACCCCGACATCCGCATCCTCCTCCCCGAAGGGCGCGTGCCCTGGTCGGGGCACAGCGGCAAATATGCCGTCCCCGCGGTGATGGAGGAGGTCGCGCGCAACCGCACGACAATCATTTTCTCTAACACGCGCGGCCTCGCCGAGCTGTTGGTGCAGGAGCTATGGAAGGCGAACGAGGACGGCCTTCCGATCGGCATCCACCACGGCAGCCTTGCACTCGAAGCTCGGCGCAAAGTCGAACAGGCGATGAGCGACGGGCGACTGCGCGCGCTGGTGGCAACCGCGAGTCTCGACCTCGGCCTCGACTGGGGTGACGTCGATTGCGTCATCCAGATGGGCGCGCCCAAGGGGAGTTCGCGCCTCATTCAGCGCATCGGTCGCGCCAACCACCGCCTCGACGAAACGAGCCGCGCCTTTATCGTGCCGGGCAACCGCTTCGAATGGCTCGAGGCGCGCGCCGCGCTGGACGCGATCGAAGATGGCGAGAAGGACCCCGACATATTTCGCCCCGGCGCGCTGGACGTGCTGGCGCAGCATATCACGGCGATGGCCTGTTCCGCGCCGTTCGATGCCGACGACCTGTTCGCCGAGGTGCGCACCACCGACCCCTATCGCGATCTCGACCGCGAGACGTTCGACCGCACCTTGGGTTTCGTCGCCGACGGCGGCTATGCGCTGCGCGCCTACGACCGCTTCCGTCGGCTGGTGCAGCAGAGCGACGGGCTGTGGCGTATCGCCGCGCCGAAGTTCGTGCAGCAGCACCGCATGAATGCCGGAATCATCGTTGACGTGCCGGTCTATGACGTGCGCTTCAGGAATGGCCGCAAGCTCGGCACGATCGAGGAATATTTCGGCTCGACTCTGGTGGTCGGCGACGTCTTCACCTTTGCCGGCATCGCGCTGGAGGTGGAGGGGTTCAAGGACAGCGACCTGATCGTTCGCGCTTCCTCCAAACCCGCGCGCATCCCGACCTGGGTGGGCACGCGGATCGCGCTCACCACCAGCCTCGCGACGCGGGTGCGGCGGATGATCGCCGACCCGCGCGAATGGCACGATTTCCCGCAGGAAGTGGTCGACTGGCTGCAGGTGCAGCAGGACCGCTCCGTCCTCCCCGCGCCTGACCAGTTGCTGGTGGAAACATTTCCCCACGAAGGGCGGCATTACTGGATCATCTACCCGTTCGAGGGCTGGAACGCGCACAATGCGCTGGGCATGCTGCTGACCAAGCGCATGGAGCGGGCGGGGTCGCAGCCGCTGGGCTTCCAGGCGACCGATTATGCGCTGGCGATGTGGAGCCTCAAACCCGTCACCGACCCCGCCGCGCTGCTCACCGCCGACATCATGAGCCATGAGTTTGTCGAATGGGTCCAGCGTTCGCCGTTCCTGAAACGGGCGTTTCGCGAGGTGGCGGTGATCGGCGGCCTCGTCGAGCGGCACCATCCGGGCAAGCGCAAGACGGGCAAGCAGGTCAGCTTTTCGACCGACCTCATCTTCGACGTACTGATGCGCTACCAGCCCGACCATCTGCTGATCGAGGCCGCCTGGGCCGACGCGCGCGAGCGGCTGACCGATGTAGGGCGGCTGGGCGACCTCATCGAACGCGCCGCGCCGACGATGGTCCACGTCGCGCTTGACCGGATCAGCCCGATGGCGGTGCCGTCGCTGATGATCGAAGGCCGCGAGCGCATCGCAACCGAAGCCACTGACGATGCCGCGCTCGAAATCTACGAATCCGAACTCGTCCGGCTGGCGATGAGCTGAGCGGTCAGCGTCGCCGCGCCGCGAGGCGACCGATCAGCACCGCCGAACGCAGCGCCTGACGCGGAATGCTGTCGAGGTCGATCCACTCCCCTTCCGCATGCGCCCCGCCGCCCGCCGGCCCCATGCCGCCGATCGTGTCGGCCAGCGCCGCGACGAAGCTCGAATCGGCGGCGCCCCGCCGCGCGGGATCGAACTCCGCCATTTCCGGCAGGCCCAGGTCGCGGTTGACCACGTTCAATTCGGTCAGCAGCGCACGGTTGCCCGCGGTCGGCGCCATCGGCGGGTAGGCCTCCGAAAAGCTCAGCGTTGCTTCCGCTCCGTTGAGCGGGGAGGTGGCGACGATCGCCTGCATCTCCGCCCGCGCCGCCGCCTCCTGCTCCGGGGTGAGCGTGCGCAGATCGCCGCGCGCCTGCGCCCGCGCCGGGATGATGTTGGTCTTGCCGCTCGCGCTTGCGGTTTCGGCGGCGACGTCGATCGCGGCAGGGGTGCCACCGGCCAGCAGCCCGACGTTTACGGTGAGGTTGGGTTCGGGCAATTCCTGCCGAAAGCGGTCGAGGATTCGCGCGGCTTCGAAAATCGCGCCGTAACCCGCGCTGGCGCCAAAGATGCCCGAACTGTGGCCCGTGCGCGCGGTGACGTCGAGCGTCCACGTCGTCGACCCGCGCCGCGCCACCGTGCCGAACTCCTGGCCATTGTCGGTGGCGAGATTTTCATATTCGATGGCGACGTCCGCCCACTCGCCCGCCGCGATCAGGTCCCGGCGCGCGGCGGAGAGCGGGGACCCCACCCGCTCCTCGTCCCCCGTCAGAACGACCATGACGTCGGCATTGCGCAGCGTGCCCGCCGCCCGCATCGCGCGCAGCGCCTGGACGATGACGACGACGCCGCCCTTGTCATCACCGACGCCCGGACCGATCGCGCGGCGCCCGTCCACGCGGTAACCGGTAAAGCGATTGTCCGGCTCAAACACGGTGTCGAGGTGGCCGATCAGCAATATCCGCTGGCCACGCCCGTTGCCGCGGTGCGTCGCGACAAGGTGTCCGGCGCGGCCCCACGCCGACCCATCGACCCAGCGCGTCTCAAAGCCGAGTTCGGTCAGCAGCGGCGCCACCACCTCCCCCGCGGCGCGGACGCCGGCCAAATTCATGGTGCCGGAATTTTGCCCCACCAGCCGTTCGAGCAGCGCTTCGCCATGCCGGGCGTCGCCCGTCACGAATGTTTGCGCGGCCCGCTCCGCCTGACTGGGCGCGGCCTGAACGCTGCTGGCGGACAGGCACAGGGCGACTGCGGCGATGATCGAGGAACGTTTCATATGAAGGAGGTTAACTTTCCCGTCGCCGCGCGCAACCGCCCGTGCGTCGATGCGTTCGTCCACCTTGATCCACAATGATAAGGGAGCGGGAGCGATGGACTTCTCGCGGGATGATTTGCGCGCGACGGCGAACCGGTTCGCGCGCGACATGCGGCGTCGCGGCGCCGATATGGCGGAAGCCGCGCCGACGGGTGCGGCGGCCGGGATGGCGGTGCTCGGCATCGCCGCACTCGGCGGCTACGTGGCCTATCGCGCCTTGCGCGGCGATCAGCAGACGCACGGCGACGACGCGCCCTGGGCGTCGTCCAAGAGCTCCAACGCAGGGGTTGTCTCGGGTGAAGAGACCATCCAGCGCAGCATCACCATCAATGCGCCCGTGGACAAGATCCGCGCCGCCGCCCGGGAGCATGCTGCAGACGTTTTCGGCGGCGGCGACCGGTCGGTGCACCTCGCCGACGATACGCTGACGATCGGGGACGTCACCTACCGCTTTCAAGGCGGCGGCGATGAACGGCGCTTCACCGTCGACGGGGACGAAACCACGCACGGCGTGATGCGGATGGCGGCGGCGCCTGGCGGTCGCGGGACCACCCTGTCGGTCGCGCTCACGCACAAGCCGCTGGGCGGAAAGCTCGGCAATGCAGCGCGAGGGCTGGCGCAGAAGGATGCGAAGACCCGTCTCACGCACATGCTCAAGCGGCTGAAGATGCAGGTCGAAGCCGGCGAGGTGGCCGACGCGGCCTATACCCGCGCCGATGCGAACAAGGCAGGAGACAAGTAATGCGCGCACTCACCTGGCACGGCAAACGCGACGTGCGCGTCGAAACGATGCCCGATCCCGAGATCATCAATCCGCGCGATGCGATCATCAAAATTACCTCGACCGCGATCTGCGGATCCGACCTGCACTTGTGGAACAACCAGATTCCCGCGCTCAAGCCCGGCGACATCCTCGGCCACGAATTCATGGGCGAGGTCGTCGAGATCGGTGCCGAATCCACGCTGACCAAGGGCCAGCGCGTGATCGTCCCCTTCACGATCAGCTGCGGCCACTGCTTCTTCTGCGAAAAGCAGCAATATAGCTGCTGCGATAACTCGAATCCGGTCGAAACGCAGGATCCGAGCGAAGTCATGTTCGGTCACGGGATGGTCGGCGCGTTCGGCTACACCGCGCTGACCGGCGGTTATGCCGGTGGGCAGGCCGAATATGTCCGGGTGCCCTTCAGTGACGTCGGCCCGCTCGTCGTCCCCGACCATCTCGAGGATGAGAAGGTCCTGTTCCTCACCGACATTCTGCCGACCGGCTGGATGGCAGCCGAAAATTGCGACATCGAACCCGGCGACACCGTTGCCGTCTGGGGTGCGGGACCGGTCGGGCTGTTCGCGGCGCAGTCGGCCAAGGTGATGGGTGCCGAACAGGTCATCGTTATCGACCATTTCCCGAAGCGGCTCGAACTCGCCAAGGCGATCGGCGCCAAGACGATCAACTATGCCGAAACCGACGTGCTCGACGCGTTGATGGAGATGACCGGCGGGATCGGTCCCGACGCGGTGATCGACGCGGTGGGCATGGAATCGCACGGCATGGACCCGGGCTCGCTGATCGATCGCGCCAAGCAGAAGGTCGGGATCGTCAACGACCGCATCTCCGCGCTCCGGCAGGCATTGACCGCTGTGCGCAAGGGCGGGCGCGTGTCCGTGCCGGGCGTGTACGGCGGTTATGCCGATGCCTTCCCGCTCGGCGGCGTGATGCAAAAGGGCCTCCAGCTCCGCTCGGGCCAGACACACGTCCAGAAATACACCGCCGATCTCTTGAAGCGCATCGAATCGGGCGAGCTCGAGACGACCTGGCTCATCTCGCACCGCCTCGATCTCGAGGAGGCGCCCAAGGGCTACGAGAATTTCTACAAGGATCAGGACGTCTGGACCAAGGTTGTGCTGAAGCCGGGCGGGGTGAAGGAAGCTGCCTGACCCGGGCAAGGCCGGACGACAATGAAAAGGCCCCGCACTCCAGTGAGTGCGGGGCCTTTGCCGTCCGAGGAACTTGCGTCAGGCGCTGTAGTACATGTCGAACTCGACCGCGCTCGGGGTCATCTCCCAGCGATGCACTTCGGCCCATTTGATGTCGATATAGGCTTCGATCTGGTCAGCCGAGAACACGTCGCCCTTGAGCAGGAAGCCATGGTCCGCCTTCAGCGCGTCGAGCGCCTCGCGCAGGCTGGCGGCGACGGTCGGGATGTCCTTCAGCTCTTCGGGCGGCAGGTCGTAGAGGTTCTTGTCCATCGCATCGCCGGGGTGGATGCGGTTCTGGATGCCGTCGAGCCCGGCCATCAGGATTGCCGCATAGCAAAGATAGGGGTTGGCCATCGCGTCGGGGAACCGGAACTCGACGCGCTTTGATTTGGCGCCGGTACCGTACGGGATCCGGCACGATGCCGACCGATTGCGCGAGCTGTAGGCGAGCAGCACCGGTGCTTCGAACCCCGGCACCAGCCGCTTGTAGCTGTTGGTGGTCGGGTTGGTGAAGGCGTTCAATGCCTTGGCATGTTTGATGACGCCACCGATGAAATAGAGGCACATGTCGCTGAGCCCGGCATAGCCGTCGCCCGCGAACAGGGGCTTGCCGTCCTTCCACAGCGAAATATGCGTGTGCATGCCGCTGCCGTTATCGTCCTTGATCGGCTTGGGCATGAAAGTCGCGGTCTTGCCGTAGGCATGCGCGACTTGGTGCACGACATATTTGTAGATCTGCATATTGTCGGCGGTCGTCACCAACGTGTCGAAGATCATGCCGAGTTCGTGCTGTGCCGCGGCGACCTCGTGATGGTGCTTGTCCATCTTGAGGCCGATTTCGGCCATGGTGCTGACCATTTCGCCGCGGATGTCGACGGCGCTGTCCACCGGCGCGACGGGGAAATACCCGCCCTTGGCGCGAGGACGATGGGCCATGTTGCCGCTGTCGTAGCTGCGGTTGGTGTTGGTCGGCAGTTCGATGTCGTCGATGCTGTAGCCCGACCCCGCATAATGATTTTCGAAGCGGACATCGTCGAACATGAAGAATTCCGCTTCTGGCCCGACGTAGACGGTGTCGGCGATACCCGACGCCTGGACATAGGCCTCCGCCCGCTTCGCGGTCGAGCGCGGGTCGCGCGCATAGAGATCGCCGGTGGCGGGTTCGACCACGTCGCAGAAGACGACCAGCATCGGCGTCGCCGAGAACGGATCGAAATGCACCGCGTTGAGATCGGGACGCAGGACCATGTCGGATTCGTTGATCGCCTTCCAACCTTCGATCGACGAGCCGTCGAACATCAGCCCGTCCTCAAGCTGATCTTCATCGAGCATCGCGGCTGCCATGGTGAGGTGCTGCCACTTTCCCTTGGGGTCGGTGAATCGCAGATCGACCCATTCGACCTCCTTTTCGGTAATGAGGTCGATGATCTCGCGTGGGGTGGTCGGCATAGCGGCTCCTGGGGTTCGGGAGGGTCGGGGAGACAGGTCAGAGGGCATCGGCATCGCGTTCGCCGGTACGGATGCGAAGCGCCGAATCGATCGGCGAGACAAAAATCTTGCCGTCACCGATACGGCCGGTGTGCGCTGCCGCTGCAATCGCTTCGACGACGCGTTCGGCGAGCGGGTCGTCGACCACGACCTCCAGCTTCACCTTGGGCAGGAAGTCGACGACATATTCCGCGCCGCGGTACAGTTCGGTGTGGCCTTTTTGCCGGCCGAACCCTTTGGCTTCGGTCACCGTGATACCGCTGACACCGACGTCGTGCAGCGCTTCCTTCACTTCGTCGAGCTTAAACGGTTTGATGATCGCTTCGATCTTCTTCACGCGGCGGCCCCCCGGGCCGGCCGATGCCGCGCCCGGACGCGTGCATAACCACAAGCGCGCGGTGCGCGAAAGGGGGGTCCGGCGAATCAGTGCGCAAGACGCGCCGGCATGAGACCCCTCAGCGCATTGCCGAGGTAAAAGCCGCCGGCCAGATCGTCCGGGCGGACGTCGGCCTCCGACGCCTCGCCGCTTGCCAGCAGCGCCTGCCGCAATACCCCGGGGAGGATGCCCCGCGACAGGGGCGGGGTCACGAGGCCGCCCTCGCGTCGCACGAAGAGCGTGGTCCACGTCCCCTCGGTCAGCCGGCCCGCGGGATCGACCAGCACGACTTCGTCGGCGCCGCCCCCGGCCGCGAAGGCGGCGCGGTGGGGCCGCCGATCGCTGGTCTTGTGGAGGCGGCGCACATCGGGTCCGTCGTCCGATTCGGGCACGACCGACACGGTCAGGACGTCGGGGCGATCGGGAATCGAATCGACGCTGATCGACGTCGCACCCGTCCGCGACAGGCGCAGGCGGACCCGCGCCGCATCACCACAGCGAAACGTCGCATGCTGCAACTGATTGCGCAGCGCATGGCGATCAAAACGAAAGCCGAGCGCAGCGGCACTCGATCCCAGCCGAGCGAGGTGCAGATCGAGCCGGCGAATCCCCTCGTCCGGAGCGAAGGCCATCGTCTCGATCAGATCGAAATGGGCGATGCCGCTCGTCAAAAATTCCCCCTTCGTCCTGCATTCGGCCCATTCGTCGCGGGCGCGGCTGTCCGCGACGATCCCCGACCCCAGGCCGAGCGTGGCGCGCGCGGGGGAACGGGGCAAGTCCCCCGCCACCGCAGGCTCGAGCGACAGGCTGCGAATGGCGACGTTGAACGCCGCGCTTCCGTCCGGCGCGATAAAGCCGACGCTGCCGGTGTAGGCGCCGCGCGGACGGTGCTCGATGGCGATCAGGCGCTGCATGGCCGACAATTTGGGCGCGCCGGTGATCGAACCGCATGGGAAGGCGGCGCGCAGAACATCGACGGCGCCGCGCCCCGGTTCGAGCTCTGCCACGACTTCGCTGACCATCTGGTGGACGGTGGGGTAGGCTTCGACGTGAAAGAGCGTCGGTACCCCAACCGACCCGACCCGACTCACCCGCGACAGGTCGTTGCGCATCAGATCGACGATCATCAGGTTTTCCGCGCGCTGCTTCGGGTCGGCGATGAGCTCGCGGACCGCGCGCGCGTCCTTCTCTGCCCGGGGGCTTCGCGCTGCGGTCCCCTTCATCGGACGCGCGCGCACCCGACCGTTGCGATCGACCGCAAAGAACAGCTCGGGCGAGAAGCTCAGGAGCAGATGTCGGCCCGTCCACACGACCGCGCCATAACCCGCGCGCTGCCGGGCCCGAACGCGCGCGAACGCCGCGAGCGGGTTGCCGTGGATCATCACCTCCGCCGCGAAAGTGAGGTTCGCCTGGTAGAAATTGCCGGCCCGGATGTGCTCCAGCACCGTCGTTACGCGGGCGTCATAGGTCGCAACATCGATTTCGGGCGCGGGCTGGCTGACGACCGCCGCGTCCGGTGAGGGCAGGCATGCGCCGACCACGTCGGGGGCGAGCTCCTCGACCCGATCGAAAGCCGCGAACCAGCCCAAAGGCCATCCGTCGGCAGAGAGGGGCGGGGCGGGCAGCGCCGGATCAAGCGCAAAGCCCGCCTCGTAACTCAGCATGCCTGCGACGTATCGGCCTTCCGCCGACCACCGCTCGAGTGTGGCGAGCAGCGGTTCGACCTCGCAGACGCGGGACGCCGCCGCCACAGCGCGCGGGTCGGCGAACAGCTTGGCGGGGGACGCGCCGCCATCCCGCGCGTCGTCGAGCAGGACGAACGGACGCGCCGGATCGAGACGGAGCGTCATTGGCGGTCGGCGGCCGCGATCACTGCGTCCGACGCACCCGCATGCCCGGACCGCGTCCCACCGTCAGGATGTAGCTTCCGAGCACGCCGCGGCGAACGCGCACCGCTTCCCCCGTGCGCGGTCCGCGACCGCCGACTGTGTCGGTCTGGATCCAACGCTGCCCGTTCTCGAGATCGAAGATATATTTGCCGTAACGGTCGCGCTCGAGCCCGCGCAGCGTCGAGCTGAGCTCTTCGATGCGATCATTCAGGCGACCGGCGACCTCGCCGTCACCATCGTCGACGATCCCGCGGCCATAGGGCAGGCCGAACAGCTCGCGCTGCGTGCGGTTCACGGTTTCGCGGTCGATGAGGCGGACGTCGCGATTTCGCTCGGCGGTTTCGAGCGCGCTTACGCCGCGTTCGAAACAGGCCAGGCGGGCGGCGGGCTCGGCGACGTCGCGACAACGGGTAAGGTCGCGCAGCAGTGTGGCGCCGGTCACTGGCGAAGCCGGCGTCGCCGGTTGCGCGGCAGCCGGGACGGCAATGAATGCAGCGAGGCAAAGGCTGATGGCGCGCATGTTGAGCGAAACTCCCCGTTGATGGTGGCGCGTCGGGTCAGCGTCTCCGTGGACAGCGCCGCGGATTTCGTCCTAAGCGCGCGCAGACGCCGCTGGCAATCGCGGCAGCTTCGACAAGGATGATCCTCGCATGGCCGGAATGGCGGCTTTCGACTGGTCCGACCCGTTCGCGCTCGACGCGCAGCTTTGCGATGAAGAGCGTATGGTACGCAACGCCGCGCACGGCTTTGCCCAGTCGACGCTGCAACCGCGCGTCATCAAGGCATTCCGCGACGAGGTCGACGCGCCCGAACTGTTTCCGATGTTCGGAGAGGCGGGGCTGCTCGGCGTCACAATCCCCGCCGAATATGGCGGCGCGGGCGCGTCCTACGTCGCCTACGGCCTCGTCGCGCGCGAGATCGAGCGCGTCGATTCGGGTTACCGCTCGATGGCGAGCGTCCAGTCGAGCCTCGTCATGTATCCGATCCACGCCTACGGCAGCGAGGAGCAGCGGCGGAAATACCTGCCCGGCCTCGCCAGCGGGCAGCTGATCGGCTGTTTCGGTCTCACCGAACCCGACGCCGGCAGCGACCCCGGCGGGATGCGCACGGTTGCCAAACCACTCCCCGGCGGCGGCTATCGTCTGTCGGGCAGCAAGACGTGGATCAGCAATTCGCCCTTCGCCGACGTATTCGTGGTGTGGGCGAAGTCGGAGGCGCATGACGGTGCGATCCGCGGCTTCATCCTCGAGAAGGGCATGAAAGGCCTCTCCGCCCCAAAGATCGAGGGCAAGCTGTCGCTGCGCGCATCAACCACCGGCATGATCGTCATGGACGACGTCGAAGTGGGCGAGGACGCGCTGCTGCCCGACGTCTCGGGGCTGAAGGGGCCGTTCGGTTGCCTCAACCGCGCGCGCTACGGCATCAGCTGGGGGGCGATGGGTGCGGCGGAATTCTGCTTCCATGCGGCGCGGCAATATGGCCTCGACCGCAAACAGTTCGGCCGCCCGCTCGCGGGCACGCAGCTCTACCAGAAAAAGCTCGCCGATATGATGGTCGACATCGCGCTGGGGCTGCAGGCGAGCCTCGCGGTCGGGCGGCTGATGGACGAGGGCAAGTTCGCGCCGGAGATGATCTCGATGGTCAAGCGCAACAATGTCGGCAAAGCGCTCGATATCGCCCGCACCGCGCGCGACATGCACGGCGGCAACGGCATTTCCGAGGAATATCAGGTGATGCGCCACATGGTGAACCTCGAAACGGTCAACACCTACGAAGGCGCGCACGATGTCCACGCCCTGATCCTCGGCCGCGCCATCACCGGCATCGCCGCGTTTTAGGGGGCGGGGCGACGCTCTACCCCTCCCTCACCCTGAACTTTTTCAACGTCCATGGCGACGGGGGCGATGGATGCTGAAACAAGTTCGGCATGACGGGGTTGGGCAGCGATCGTCGCGGTAGGTAAGGGGGAGGCAGAAGCCATGAATAACGCCGACCCTCGCCCGCTCGCCGGGGTGCGCGTGCTCGAACTGGCGCGAGTGCTGGCCGGGCCATGGGCGGGGCAGCTGCTCGCCGATCTGGGCGCGGAGGTGATCAAGGTCGAAAGCCCGGCGGGCGACGACACGCGGGCATGGGGCCCGCCGTTCGACGACGACGGCACCGCCGCCTATTTCCACAGCTGCAACCGCGGCAAGGCGTCGATCGTCGCCGACTTCGCCAACGCCGACGACCTTGCCCGTGTGCGCGCGCTGGCGGCCGAGGCGGATGTCCTGATCGAGAATTTCAAGCTCGGCGGGCTCGTCAAATATGGCCTCGATGCCGATACGCTGCGCGCCGCCAACCCGGCGCTGATCTACTGCTCGATTACCGGTTTCGGTCAGACCGGCCCCTACGCCCCGCGCCCCGGCTACGACTTCGTGGTGCAGGGGATGAGCGGGATCATGGACCTCACCGGCGAAGCGGGCGGCAGCCCGCAAAAGATCGGCGTTGCCTTCGCCGACATCTTCACCGGCATGTATGCGACGGTGGCGATCCAGGCGGCGCTGATCCGCCGGGCACGGACCGGCACCGGCGATCATATCGACATGAGCCTGTTCGACGTGATGACCGGGGTGCTCGCCAATCAGGGCCTGAACGCGCTGTTCGGACAGGTGCCGACGCGGATGGGCAACGCGCATCCGAACATCGCGCCATACAGCGTGTTTCCGTGCCGCGACGGCTGGTTCATCCTCGCGGTGGGCAACGACGGGCAGTTTGCGAAGGCGTGCACGGTACTGGGGCTCGATGGCGTGGCGGCGGACGATCGCTTCGCCACCAACGCCGGGCGGATCGCTCACCGCGCCGCGCTGACCGAGATTCTGTCCGCCGCCACCGCGCGGTTTGACCGCGACGGGCTGTTGGCGGCGCAGGCGGAAGCGGGGGTGCCCGCAGGGCCGATCAACCGCGTCGACGAAGCGCTCGCCGACCCGCATATCGCCGCGCGCGGGCTGGTGCTCGACATGGCGCGCGCTGACGGGACGCCGGTGCCTGGCCTCGCCACGCCGATCCGATTTGCCGAGGCGCAGCTCGCCACGCCGCGCCCCTCTCCCCGGCTGGGCGAGGATGACGTGCTGACGGGGTTCGCGCCGCGGTAGTCTTTCCAAGGGGGAGGGGAAGGAGGGAGGGACCGCGCCCGCTTGCCCCCACCCCCGGCGAGGCGCATAGCGCTCGCCGCCATGCTGTCGCAGAAGACCCGCTATACCATTCGCGCGCTGCAGCATCTCGCCGATCATTACGGCGAAGGGCACATCCCGCTCGGCGACATCGCCGACGCGCAGCGCATCCCGCGCAAGTTCCTGACTATCATTCTCAGTGAAATGGCGCGCGCCGGGCTCGTCGCGTCGCAGCGCGGGCGCGATGGGGGCTATCGGCTGGGGCTGCCGCCGGTCGACATCCGCTACGGTGACATCGTGCGGCTAACGCGGGGGAGCCTCGCGCTCGTCCCCTGCGCGAGCCGATTCGCTCACGAAACCTGCCGCAACTGCCTGCCTGAAGTGGAATGTCGGCTGCGCGCGCTGATGATCCAGGTGCGCGATGAGACCGCCGCGGTGCTCGATCGGCTGACGCTCGCCGACCGCATCGAGCCGGCGGGGCTGTTCGAGCCGGAGGAGGAGACGGCGTTGCCCGCGCCCGCGTCCACCCCAGCACCAGCGCCGCCCGCGCTCGCGCCGCACGCCAACGGCGCCGTCGCCGCAGAATAAGCGCGCGGGGCGTGAGCGTCGTCACCCGCTTCGCGCCGTCGCCGACCGGCGCGCTGCACCTCGGCCACGCCTATGCCGCGGTCGTCGCGCATGACCTCGCGCGGGCGCAGGGCGGGCGGTTCCTCATCCGCTTCGACGACCTCGACACCGCGCGCGTGAAGCCGGGGATGGCCGACGCGATTGTACGCCAGCTCGGCGCGCTCGGGCTCGAGCCCGACGACGCGCCGGTCTCTCAGTCGCAGCGCACGGCGCTGTATGACGCGGCGCTGGCGACGCTCGCGAAGGCCGAGCTCACCTATCCCTGCTTCTGCACCCGGCGCGACATCGCGGCGGAAATCGCCGCGTCGGCGTCGGCGCCGCATGGCATCGACGGACCGCTCTATCCCGGCACTTGTCGGCATGTGTCGCCGCAGCAGCGCGCGGCGCGCATCGCGGCGGGGGAGCCGCACGCAGTGCGCCTCGACGTGGCGCGCGCCGCGGCGCAGGCGGGGCCGCTGTGGTGGGAGGAATGGGGAGTGGACAACCCTCACCCTCCCGGCGCTACGCGCCTCCTTCCATCTCCCGGTGGGAGAGGGAGGGGCCCGCGCGAAGCGTGGGAGGGTGAGGGCGCGCCACCCCCCGAGCCCAACCGTCGCCCGTCGCGTCACCCCTGCACGCCGCTCATCGCCGGCGACGTCGTCCTCAAACGTCGTGACGGGGCGCATGCCTATCACCTTGCCAGCACCATCGACGATGCGGCGCTGGGCATCAGCAACGTCACCCGCGGCGCGGATCTGTTCGGCGCGACGCATGTCCACCGCCTGCTGCAGGCGGTGCTCGATTTGCCGACCCCGCGCTATCATCATCACGCGCTGGTCGCCGATGCGCGGGGACGGCGGCTGGCGACGCGCGATGCCGCGGCCGATCTCGATGCGCTTTCCCGTTCAGGCTACGCGGGAAAATCGCTTGGCCAGGCACTGCGCGAAGGCCGATTGCCGCTTGGGTTTCGACTGATCGCGCCCTAGATAATCGCGCATGAACATTGCGATCATCCTGCTCATCGTTGCCGCTGCCGGCATGGTGCTGTTCAGCCTCGTGCGCGGGCTGATCTTCTTCGGCCAGTCGCGCGAAGCGGCAATGACCGCCGACGGCACGGATCTGCACATGATGCAGAACCGAATGATGTTCGCGCGTGTGAAATGGCAGGCGATCACGATCATTCTGCTGGTGGTGCTGGGGCTGGTCGCGGCGTCGAACTGAACCGCCGCGTCGCGCGTTCAGTCCCGCGATGGTCAAGCTCAACCGCATCTACACCCGCACCGGCGATGCCGGCGACAGCGGGCTCGTGGACGGCTCGCGCCGTCCCAAACATAACGCGCTGTTCGCGGCGATCGGCGATGTCGATGAAGCCAACAGCGCGATCGGCCTCGCCCGCGTGGCGGCGGCGGAGGAACTGGCGCGCGAGCTTGTCGATATTCAGAGCGACCTGTTCGACCTCGGCGCCGACCTCGCTACCCCCGCCGACCCGGAGCGCCACGAACCGTTCGCCGCGGGCGAAATGGACTTACGCATCGTCTCGCGCCAAGTGGAGCGGCTGGAACGCGGCATCGACGCGATGACCGCGCGCCTCAGCCCCCTGACGAGCTTCGTCTTGCCCGGCGGCAGCGAGCTGGCGGCGCGACTGCATTTGGCCCGCGCGAGCGTGCGGCGGGCTGAGCGCAGTGCGGTCGCGGTGGCGGCGCTCGAGCCGGTCAACCCGGCGGCGCTCGCCTATCTCAACCGGCTGTCGGACTGGCTGTTCACCGCCGCGCGCATCGCCAACGACGACGGGCGCGGCGATGTGCTGTGGGTGCCGGGCGCGGGGCGAGCCAAGTGAACGCCCCGGAACGGATCGTCGCCGTGGCGCGCGATTCGCTCGCCGACGCCTATGCTCGCACTCGCGCGCTGACGCTGGATCTCGCCGAGCCGCTCTCCGACGCCGATGCGACGGTGCAGTCGATGCCCGATGCATCGCCGACCAAATGGCACCTGGCGCACACGACCTGGTTCTTCGAAACCTTCGTGTTGCGCGATCATCTGCCCGGCTATCGGCTGTTCGACGATCGCTACCCCTATCTCTTCAACAGCTATTATGAGGCGGAGGGACCGCGCCATGCCCGCCACGCGCGCGGGCTGATCACCCGGCCGAGCCTCGACGAGATTCGCGCCTGGCGCCGCGCGGTCGACGATGCGTTGCTCGGCGCATGGCACCGCCTGCCCGAGCCCGCGCAGACGCTGGTCGAACTCGGCCTCGCGCACGAACAGCAGCATCAGGAGCTGCTGGTCACCGACCTCCTCCACCTGTTCGCGCAGAACCCGCTGGGGCCGGTCGCCTACCCCGACGCCGCCATGCCCGTGCGGGGCGAGGAAACGCCGCTCGTCTGGCAGGCGGGGGCGGAGGGGCGCCGCGCCATCGGCCACGACGGCGCCGGCTTCGCCTTCGACTGCGAAGGGCCGCGGCACCATGTCTGGCTCGCGCCGCACGCCATCGCCGCGCGCCCGGTGACCAACGGCGAATGGCAGGACTTCATCGCCGACGGCGGCTATCGCGACGCGCGGCTGTGGCTCTCCGACGGCTGGGCGTGGGTGCAGCGCGAGAGCGTCACCGCGCCCGCCTATTGGCGCGACGGCGGCGATGGGGGTGGCGAACGCTTCACGCTGGCGGGCTGGCAACCGCTCGACCGCCACGCGCCGGTCGCGCACGTCAGCTTTTACGAGGCAGACGCCTACGCTGCCTGGGCAGGCGCCCGGCTGCCGACCGAAGCCGAGTGGGAGGCGTGGGCCGCCGCCGCCGATCCAGCCGCGGGCGACCTTCTCGACGCGCGGTCAGCGCTGGTCCCGTCGGCTGCGGGGATGGGTGAGCGCATGGGCGGGGTGTGGCAGTGGACCGGCAGCGCCTATCGCCCCTACCCCGGCTTTCGCGCAGCGGCAGGGGCGGTCGGCGAATATAACGGCAAGTTCATGAGCGGGCAGGCGGTGCTGCGCGGCGGCAGCTGCGCCACCCCGCGGGGGCACCTGCGGCCGAGCTATCGCAATTTCTTTTACCCCCACCAGCGCTGGCAGGTGACCGGGGTGCGGTTGGCGCGCGATGCTTGACGGTGGCGGTAAAGGTGGGGGCGTGACGGTGGCTGACGGCGAACGCAACTTCACCCCCACGGACTTTGCTCGCGATGTGCTGGCCGGGCTGGCGCTGCCGCAAAAGGCGATCCCTGCGCGCTGGCTCTACGATCAGGCGGGATCGGAGCTGTTCGAGGCGATCACCGAGCTGCCCGAATATTATCCGACGCGCACCGAAACCGGCATCCTCACCGAACATGGCGCGGCCATCGGCGCGGCGGTGGCGGGGCGCACTGTCGTCGAATTCGGCTCGGGCAGCTCGACCAAAACGCCGCTGCTGCTGAGCCATGCGGCGCCGCTCGCCTATGTCGCGATCGACATTTCGGGCGATTTCCTGCGTGCCAGCGTCGGCGACCTTCAGGCGCGCTTTCCGGGGCTGCCCTGCTATGCGGTCGAGGGCGATTTCATGGCCCCGGTGGCGCTGCCGGGCGAGGTTGTGGGTCGGCCGATGTTGGGTTTCTTCCCCGGCTCAACCATCGGCAACATGGGCCCGGCGGCGGCGGTCGATCTCCTTCGCTCGATGCGCGCGACGCTGGGGGAGGGCGCGGCGCTGCTGATCGGCTTCGACCGCGTGAAGCCGGTCGAGGTGCTGATCCCCGCCTATGACGACGCCGCCGGGGTGACCGCGGCGTTCAACCGCAACCTCCTCACCCGCATCAACCGCGAGCTGGGCGGCGACGTGCCGACCGACGCCTTCGCGCACGAAGCGCGCTGGAACGAGCCGCGCGGGCGGATCGAGATGCACCTCGTCGCGCAGCGCGTCGTCGCCTTCACCGTCGCCGGCCAGCGCTTAGCCATGGCCGCGGGGGAGACGATCCACACCGAGAACAGCCACAAATATGCGCTCGGCGAAGCGCGGCGGCTGCTCGAAGCGGGGGGCTGGACCCCGGCCGCCGACTGGAGCGATCGGGAGGGCTGGTTCAGCCTGGTGCTCGCCCACGCCACGCCGCTGGAATGGGCGCCCTGACGCGGCTAGGGGCGACGCTTTTCAACGGAGTGCGTGGGCATGAACATCACCACCATCGGCGTGCTCGGCGCCGGGCAGATGGGCGCGGGGATCGCCGAAGTCTGCGCCGCCGCAGGCTATGCGACGCGGCTCGCCGACGTCAGCGTCGACCGTGTCGAAGCGGCAAAGGCCGCCATCGCCAAGCGCCACGCCCGCGCCATCGACAAGGGCAAGTTGAGCGCCGAGGACAGCGCCGCGACGCTTGGTCGCATCGTCGCGGTGGCGGGTCCGGCCGACTTCGCCGATTGCCAGCTGGTGGTCGAAGCAGCGACCGAGAACGAGGGACTCAAGCGCGAGCTGATCGCCAAGGTCGGCGCCGCGGTGGCCATCGATGCGATCATCGCCACCAACACCAGCTCGATCTCGATCACGCGGCTTGCGCAGACGGCGCCCGATCCGGCGCGCTTCGTCGGCGTGCATTTCTTCAATCCGGTGCCGGTGATGGGCCTTGTCGAACTGATCCGCGGCATGGCCACCGCGCCCGAGGTGCTCGCCGCGATGGAGGCGTTCGCCGACCGGCTCGGCAAGGCGGTGGTGCACGCCAGCGACGCCCCCGGCTTCATCGTCAACCGCGTGCTGATGCCGATGATCAACGAAGCCGCCACCGCGCTGGGCGAAGGTGTCGCTACCATCGCGGACATCGATACGGCCTGCCGGCTGGGGCTCAATCACCCGATGGGGCCGTTGACGCTGGCGGACTTCATCGGCCTCGACACCTGTCTCGCCATCATCCGCGTGCTGCAGGACGGCACCGGCGACCCCCGCTTCCGCCCCGCCGCGCAGCTGATCCGCCGCGTAGATGCGGGCTGGCTCGGCAAGAAAAGCGGGCGTGGGTTTTACGACTGGACAGGCGCCGAGCCGGTCCCGGTGTAGCGAAGGCGAGCGCGGCTACGCCCGCGCGCTCGGCGAAGCTGACGCTGCAGGCCGGCCGACAGGCGGCGAAGCCGACCTGATCGACGTCATGGGATTTGCTCCCATGACGGCCCCGCCGCCGAAAGCGGGACCCCGGATCAAGTCCGGGGTGACGGCGGTTGTTTCGACGCGGCGCCCCCCTCCCCGTGCCGAGCAGCGGCAGCGCGCGTGCTTGCTCGCCGCCCTCGCGCCCATTACCACGCGCACTGCCCGCCATCCCTCGGCCCGGGAGGAGAGTTCTCGCATGATCCGCCGCTTCACCCGCAGCGCGCTCGCCGCAGCGCTGATCGTCAGCGCCCCCACCCTCGCCCAGACCGCTGCGCCGGCAGCACCCGCCGCCCCGGCCAGCGCCCCCGCACCCGTTCCGGCTGCGAACTTCACCTCCGACCGCATCGCCGTCACGGTGACCGGCAGCGGGCCCGACGTGGTGTTGATTCCCGGCCTCTCCTCCTCGCCCAAGGTGTGGGAGCAGATGCGTGCGGCGGTACCGGGCTATCGCTATCATCTCGTACAGGTGAAAGGTTTTGCCGGGGTCGCACCCGAAGCCAACGCCAGCGGCCCGGTGCTGCTGCCCGTCGCGGGGGAGATCGCGCGCTATATCGAAGCGGCGCGGCTCGACCGGCCGGCGCTGATCGGCCATTCGATGGGCGGCTCGCTGGCGATGAGCGTCGCCACCAGCCACCCCGACCGCGTCGGCAAGCTGATGGTGGTCGACATGGTGCCGTTCCTCGGCATGTTGTTCGGCGGTCCGACCGCGACCCCCGACAGCGTGCGGCCGATGGCGGAGATGATGCGCACGCGCATGACGTCGGGCAGCGCCGAGGAAAGCCGGCCGATCCTCACCCAGATGATTTCGGGCATGATCCGCAACGAAGCGATGCGCCCGGTGGGGATCGCCGACAGCCTGGCGAGCGATCGCGCGACGGTGGCGCAATCCTATTACGATCTCGCCACCACCGACCTCACCCCCGCGCTCGCCCGCTTCACCGGGCCGATGAAGGTGCTGTGGGTGGTGCCCGCCGGCGCGCCGGTCAATCAGGAGATGATGGGCATGCTCTACCGCTCGGCCTATGCGCCCGCGCGGCAGGCGACGCTCACCTACATCCCCGACAGCGCGCACTTCATCATGTGGGACCAACCGACGCGGTTCGCGCAGGAAGTGACTGATTTTCTTAAGTAGGCGGTGCGAATCGGCGGGAAGCGCATTATCTCCCCCGTCATGCAGCAACAGCTTTTGTCGGACGGGTCGGCGATGGTGCCGACCTGCCCCCACGCCGCGCGGGGCGAACGCGACCGCGACTCGGCGGTGGCGGAGGATTTCCGCGCCTTTATCCGCGACCCCGCCTTCCCCTGCGTCGGCGCCAAATCGGCGCTGTCGCGCGAGAAGATGCGGATCATCGTCGCGCGCGACATCGCCTCGGCGTGGAACGACCTCCCCATCCTCCACGAACTCCACGATCTCGCCGCGAGCTATCGCGCCAGCCCGGTGATCTTTCAGTCGCTGGCAGTGATCTTTCCCGACAGCGCCGAAACCGACGAGCCGACCTTCGAAGCCTTGCTGTGGGAGCGTATCCAGTCGCTCTCCGATAAAGACAGCTGGCTCGGCCAGCGCGCCGATCCGCGCGTGTCGGAGGACCCCGACAATCCGCATTTCTCGCTCAGCTTCGGCGGGGAGGCATTCTTCTGCGTCGGGCTGCATCCGGGCGCGAGCCGTCCGGCGCGGCGCTATCGTCATCCGGTGCTGGTGTTCAACCTCCACGACCAGTTCGAACAGCTGCGCGCACAGGGGCGGTACGAAAAGCTGCGCGCCTCGATCCTCAGCCGCGACGAGGCGCTGGCGGGTTCAATCAATCCGATGCTCGCGCGCCACGGCACCATTTCCGAAGCGCGCCAATATAGCGGGCGGCAGGTGACCGAAGGGTGGAGCGCGCCGTTCGAACGCGACGGGGAGGTCGATCCGGTGGTGGCGGCGTTCCAGGCCGAACTGGCGCCCTATGACGAACATCTGGACGACGAAGCCGAAGGACACCCCTCTTGAGCGACACCCAGCGTATTCCCCCGCGGTCGGGCACCGCCTTTCGCCTCGCCAAGGGCCAGACCCTGACGGTGATCGACCCGACCGGGGAACAGGTGGCGGACCTGCTCGCCTACAATGCCGACGACGTGGGCGAAGTGATCTCCTCGGGCCGTACGCTCGATTATGCGAGCCGCCTCTATTTGACGACCGGCGACCCGCTCTATTCGAACCGCTCGAACGTGATGCTGACCATCATCCACGACGACGTCGGCCGGCACGATTTCCTGCTGACGCCGTGCAGCAAGGACACGTTTCGCATCATCTATGGCGACACCGACCCGCACCGCGGCTGTTTCGGCAACCTCGCCGCCGCGCTCGCGCCTTATGGGGTGAGCGAAGACATGATCCCGACCGCGTTCAACTGCTTCATGAACGTGCCGGTCGACGGGGAGACGGGCGAGATCAAGGTGCTGCCGCCCAAAAGCCGCGCCGGCGACCGCATCGAATTCCGCGCGGAGATGGACCTCATCATCGGCCTCACCGCCTGCAGCGCGCTGCAGTCGAACAACGGCAGTTTCAAGCCGATCGACTGGCGGATCGATTGAGCCTGGCCGCTACGGCGGCGCTGGCGCTATCCGTGCTGCCGCTGCTCGCTCTCGCGGTGTCGCACCCGCGCGCGGCGCACAGCGTGCTGTGGTTCTGGCTCGGCTTTCTCTACCTGTTGCGGCACCAGCGGGTCGGTCATCTGCGCGAGCCCCAACGCTTCACCGAATGGGTCCAGTGGCGTAAGCTCCAGCCGGTCGACCCTCGACAGCCGTCGCTGATCGACAAGCTGGCGGTGAAGCCGTGGGTCGCGGCGCGCATCGGCACCGACTGGGTCATTCCAACGCTGTGGAGCGGCGAGCGCCCTGATCCCGCGCCGCCCGCCGGGCCGCCCCTGATGATCATGAAATCGCGCCACGGCTGCAATCAGTGGCGGGTGATCGGCAGCGTCGCCGACTGGACCGCCGCGCGCCGCGCCAGCCGCCGCTGGCTGGCGCACGCCTATGGCTTTTGGCTGGGCGAGCGCGCCTATGCCGACGTGCCGCGCGGGGTGATCGTCGAACCCTTCATCGGCGACGACGGCGCGCTGCCGGTCGATTATAAATTCTACGTCTTCGCGGGCGAGGTGGCGGCAGTGCAGGTGCATGTCGGACGCGGCACCGCGCGGCATCGCTGGCAGTTGCTCGATCCGCTGAGCTGGTGCCCCTTGGCGAGTTCCGACCGCGGCGGGCCGGGGCTGCCCCCGCCGCCCGACCTCGCGGCGATGACCGCCGCCGCGGCAGTGCTTGGCCGCGACTTCGATTTCGTGCGCGTCGACCTCTATGACACCGCCGCCGGGCCGCGCTTCGGCGAGATGAGCTTCTTCCCCGGCTCGGGGCTCGACCGCTTTGTCGACGAGCGCATCGACGCCGATTTCGGCGCGCGCTGGGCGGCGGCGCGCAGCCTCAACGTAGCGAGAGCATCAACCCCGCGAGCGCCGCGCTCATCAGGTTGGCGAGGCTGCCGGCGAGCAGCGCCTTGATCCCCAGCCGGGCGATCATCGGGCGCTGATTGGGGGCGAGGTTGCCGGTCACCGCCATCTGGATCGCGATCGACGAGAAATTGGCGAAACCGCACAGCGCAAAGGTCACCACCCCGACCGTCGCCGGCGACAACGTCCCCTGAACCTTGGCGAGGTCGATGAACGCGACGAATTCGTTGAGGACGATCTTCGTCCCGAACAGCCCGCCCGCGGTCCCCGCCTCGTTCCACGGCACGCCCAGCAGCGCCATCACCGGCTGGAAGAGGTAGCCGAGCAGCATCTGAAAGCTGAGGTCGGGGCGCCCGAACCAGCCGCCGATGCCGCCGAGCAGCCCGTTGGCGAGCGCGACCAGCGCGACGAAGGCGAGCACCATCGCGCCGACCGCGACGGCCAACTTGACCCCGGTCTGCGCGCCCTGCGCCGCGGCCATGATAAGGTTGGCGGGCTTTTCCTCGTCGTGGCTGGCGGCGGCGAGTTCGGCAGGTTCGATGCCGACATCCTTTGGATCGTCGGGCATGATGATTTTGGCCATCAGGATACCGCCCGGCGCCGACATGAAGCTCGCCGCGAGGAGGTAGGGGAGGAGCTGCGGGCCCAGCATCGAGGCGTAGGCGCCGAGGATCGTCCCCGCGACCCCGGCCATGCCGACGGTCATCATCGTGAACAGCTGCGCCGGGGTCAGCCCGGCGAGATAAGGGCGGATGACCAGCGGGCTTTCGCTCTGCCCGACAAAGATGTTGGCCGCCGCGCCCAGGCTTTCGACTCGCGTGATGCCGGTGACCCAGCGGATCGCACCGCCGAGCCATTTGATCACGAACTGCATCACGCCGAGGTAATAGAGCACCGAAATCAGCGAGGCGAAGAAGATGATCACCGGCAGCGCGGCGATGGCAAAGCTGTTGCCGCCGATGGCCGGCCCGGCAATCGGCCCGAAGATGAAATCCGTGCCCGCTTTCGAATAACCGAGGAGGTTGCTGACGGCACGGCTCAAACCGCCGATCGCGGCGCGCCCCACGGGGGTGTAAAGCACAAGGAACGCAATGCCCGCCTGCAGTGCGAACGCTGCCGCGACGACGCGCGGCCGGACCCAGCGGCGGTTGCTCGAGAGCAGAAACGCGATCGCCAGCAGCACGGCGATGCCCGCCAGACCCAAACCGATGCGCGTCGCCATGCGCTGTCCCCCTGATCCGCCGCACCGCTCCTCTGGCGACCGGCGGGCCGATATACGCGATATTTCGGGAGTGGCGAGAGGGCTTCGGCCGACACCCGTCGCGGCCGACGTTCTTTGCGGCGCGGGGCGTTTGCGATAGGGGGTGCCAATGACCGCCGACGCTCGCCCCGCCCACGCCGCTGCCGCGCAGAGCGTTCAGGGCATTCCGAAATCCCTGTTTCTGTATGCCATCCTCTATGGTGGGATGGTGATCCTCGCCGGGGTGCTTGGCAACAAGCAGGTCGCGTTGGGGCCGCTGGCGGTCGAGGCGGGAATTTTTGCGTTTCTGCTGCTGGTCGCACTGTCCAGCGCGGTCGCCGAACTGTTCGGTCAGCGTATCGCGCAGCGACTGGTGTTGTGGGGCTTCATTCCGCTGTTGCTGTCGATGGCGTTGATCGCGCTCGTCCTTCAGCTTCCTGCCGATGCCAAGATGGAGCCCGCCAGGCTGACGGCGTTCGAAACCATCCTCGGCACGACGCCCCGGCTGATGATCGCCGGCATCATCGCCTATGGCGTTTCACAATTCCTCAACGTGACGCTCTTTACGCGGCTGCGCGGTCGCGGGGGCGGGACTGCCACCTCAATCGCGGTGCGCGGGGGCATCGCATCGGCGCTGTCGCAGGCGGTCGACACGCTCCTGTTCGTGACAATCGCCTTTCTCGGCGTGTTCCCGATCACGACGCTGCTGCTCGGGCAGATGCTCGCGAAGGTCATGTTGTCGCTGGCGGTGATCCCGTTCGTCATCACCGGGCTGGTGAGTCTCGGCCGCCGGCTCGACCGCGACGGACCGCTCGCATGAATGGCGCGCCCGACCCGCTGATGCTTGCGAAGGCGGAGACGCTGACGGAGGCGCTGCCCTATCTGCAGCGCTATGCGGGGCGCACCTTTGTCATCAAATATGGCGGCCATGCGATGGGCGATCCGGCCGCCGCACGCGCCTTCGCGCGCGATGTGGTGCTGCTGAAACAGGTCGGCATCAATCCCGTGGTGGTCCACGGCGGTGGTCCGCAGATCGGGGCGATGCTCGACAAATTGGGCGTCGAGACGCGGTTCGTCGACGGTTTGCGCGTGACGGACGCGGAGACGGCCAAGATCGCCGAAATGGTCCTCTCCGGCGCTATCAACAAGGAAATCGTCAGCTGGATCGGTGCGGCGGGCGGAAGGGCGATCGGCCTGTCCGGCAAGGACGGGGGGCTGGTGCGAACGCATCCGTTGCGCCGCCATACGCGCGACCCGGACAGCGCGATCGAGGCGGCGGTGGACCTGGGCTTCGTCGGTGAACCCGACCGCGTCGACCGCGCGATCATCGATACGCAGGTCGCAGCGGGCTATATCCCGGTGATCGCTCCGATCGGTCTTGGCGAGGACGGCGCCACCTATAACGTCAACGCCGACACCATGGCCGGCGCGATCGCCGCCGCGCTCGGCGCCGCGCGGCTGTTTCTGCTGACCGACGTGCCGGGCGTTCTCGACCGCAACGGCCAACTTGTCCGTGAGCTCGACCCCAATGGCATCGCGCGACTGAAGCATGAAGGCGCGATCACCGGGGGGATGCTGCCCAAGATCGACACGTGCCTCAACGCGGTCGTTGAAGGTGCTGAGGCGGCGGTGATCCTCGATGGTCGCGTGCCCCACGCCATGCTGCTCGAAATCTTCACATCGGTCGGTGCCGGAACGCTGGTCAGGTCTGCCCAGCGCACCCGGACCGATCGCCACCCTCATTGAGAATCCCTCTCTCGCTGGAGCTGAAATGCCCGAAATGTTCCTGATGCTGGTCGAAATCGCCCGCATCATCCTCAATGTCGTGTGGTGGGTGATCATCGTCCAGGCGGTCTTGAGCTGGCTGCTGGCTTTCAACGTGATGTCGCTCTCGAATCCGACGATGGCTGCGATCTGGGAGACGCTCGACCGGATGACCGAGCCGCTCTACCGCCCGATCCGCAAGATCATGCCCGACTTTGGCGCGCTCGACCTGTCGCCGATGGTGGTGCTGGTGCTGCTCGCGATTTTGCAGGGCCCGGTGCTCACGACGCTCGCGCAGATGGCGCTCGGCGGGGTATGAGCGGCGCGACGATCATCGACGGGAAGGCGGCAGCGGCTCGGCTGCGCGCGCGTGTGGCGGACGACGTCACCGCGTTCGTGGAAAGCCACGGACGGGCGCCGGGCCTTGCTGTCGTTCTGGTGGGGGAGGACCCCGCCAGCGCCGTCTATGTCCGCAACAAAGGGACGGCCACCCGCGAAGCGGGGATGGAGAGCTTTGAATTCCGCTTCGGCGCCGATGCGACGGAGGCAGAGCTGCTGGTGCTAGTCGAGCGCCTCAACGCGGATGATCGGGTCGATGGCATTCTCGTCCAGCTCCCGCTTCCCGCCCAGGTCGATAGCGCAAAGGTGCTGGCGGCGATCGATCCCTCCAAGGATGTTGACGGGTTCCATGTTATTAACGCCGGGCGGCTCGCGACCGGGCAGCGTGCGCTGGTACCGTGCACGCCGCTCGGCTGCATGATCCTGCTCGAGGAGACGGTCGGGAGCTTGTCCGGGTTGCACGCGGTCGTCGTTGGCCGGTCGAACATCGTTGGGAAGCCGATGGCGCAGCTGTTGCTGGCCGCGGACGCGACGGTGACGGTCGCGCACAGCCGCACGCGCGATCTGCCGGCGGTCACGCGTAGCGCCGACATCCTGGTCGCCGCGGTGGGGCGGCCCGAAATGGTGCGCGGCGACTGGATCAAACCCGGCGCGACGGTAATCGACGTGGGGATCAATCGCGTCCCCGCCTCCACCCCCGGAAAGTCGCGACTGGTGGGCGATGTCGCATTCGACGAAGCGGTGAAGGTCGCGGGCGCCATCACCCCGGTGCCTGGCGGGGTCGGGCCGATGACCATCGCCTGCCTGCTCGCCAATACGCTGACGGCAGCTTATGATCGCACCGGGTGATTGCGGGAGGGGGTTGAACATGCGCTGGCTGGTGCTGCTTCCAAGCGTGCTTCTCGCCGGTTGCATGACGCCGACCGGCGGGGAACGCACACTCCAGCAGAATGCGATCGATGCAGCGGTCGAGGCCGATCGGGCCTTCGCGCGTGACGCCGAACGGCTAGGCCAGTGGACCGCCTTTCGTTCGACCGCGACGCAGGACGCCTGGATGTTTTTGCCGCAGCCGACTCGAGCGCATGAGTTCCTGCGCGGGCGCGAAGATCCGTCGGTGAGCGTGCAATGGTGGCCCACGCGAGCGGTCGTCAGTTGCGACGGGATGGCGGTCGCGAACGTGGGCGGCGCGAGTTGGCCGAGCGGCGGAGCGACGCGATACCTCACCTGGTGGGTGCGCGAGAGCGACGGCCAGTGGCGCTGGACGATGGACACGGGGGAGACGGTCGCCTCGCCGCCGCGGCGCACGGACGCGGTCGAACGGTCCTTTGCCAGCTGCGACAACCTCGACGCCATGCCGCCGCTCGAACTAACGCCGCACTCCGGAAGCTCCCCCGACACGACATTGCGTTGGTGGCATTTCCCTGCGGCCAACGGCCGACCGGCGCGGGTTCGGGTGGATAGCTGGGATGGCAGCGCGTTCCGCATGATGGTGGAAACGGGCGTCGAATGAACCAGCTGCCGATGCTCGAGCTGTTCCTGTCGGCCTTCGTCACGCTGTTCGTGGTGATCGACCCGCCCGGTTGCGCGCCGATCTACGCGAGCCTGACGACGGGCGCCAACGCGGTGCAGCGCCGCAGCATGGCGATCCGTGCAACGCTTATTGCCGGCGCGATTCTGCTGTTTTTCGCATTGTTCGGGGAGCCGCTGCTATCGGCACTCCACATCGATCTCGACAGCTTTCGCATCGCCGGCGGAATCATGCTGTTCGTGATCGCGCTCGAAATGGTGTTCGAGCGCCGCACCGAGCGCCGCGAACGGCGCGCGGAGGAAATTCGCGCGACGCCGGAGGTGGAGGATGTCTCCGTGTTCCCGATGGCGATGCCAATGCTTGCCGGGCCCGGATCGATCGCATCGGTGATGCTGCTCGTCGCCCAAAACGACGGGATGGAGCGCGCTGGCGTCGTGTTCGCAGCGCTCGCCGCAGTGTTGGCGCTGACGCTCCTCGCGCTTCTCGCCGCAGGACCCATCATGCGGCTGGTGGGCGCAAAGACCGAAGCTGTCATCACTCGCCTGCTCGGCGTGCTGCTCGCCGCCCTCGCCGCCCAGTTCGTCATCGACGGGCTGAAAGGCAGTTTCAGCCTCTAGCGCGCGAAAAAGGCCCGCCTCCCCGAAGGAGGCGGGCCTCGAACCACATACACTCTCGAGCGATCAGCCCGAGCGTGAGTCGTTGGTCGTCACCGGAGTGATGCGTACTTCGACGCGGCGGTTGCAGCGATAGCCTTCTTCGCTGGTTTCCGCGCACTTCAGCTGCGTTTCGCCATAGCCGCGGGTGGCCATGCGCTCCCACTGGACCCCGCGCGCGGCGAGGTAGTTGGCAACCGCCTGAGCGCGACGCTCGGAAAGGCCCTGGTTGTAGGTCTCCGAACCACGCGAATCGGTATGGCCCAACACGTCGATCGTGGTCGCCGGATATTCGCGAAGCGTCGTCGCCACCTGATCGAGCGCCGACTGGAAGTTCGGTGACAGGTTGGCGCTGTCGTAGGCGAAGGTCACGTCGCCGGGCATGTTGAGGTATAGGTTGTCGCCCTGACGATCGACGGCGATGCCGCTGCCCGCGGTGCGCTCTCGCATCTGCCGCTCCTGCCGATCCATGTAGGCCCCGACGCCAGCCCCTGCGACCGCGCCGATGCCCGCACCGAGGATCTTGGCGGTGCGGTCGTTCCGGCCGCCCAGGATATCGCCGAGGAGGTAGCCGCCGATCGCGCCTACCGAACCGGTCCAGGCCGGACGCGCGATCCGCTGGTTGCCGGTTTCAGGATTGGTCACGCAGCCAGCAGTCACCAGCCCCATCGCACTTGCCGCGCTAAGCAGCGCCGCCTTGCGGAAAATGTTCATGATCAAGTCTCCGTTTTACACGCTCGCCCGCGCCTGGCGCCAGCGATCGCCCCTCGTCCCGCGCTTCAAACCCCCGAAGCGTGGGGAGGTTTCCTTCGCGGGCAGTTGTCGGACCTCCGCCCGACTTTGCTTTCGCAGCGGATTGCGACTATGACGCGCCGGTCCCCCCTCGGTGCGAACTGCGGGGGCACTTCATGCGGGAGGCGTTTCGGCGCCGTCAGGACCGCTCAGCATGAGGGTGGCGTCGCTGCCCGACAGTGTGAAAGGAGGCCGTCATGGCCAAGAAGATTACCGGCTACATCAAGCTGCAGGTGCCTGCCGGCGCTGCCAACCCGTCGCCGCCGATCGGCCCGGCGCTGGGCCAGCGCGGCGTCAACATCATGGAATTCTGCAAGGCATTCAACGCGGCCACCGACGGCCTCGAAAAAGCCATGCCGATCCCGACGATCATCACCGTCTATGCCGACCGCAGCTTTTCGTTCGAGACGAAGACGCCGCCCGCGACCTTCCTCATCAAGAAGGCGGCGGGCCTCAAGTCGGGTTCGAAGACTCCGGGCAAGGCGAGCGCCGGCACGATCGCGCGTTCGAAGCTGACCGAGATCGCCGAGATGAAGATGAAGGATCTGAACGCCCACGATCTCGATCAGGCGACCAAGATCATTGAAGGCAGCGCCCGCTCGATGGGCCTCGAAGTGGTGGAGGGCTGATCCGATGGCAAAGCTCAGCAAGAAGGCGAAGAACCTCGCTGCGAACTTCGACCGCGACAAGCTTTACGGCGTTGACGAGGCGATCGAGGCGCTGAAGGGCGCCGCGTCGACCAAGTTCGCCGAGACGATCGAGGTCGCCATGAACCTCGGCGTCGATCCGCGTCACGCCGACCAGATGGTGCGCGGCGTCGTCACCCTCCCCGCCGGCACGGGCAAGGACGTCAAGGTCGCGGTATTCGCGCGCGGCGCCAACGCCGAAGCGGCGACTGCGGCGGGCGCCGACAAGGTGGGTGCCGAGGACCTGATGGAGGACATGCTCGCGGGCAACCTCGATTATGGTCGCGTCATCGCCACGCCCGACATGATGGGCATCGTCGGCCGCCTGGGTAAGACTCTCGGCCCCAAGGGGCTGATGCCGAACCCCAAGCTCGGCACCGTTACCCCGAACGTCGCCGAAGCGGTCAAGGCCGCGAAGGGCGGGCAGATCGAGTTCCGTGTCGAAAAGGCGGGGATCATCCACGCCGGGCTCGGCAAGGCGAACTTCGAAACGGCCGACCTACGCCGCAACTTCGACGCGTTCGTCGACGCCATCGTCAAGGCCAAGCCCTCGGGTGCCAAGGGCAAGTACCTCAAGAAGGTCAGCCTCTCCTCGACCATGGGCCCGGGCGTGCAGCTCGACCTCGCCGAGGTAAGCGGCGCGGCCTGATCGACTGACATCGAACAATGACAGGGCCGGGGCGCAGCGATGCGCTTCGGCCCTTCCTGTTTCAGCTCCCGCCAGCCCGCGCAGCATCAGAAGCGCCCATGCTGCACCGCAATATATTTGTGCGGGTCGGCAGGAACGACCGGAAGAGGCGCGCGTTGACCGTTCGCCCAGGTCTCCTCTGATACCTGGTTTCGGACAGGATTGGCGATGCGGCACGAACCGGCAACGGGTTTCGGACTCTCTCTGCGCGAGGATCGCGTTTCTGGGCGAGGGGTCGCGCATGTCGCCGTCATTGGCAACGCGGTGCCGCGCCGGTGCGGGCTTGCGACTTATACCAGCGACAGCATCGCCGCGCTGCGGCTCGCTCGGCCTGACCTCATCGTCGATCATTATGCGATGGACGACGGGCAGCCTGGGCTCGACTATGCGCCCGACATCCATCTGATCCCGCACCACGACCTCAGCGCCTATCGTCGCGCGGCGGCGGAGATCAACGCAAGCGGCGCCGAGCTGCTGTGGGTCCAGCATGAGTTTGGCATCTTCGGGGGGCCTGCCGGGGAGCATCTCCTCACCCTTCTCGAAGCGATCCGGGCCCCGGTCGTGGCGACGCTGCACACCGTCCTGCGGGCGCCCAATCCGGACGAGGACCGCGTCCTGCGGGCGATCATTGCCCGCGCGTCGAAGCTGATTGTGATGGCCGAGCATGGGCGGGAGATCCTGCTCGACGTCTATGGAGTCCCCGCAGGTCGGATCTCGGTCATTCCGCATGGCGTTCCTGATCGGCCTTTCATGGCCCCCGCAGCGGGTCGCGCGGCGATCGGTCTGGCCGAGGCGCCGACGCTGATGACCTTTGGCCTGCTCGCGCCGAGCAAGGGCATCGAGACGATGATCGAGGCTTTGCCGTCGCTCGTCGCGCGCCACCCGGATCTGCGCTACCATGTCCTGGGCGCCACTCATCCAGCGGTGAAGCGCGACTGCGGGGAAAGCTATCGCGACGGGCTGGTGGCGCGCGCACAGGCGCTGGGCGTCGGCGATGCGCTGGTGTTGCACGATCGCTTCTTCGATACGGAAGAGCTGCTCGATTGGCTGCAGGCGGCCGACGTCTATGTGACGCCCTACGGCAATCCGCAGCAGGTTACGTCGGGCGCGCTCAGCTATGCGGTGGCGATGGGGCGGGCGGTCGTGTCGACCCCCTATGTGCACGCGCGCGAAATCCTTGCCGACGATCACGGCCTGCTCGTGCCGTTCGAAGAGCCCGCCGCGATGGCGGCGGCGATCGAGCGGCTGCTCGCTCATCCGCACGAACGCGATGCGCTGGCGGCGAAGGCGTGGGCGCGCGGGCAGACCATGCGCTGGGCGGAGAACGGTGCCAACGTCCTCGCCATCTTCGATGTCGAGGCGCGGCGGCCGGTGCGCCTCGCGCATCGCGTCGACCCCAACGCTCCGGTGCCCGATGTCGACCTACGCGCGGTCGAGCGCATGACCGACGGCGTCGGCATGCTGCAGCATGGGATCATGCGCGTCCCGGATCGCAAGCACGGCTATTGTATCGACGATAATGCGCGCGCGCTGTTGCTCATGGCGCAGCTGCCTGCGTCGGCCGAAACGATCGCATTCGCCACCAGCTACGCCGCGTTTATCCAGCACGCCTGGAATGACGATGAAGGGTTGTTCCGCAACTTCCTCGGCTATGATCGCCAATGGCTGGAAGCGGTCGGTTCGCAGGACAGCAACGCCCGCACGCTGTGGGCGCTCGGCGTCGCCGCGCGGGACATGCCGAACGAGCCGCTGCGCGCATGGGCCCAGACCACGTTCGAGCTGACCGGGCCGCTGTTCGAGCGGTTGCGGTCGCCACGTGCGGTCGCGATGGCGATGCTCGGCGCGGACGCGCTGCTCGATATGCGGCCCGGTCACGGTCTTGCGCTCGACATAATGGCGGTCGGCACGCGAATGCTGCTCGAACGTCATCGCGACGCGCGGCACGAGGGTTGGGAATGGTTCGAAACCGTTCTCGCCTACGACAACGCGCGGCTGTCTGAGGCCCTGATCCGCGCGGGCGTTCGCTTGCGTGACGAACGGGCGGTGGAGGTCGGATTGTCGACCCTTCGCTGGCTGCGTGACCAGCAGAGCGGTCCCGAAGGTGATTTCCGCGCGGTCGGCACCGAAAGCTTCGGCCGTGAACGGCAACGGCCGCGGGCCTATGATCAGCAGCCGCTGGAGGCGTGGGCGACGATCGACGCGGCGCACGCGGCTGCACGGGTCGAACCGGATGGCGGGTGGGATGAGCTCGCGACGCGCGCATACGCCTGGTTCTCCGGCGCCAACGAGGTGGGTCAGCCGCTCGCCAGTCGGGAGGACGGGGGCTGTTTCGACGGCCTGAATCCGGAAGGGCTGAACCTCAACCAAGGCGCCGAATCGATCCTTGCGCTGCAACTTGCGACCGTGGCAATGCGCGTCCGGGCGACCGAGCGCGCAATCGACGAGAGCGGCGCCCGGCGGGAGAGCGTGGGCGCCTGACCTTCGCCGCCGCGCAACACGGGGGCGAATGTCATCCAGATTCACCTGCTCGAGCAGCGTCTGACTGCCGACCCGGGCCGCGTCGTGGTCCGGCCCTTTCACCTCGCGTGGAAAGCCACTGACGGGACGCGCTCACGCAGTCAGCGACTGGTCGATGCCGTCGTCGCGCTGACCGAAGCGGAAGTCGCCGAGGAGCTGGCCGAGGTGCTCGTCGATTTCGAGGCGCGGCACTGGCAGACGCGGCGCGTGTTCGAAGCGCGGTTCGAACAGGTGGCGCGCGAGATCGAACTCGACGAACGCATGTTCAGCGAAGCGCGACAGCAGCTGGTCGGCGCCTATTTCTGCCACGAATATAGTTACGCCGCGGCCGCAATCATGAACCCGTCGGTGACGGAACACTACGACCAGACCGGCATGCCCGAAGGCTGCACCCGCGTCATCCTGTCGATGCGCACCGTGGGTGAAGGGCACATTTCGACCATCAGCTTTCGTGAGGGGATCGTCAGTCAGGAGGGGTGGATGATGCTCGCCCCCCAACCTCCCTTTGCGACCGCCGCCACTCGCATCGCGGACCCGGTTGATGCAGCGCCGGGCACCGTCGCCGCCGAACGGCACGCGGATTCTACGTTGTCAGGCACGGTGATCTTTCCGATGACTGCGGCGCAGGCCAACGGCCTTGAAGATCTGCGGCTGACCAAGTGCCAACATACGGACGATGGCTGCGAATGGATCGGCACCTATACCGCTTATTCGGGCAGCAAGATTCATTCAGAGCTGCTACGCACGCACGACTTCCGCACGTTCCGCTTCCAGCCGATGCAAGGCGACGCGGCGGTCAACAAGGGCATGGCCCTGTTCCCGCGGCAGGTCGGCGGCAGCTATCGCATGATCGGGCGGCAGGATGGGCAGAACCTGTTCCTGCTCGAGAGCGACGATGTCGGTAGCTGGAACGGCGGCAAGTTGCTGCTCGAACCGAAATTCCCGTGGGAGCTGGTTCAGATCGGCAATTGCGGTGCGCCGATCGAGCTCGACGAAGGCTGGCTGCTGTTGACCCACGGCGTCGGCGCGATGCGCAAATATGCGATCGGCGCGGTCCTGCTCGACAAAGACGACCCGTCAAAGGTGCTCGGCCGCACGCCCGAGCCGCTGCTCAGCGCCAAGGCGTTCGATCGCGAGGGTTATGTGCCCAATGTCGTCTATACCTGCGGCGCAATGTGCGTCGGGCGGCGCATATTTCTGCCGCATGGGCTGGCCGATAGTTCGGTTGCGTTCGCCTTTGTCGACATCCCCGACCTGCTGGCGGAGCTGCGCTGACGCCGCTCCGCCCGCCGGTTCAACGTCCGCGGATAAACGCGCGAATGTCGCGGGTCAGCTTCGCGCGGTCTTCATCGCGAATATACATCATGTGGCCGCTGTCATAATAGTGGAAGCTGATGCGATCGCGCGGGAAGTCGGAGCGGGTCAGAGCATATTCCGCGGCGTAGAACGGCGTCGCAAAGTCATACCAGCCCTGCCCGACAAAGATTCTGAGGCCGCTGTTCTCCCGCAGCGCGCGCGAGACATAGGGCGCGACATTGAGGTAGGCGTCGCCATCCCGTCCCTGGCCCAGGCGCCAGTCCCAGTCGCGCACCCCGCCGATCGTGCCATAGTCACGGTTGGGGCGGTAGTTGAGGCTCGTACGCACCCACTGGTTGATCGCAGCGGTATAGCCGGCGTCGATGCCGTAGAAGCTGGGGTCGTTGTCGGGCTCCTCCCCCGCCGCGTCCCGGTCCCGGCCCGTGTAGCGCGAATCGAGCCGACCGACCGACAACCCGCGGTCACGCAGTAGCTCGCGATAGAAGCGTCCGGGCGTGACGCGCAGGTTGGTGCGGTCGAGATAGGCTTCGCTGAGCCCGGTAAAGCGCGCGAGGTCGCGGCGGATCTCCGCCCGGGCCGTCGGGTCGAGCGCGTTCCCTTGCATCAAGGCCGCGAGATAGGGGCCGGTCGACCAGCGCCGCGCGTCTTCGACGAACGCAGCGGTGCCGCGCGGGTCGGTGGCCTTGCCGTGGTAGAGCGCGGTTGCGGCCATCGACGGAATATTGAGTGCGTAGCCGATCTCGTTCCCGGCCGTGTCCGCGCCCGCGCCGAAATCGAGCACGGTGGAGATGAGCAGCACGCCATTGACCGCGACGTCGTTATACTGCCCTTCGAGCTGATTGAGCACCGCCGCCGCGCGGGTCGTGCCATAGCTTTCGCCGCCGATATATTTGGGCGCGTTCCAGCGGTCGTTGTCGGACAGCCACTGGCGAATGAACTGCGCCATCGACCGCGCATCCTGCGTTACCCCCCAATAATCTTTGGGATCGGTGCCGGGCAGCGCGTAAGAAAAGCCCGTGCCGACGGGGTCGATGAAGACGATGTCGGTGACGTCGAGCAGGCTGTCGGGGTTCGCGACGATCGGATAGGGCGGCGCGCCATCGTCGCGCGCGTCCGACGGGATCGCGACGCGGGTCGGTCCGAACGCGCCCATGTGCAGCCACAGCGATCCCGACCCCGGCCCGCCGTTCCAGAGGAACGTCACCGGCCGGTTCGGGTCGCGCGGGCCGTTCTTGACGTAAGCCACGGAAAAGATCGACGCTTTGGCCTTGCCGTCGGTGCCGCGCAGGAAGGTTTCGCTAGCGGTCGCGGTGAAATCGACGCGCGCACCGCCAAATACGCCGCTGTGCCGAGTAACGCTGCGCATCGGCACCGGCTCGGGCGCGTTGGCAACGGGTGCCGGCACCGGCGCGGGAGCGGCAGCAATCTGCGTCTGCGGGCTGCTCGATGGTGCCGGGGCCGGCGCAGGAGAGGTCTGCGTCGCGGTCGTGGTGGCGGCGGGGGGCGGTGCGGGCTGGTTCATCTGCGCCAGCAGCGGCGCGGCGCTCGCGAGCAGGAAGGCGGCGGTAGCGGTTCGGATCATCGTGGCGGATCTCCAGCGGCAACAGGCACCTGCGCATCGCGACGGGTGCGGTGGTAGAGGAAGGCGATTAGACCTGCGAACAGGCCGAGGCCGAGCGGCACCGCGAGCGGGTGTTCCGCCATCACGGCGAGCGGCGCGTCGCTTCCCGAGGCGGCGACGATCCCGGCATAGGCGACGCCGAACAGACTTTCGCCGACGATCAGGCCGGTCGCGGCGAGCACGCCGAGGCGCTTGGCATATTCGGGGTCGCGCGTGCGCTCCGCCCAGCGTTCGTAGAGGTGGCCGAGGATCGCGCCGATCGGGATCAGCAGCGTCAGCGCCATGGGAAGGTAGATACCCATCCCCACCGCGAGCGGGGGCAGCCGCCAGCCGGGCCTCCCGCTGCGCTCAAGGATCAGGTCGATCACCACCGCCCCCAGTCCGATCGCCGCGCCCAGGCCGATCAGTCCCCAGTCGAGGCTGCCGCCGAGCACGCCTTGCGCAAGGCTGGTGATGAGCGCGGCTTGGGGGGCGGCGAGCGCCTGCGCGCCCGCGCCCGGCGCGCCCTGAAAGCCGAACGCCTGGTGCAGTACGCCCAGCACCGGCGGGATCACCAGCGCACCGAAGATGACGCCCAGCACCAGCGCCACCTGCTGCTTCCACGGCGTTGCGCCGACCAGCTGGCCGGTCTTCAGATCCTGCAGATTGTCGTTGGAGATGGTCGCCACGCCGAACACGATGGCGGTGACGAACAGCGCATAGGCGACCAGCGCCTGCGTCGCCTCCGGGCTCGGCTGGCGGCCGAACATCGCGGCGAGGATCAGCGAAATGCCGACCACAGCGAGGATACCGACGCCCGAAATCGGACTGTTCGACGCGCCGATCAGCCCCGCCATGTAACCGCACACCGCCGCGATGACGACGCCCGCGACGAGGATATAGGCGATGGTCGCGAGCAGCGGCCCCGCGCCCCCCGCCGCCACCGGCCCGCTCTGCGCGAAATCCCACAGCAGGATGCCGATTGGGATCATGCTGGCGAGGATGGTGCCGCCGACGATCGAGATGGGGAGGTCGCGTTCGGTGAGGTCAAGCGCATCGTAGCCGCTGCTCTTGCGCGCCCGGTTGGCGGCGAGTGCGCCCTGGAGACCCCTCACCACCGGTCCAATGATACGCAGCAGGGTCCAGATCGCCGCGACGCCGATCGTGCCCGCGCCGACGAAGCGCACCTGCTCACGGAACACAGTGCCGACATGATCGGCGAGCTCGACCCCCAGCGGGATCGGCGCGGTGAACTGCGGCAACAGCACGAAAAAGCTGATGACGAGGCCGACCAGCATGGCGATGCCGACCGACAGTCCGACGAGGTGGCCGACCCCGATCAGCGCCAGCGACAGGCTCGCCGAAACACTGGTGGCGCCGGGGCCGAAGCGGAACGCGCGCGCCGCCTCTCCGGCGATCAGCCGCATGTTGACGAGCAGGCTGAACCCCGCCGCGGCGAGGCTGGACCACAAGATCGCGCGTAGGCCGCGGCGGTTTTCCTCCGCGCCGCCTACGCCTGCTCCGACCTTCAGCACCTCCGCCGCGGCGACGCCTTCGGGGTAGGGGAGCGTGCTGCCGGTCACCAGCGCGCGGCGCAGCGGCACCGAATACATGACGCCGAGAATGCCGCCGAGGCCAATTACGGCGACGCTCATCCAGTAGGGAAAGCCCGACCACCAGCCGATCATGACGAGGCCCGGCAGCACGAAGATGATCGCCGACAACGTCCCCGCCGCCGAGGCGATCGTCTGAACGATGTTGTTTTCGCCGATGCTCGAATTGCCGAGCGCCTTCAGTACCGCCATCGAAATGACCGCCGCCGGGATCGAGGTCGCAAAGGTCAGCCCGACCTTGAGGCCGAGATAGACGTTCGCCGCGGTGAACAGCAGCGTCAGCAGCGCGCCCAAGATGACGCCGCGCCAGGTCAGTTCGCGCATCGCCCGCTCCCCCTTTTGTTGGCGCCGTCATGGCGGCGCGCGCGCGCGGGTGCAATGGGGGCAGCGGCACTAGCCCTTTCCCTCCAGGGAAGGGGAATGCGTTCGTTGCGCCGACCGCCGGCCGGCGGTTGATGTCCGCTGCGCGGACCGCGCGGCCGTTGCCGCGCTCACCGCCCGCCGAAAATCCCGCCCAGGATCCCGCGCACCAGCGAGCGGCCCATCCTGCCCGCGACCTGGCGGCCGACCGAGGAGGCGGCGGAGCGCGCGGCCGACTGGAGCATCTTCTCGGCCATCGTCGGCTTGGCGGCCTCACGGGCGGCGGCGCGGTCCGCGGCGGCTTGCTCGCGCAGTCGGACGCGTTCGGCGGCGGCGCGCGCCTTCGCGTCGGCCTTCGCCTGCGCCGCCGCGACCTTGTCGGCTTCCTCCTGCGCTTCGGCTTCGGCGGCCGCCGCGCCCGCCTGCTCGGCACGCGCGATGAGCAGCTCCTGGGCCGACTCGCGGTCGATGGCTTGGTCGTAGCGATCGCCGACCGCATCGGCGGTGAGCAGCACCGCGCGCTCCTGATCGGTCAGCGGCCCGACGCGCGAGGCGGGCGCCTTAATGAGCGTGCGTTCGACCATCGACGGCGCACCGTCGTCGCCCAGCAGCGACACCAGCGCCTCGCCGATCTTGAGCTCGGTGATCGCCTGCGCGACGTCGATGGCGGGGTTGGGGCGGAACGTCTCCGCCGCCGCACGCACCGCCGCCTGGTCGCGCGGGGTGAAGGCGTTGAGCTTGTGTTGGATGCGGTTGTTGAGCTGGCCGGCGACGGTGTCGGGAATGTCGACCGGGTTCTGGGTGATGAAATAAACGCCGACCCCCTTCGACCGGATCAGCCGCACGACCTGTTCGATCTTGTCGAGCAGGGCCTTGGGCGCGTCGTCGAAGAGGAGGTGCGCCTCGTCGAAGAAGAACACGAGCTTGGGTTTGTCGGGATCGCCAACCTCTGGCAGCGCCTCGAACAGTTCGGACAGCAGCCACAAGAGGAAGGTGGCGTAAAGCTTGGGGCTCGCCATCAGCTTGTCGGCAGCAAGGATGTTGACCACGCCGCGGCCGTTGTCGTCAGTGGCGATGAAGTCGTGGATGTCGAGCGCGGGTTCGCCGAAAAAGCCGTCCGCGCCTTGGCTCCTCAGTTGCAGCAGCGCGCGCTGGATGGCGCCGATGCTCGGCTTCGACACATTGCCGTACTCGAGTGTTAGCTCCTTGGCGCGTTCACCGACGTGAACCAGCATCGCCTGGAGATCGTCGAGGTCGAGCAGCAGCAACCCTTCCTCATCCGCGACGTGGAAGGCAATGTTGAGCACCCCCTCCTGCGTCGGATTGAGGTCGAGCAGCCGCGACAGCAGCAACGGGCCGAGTTCGCTGACGGTGGTGCGGATGGGGTGGCCCTGCTCACCAAACAGGTCCCATAGCTGCGCCGGGCAACCGGCGTAGGCCCAGTCGCTCTGTCCGATCTCCGCGGCACGGGCCGCAAAGATCGCATGGCTCTTCGCGGTGGGCGAGCCGGGCATGGCAAGCCCGGCGAGGTCGCCCTTCACGTCGGCGACGAAGCTCGGCACCCCGGCCGCGGAAAAGCCTTCGATGATGCCCTGCAGGGTGACGGTCTTGCCGGTGCCGGTCGCACCGGCGATCAGCCCGTGGCGGTTCGCGCGACGCAGGTTGAGCGTCTGCGGGGTGCCGCCTGCGCTGCCGATGAAGATGCCGTCCGCCATGTCGCTCCCCCGCATTTCGATGGCGGAGGGATTAGGCCCCGCGCCGCGCGAATCAAGCGGCGCTGCCCCGTCGTCCCGGACCAGCCGGGACGACGGGGGCGGCGCTTATTCGGCGAGCAGCAGCGGAATGAACGCCGGACGGATGCCGCGGCGCACCACCTGCACCAGGATCGCGGTGCGGCGCTGGCTGCGCGCTTCCTGAATAGCGGCGGCGAGGTCGGCGTTGCTGGTCACTGCGCGGCCGTGTGCGTTGAGGATCACGTCGCCGCGTTGCAGGCCCTTCGACGCAGCGTCGAACGAGCCGGACACGGCGGCAATCACCACCCCGCGCGTGGTGGAGTCGATCCCCACCTGTCGGGCGATCTCCGGCGTCAGCTGCTGCGTGACGAGGCCGAGCTGCGTGCGGATCGACGCGTCTCCGCCCTGCGGCTGCGCGGGTGCCTGGTTGAAGTCCTGCTGCTCCGACGGATCGAAGCGTTCACCCTGCAGCTGTTCGAGCGACGGCCGCGTGTCGACCGTCACCGTCACCGTCTGACGTCGGCCACCGCGCAGCAGCTCGATCGGCACGCGCTGCCCGGGGCGGAGGTTGGCGACGATGTAGCTGAGGTTGCGGTCGGGGGTGACAGATTCGCCGTTGATGGCCAGCACCACGTCGCCTTCGCGAATGCCTGCGCGTGCGGCGGCACCGCCCGGAGTCACGCGCTGGATGAATTCACCCTGTTCCTTGGTGATGCCGAGCGAATTGGCGAGGTCGTCGGTGAGCGGCGCGCGCTCGACCCCGATGTAGCCGCGCGCGATGGTGCGGCCGGCGATCAGCTGGCGCACGATCGGTTCGGCGACCTCGGCCGGAATGGCGAAGCCGATGCCGATGCTGCCGCCGCCGGGATTGCTCGACAGGATCGAGCTGTTGATGCCGACGACGCGGCCGTTCATGTCGAACAGCGGGCCGCCGCTGTTGCCCTGGTTGATCGCGGCGTCGGTCTGGATGTAGCGGTCGTAGGCGCCGCCCTGACCGACCCCGCCGGGACCGACGTTACGGTAAAGCGCGGAGACAATGCCCGCGGTGACCGTCCCGCCGAGGCCAAGCGGATTACCGATCGCCACCACCCAGTCGCCGACGCGCGTACGCTGCGAATCGCCGAAGGCGACGTGCGGCAGTCCGCTCGCTTCGATCTTGAGCACGGCGAGGTCGCTGTCCGGATCGCGTCCAACCACCCGCGCCACATATTCGCGGCGGTCGGGCATGGTCACCGTCACCTGCTCCACCACTGCATTGGGCGCGCCGGGGGACACGACGTGATTGTTGGTGACGATATAGCCGTCGGCGGAGATGATGAAGCCCGAACCCAGGCTCGACCCGCGCCGCGTCTGCCCCTGGCCGCCGCCGGGCGCACCCGGCTGACCCTGACCGAACAGCCCTTCGAACGGGGTGCCGGCAAAGGGGTTGGCGGGAACGCGCACGCGCTGACGGGTGGAGATGTTGACCACCGCCGGCTGCAGCGCGGCGGTGAGATCGGCGAAGCTGGTTGGCGCGCCCGCTCGCGGGACGATCGGGTTGGTCGAAATCGGACTACCCTGCGCGACGGCGGCCGCACCGTCCTGCGCTGCGAGCGGGCTCATGTTGGCGGTCAGCGCGAGTGCCGCGCCCCCGGCCAGCAGGGCGGAAGTGAGCATGATGGCGTGACGCAAGGTGAACCTCTCTCAAAAAGCGGACGATCGCATAGAAACCCGACGCTTAACCTGTCGCAACAGCCTCGCTCAGGTCAACGACGGCCGGGATCGAAGTGACGAAGATAGCCCTCCGTCGGCGGCAGCACCCACGTCGTCCGACCCGCGCCTTCGCTGCGGAAGGTCGTTTCGTAGCTCTGGAGCGCACGATAGAATTCGTAGAATTCGGGATCGCGCTCGAAACTGTCGCGCTGCAATTGCGCGATGCGTGCGTCACCTTCGGCGCGTATCCGGTTGGCCTGCGCCTGCCCCTCGGCGGTGATCGCCTGAGCGATCTGGGCCTGCCCGTCACGCATGCGCGCCAGCACGGCGTCGCGCGGAGCCCCCTCGGCGACCAGCAGGCGGTCGAGCGAAAGGTCGATGATCTCCACGCCGATGGCGCGTGCGCGCTCGGCGAAGATGGTTCGCGCGACGGCCAGGTCAGGCGCCTCGCCGCTGCCCGCACTACGCCGCAGCGCGTCGCCGAGCAGCGCCTCGAGCCGGGTTCGTGCGGCCCCTTCGGTGGGCGCGGAACGGTAGAGCTGGCGGGGCTGAGTGATGCGATAGCGTGCGCTGATTTCGCCGCTTGCGCTCGTCCCCGCCGGTCCGACAAGGCTGAGGCGGGTCGCCGAAAGGTTCTGCACGCGAGCATCGTAACGGATCAGCCGGTCGACCAGCGGCACCCGCCACACGACCCCTGCGCCATCCCGTCCTCGCCTTGCGGCGGGATCGTTGACGGTGCGAACGACCTTTCCGCCGCGGAGCACGAGCCCGGTCTGCGTTTCCGGAACGATCGCCAGCGACAGGCTGCCGAGCACGGCGATGGTCAGGCCGGCCACGGCGAACAAGGCCGTGCCGATCGAACGACGTTGCGCCCGGCTCATCGCTTGGCCTCCGGCGCGCGTGGCGTGGCCGTGGCAGCCGACGGGGCGGGCGAGACCGTTGCAGCGCCGGCCGGGGGCGCGACAGCTTCAGTCCCGACGACCTTTGGCACCGGCGTCAAAATCCGCTCCATCGTTTCATAGTAAAGCCGACTGCGCGTGGCCTGGGGCGCCGCCTGATACTGGATCAGCAGCCGGTTGAAGCTGTCGGCATCGCGCTGCACGCGGTCCACCGATGCGACGGTATCGCGACGCGCTTCGCGGATTGCCGCGTCGGCATCGGCGCGCGCTTTCGTGACGCTTTCAAAGGCGGCTGCGACTTCGCTCGGGGGCGTGATGGTGGCGACATTGACCGCGCCGATGCGGACGCCAGCGCCAAGCTGGTCAAGCGAGCGCTGCGTATCTCGCTGCACCTCCTGCGCCAGCGCCGCGCGCACTTCGGGGCGGGCGAGGTCCGCGAAGGGGCGCTGAGCGACCGCCGCGCGCATCGCGCTCCACGCGCTCCGTTTCAGCAGCGTGTCGGGTTCTGCGACGCGGAAAAGGTAGGCGCGCGGGTCGATGACCGACCAGCGCAGCGAATAGCCCAGCGTCGCAAGCGCCCCGTCCGCGGTCAGCATCGGCCCGGCATCGCTGCCGAGCGACAGCGTCTGCTCCGAACGCACCGGCACGACGGTGACGCGCTCGATCGGAAGCGGCGCGGTAAAGTGCGTGCCGGCTTCAAGTGTGCGGTGATATTGCCCAAGCCGCGTGACGACCCCGGCCTCGCCCGGCTGTAGAATGTTGATGCCGGTGGTGAGCCACAGGGCGGCAACCGCCAGCGCGCTCCACGGCCACAGCTTCGATCCGCCCGGCAGGCGCGGCAGTTCGGGGCCGAACGCCTTGTGCGACAGGAGGTCATCGAGGCCCTGCGATCGCGGCGCCTTCGCCTGCGCATCGGTCCGCGGCGGCAGCCAAGGCGATTGTTCACCGCGCGCGTCGGTGCTGTCCGGATTGTCGGCCGACGGCGGTGGCGCACTCCGCCAGGGGGAGGGGTCGTCAGCCATCAAACGGCGCTGGATCGGACGCGCGGGTCGCGCACACGCAGGGTCATGTCCCGCCATATAGATGCCGGTGGAAGCGAAAAACAGTGGCAAGCGGAAGCGCCGGCGCTAACAGCGCGCAGGTGAGTTTGACGCCATCCGCCAGTAACCTCGAAACCGCGCTCGACGCCGCTGCGCGCGGCGTCGTGGGCGACGCGTTGCGTTCGGTGCGGGTGCGCGATGGGCGGATCACGCTAGCGCTCGACAGCGCTGCCGCCAGCGAGGCGACCCGCAGTGCGCTGGAAACGCGCTTGCGCACCGCTCTTACGCCGATCGCCGGAGGGGCGAGCGTTGCGATCGCATGGCTTGCCGGACGGCGGCGGCGGCGCATTATTGCGGTCGCCAGCGGGAAGGGCGGGGTCGGGAAATCGACGCTGTCGACCAACCTGGCGCTCGCGCTGATGCAGGCGGGACGCAAGGTGGGCCTGGTCGACGCCGACATCTACGGCCCATCGCAGCCGCGGTTGCTGGGGGTGGAGGGTGTGCGGCCCGAGGCGGAGGGCAATCGGCTCATCCCCCATGTCGGGCCCCATGGCCTGCCGATGCTGTCGGTGGGGCAGATCGTCCAGCCGGAACAGGCGATCGCCTGGCGCGGGCCGATGGCCAGCCGCGCGCTCGAACAGTTGATCGATGCGGAGTGGGGCGGGGTGGACCTGCTGCTGGTCGATATGCCGCCGGGCACCGGCGATGTCGCGTTGACCATGGTCCAGCGCTTCAAGCCCGACGGCGCGCTCATCGTGTCGACGCCGCAGGATCTGGCGCTGATCGATGCGGTCCGGGCAATCGCCCTGTTCGATCAGGTGCAGGTGCCGGTGATCGGGCTGGTCGAGAACATGGCCGGTTACGCCTGCCCGCACTGCGGCGAGATCAGCGATCCGTTCGGTAGTGGCGGCGCGGAAGGTGAGGCCCGACGTCGCGGCATCGCCTTCCTCGGCCGGGTGCCGCTCGATCCGCACATCCGTGCCTCGAGCGATGCGGGGGTGCCGCCGGTTGCGCAGGCAGGGGACACAGGCGCGCCGTATCGAGCCATTGCGACCGCGCTCGATTCGTGGCTGGCGCAGGCGGACACGGCGGGGTGAGCGACTGGCCGCGCGGGGAGGGCTGGCGCGCCTCGCTGCCCCGCCCGACCCGCCGTGCGCTGCTGATCGGCGGGGGTGCGGGCGCGGGGCTGGCCGTCGCCTGGGTCGTTTGGCCCCGCACCGCGTCGGTCGACCTCAACCTGCGCTCCGGCGAGCGCGCGTTCGGATCGATGTTGACGATCGGGCGCAACGGGGTGGTCACCGTCTATGTGCCCCAGACCGAATTGGGCCAGGGCGTGCAGACGATGGCCGCGCAGATCGCGGCTGACGAACTTGGTGCCGACTGGCGCACGATGGCGGTCATGCCGGCACCGGTATCGTCGGCCTATACCAACCATGTGTGGCTCGACGCCGATGCCGAGGTGGAGACGCCGCGCTGGTTCGTGCCGCGTGGCTTCGGCGGTTGGCGCCGGCGGATGGTGCTGCAGCGCACGCCGGCGATGATTACCAGCGGTGGCACCAGCCGCGCGCTGATCGAGCCCATGTTGCGCGAGGCCGCGGCCAACGCGCGCTGGATGATGAGCGAAGTCGCGGCCGAGGCGTGGGGCGTCAATCCGGCCGAAGTCGAGGCTCGCGACGGCTTCGTTGTTCTTGGGCGGCGGCGGAGGCCCTTCGCCGAACTTGCTGAAGCCGCAGCAGAGCGGACTGCGCCGGCGATGGCGCCGCTGCGCGCGCCGACCTCGCGGCCGTTGATGGGACGCGCCTTGCCACGGCTGGAGTTGCCTTCGCGCATCGACGGCAGCGCGCTGTTCGCTGGCGACATCCGTCTGCCGAACATGGTCTATGCCGCCATCCGCCAGGGGCCGTTGGGCGATGCGCGGCTTGTCTCGCATGATGAGGCGGCGGTGCGCGGCATGCCTGGCGTGGCCGGGGTCGTGGCGCACGAACGCTGGGTCGCGGTCGCCGCCGACACGCACTGGACCGCCAGTCACGCGCTCGACGCGATGCGACCGCACTTTTCGGTTCCGCGGCCGGCGGCGGACGACCGACTCGCCGCCGTTCGGCTCCGCCGCGCCGCGCGCGAAGGCGCCGGCGCGCGGATTTCGGGTCACGGCGATGTCGAGGACGCTTTTCGCGGGCGAACCGTCCTGGGTTCGGAGTTCGTGGTGCAACCGGCGCTGCGCCAGCCGCTCGAACTGCCCAGTGCAACCGCGGAACCGCTTCCCGAAGGCGTGCGGTTGTGGGTGGCAAGCCAGGCGCCAGGCTTCGCGCGCGCCGCCGTGGCGCGTGCGCTGGGGCTGTCGCAGGCGGCTGTCCAGTTGATCGTCACCCCCGGCGGCGGCGGCTTTGACGTCAATCTCGATAGCGACGTGGCGGTGCAGGCGGCGCTGATCGCGCGTGCGCTCAATCGCCCGGTGCAACTCTGCTGGTCGCGTGCGGAAGCGCTGCTGCGCGATCGCCCGCGTGCCCCGACAAGGATCCGCATGGCGGCCACCCTGTCGGCCGGTGCGACGATCGATGCGATGCACGCGCGAGCGGCGGCGCCCGGCGCACGCCGCGAGCAGCGAGCGCGATGGGATGGGGTCGACGACGAACCGTCGCTCGCCGAGGAGCGCAGCCAACTCGACGCCCAAGCGGTTGCCGGCCTCGCGCCGCCCTATCGCATCCCGCATCTCGCGGTCGATCATGTCCCGGTCGACACCGGCATGCCCACCGGCTCGCTGCGCGGGGGCGCCGCGGCCGGCAACGTCTTTGCGCTCGAAAGCTTTGTCGACGAACTTGCGCGTGCCGGGGGCAGCGACCCGATGCTGTTTCGGATGAGCATGCTGGGCGATGCCCCCTTGCTCGCCGCCTGCCTCGAAATAGCGAGCGCGCTGGCGGGATGGGACGGCGGTATGGCCGGATCGGGCATGGGGATCGCCTGTGCATCGTTCAACGGCGCGCATATCGCCGTCGTTGCGAAATGTGCGCTCGCGGGCTCGGCGGTCCGGGTGGATCGGCTGGTCGCGGCGGTCGATGTCGGGCCGGTCGTCAACCCGACCTTGGCGCAACAGCAGATCGAAGGCGGCTTGCTGTTCGGCCTTGCGCACGCGGTCGGATACACGAGCGCGTGGCGCGGCGGCGTGGTCGCCGCCCGACGCCTGCGCGAACTTGGTCCGGTCACGCTGGCCTCCGCGCCTGCGATCAGCGTGGAACTCATCGCCTCGCCGCGCGATCCTGCACCTTATGCCGAAATTGCCATGCTGCCCGTCGCTCCGGCCATCGCCAACGCGCTCGCCTCGTTGGAGGGACGCCGTCGTCGGCGGCTGCCGTTGAGCGCGCGCCCGGTCGAATGATGACATACCCCGCCCCACCCATGGTCCCGCAGCCGGATCACCCGGCCATCCCGCCGGCGCGGATCGGTGTCCTGCTCTGCAATCTCGGGACGCCCGACGCGCCGGAGCCGGGCGCAGTCCGTCGATACCTCAAACAATTTTTGTCGGACCCCCGCGTCGTCGAGATTCCGAAGCTTCTTTGGCAGCCAATCCTGCGCGGAATCATCCTCAACACGCGACCGAGGAAATCGGCGGCGGCGTATCGGGAGGTGTGGGGGCCGGACGGATCGCCCCTGGCCGCGATCACCGCAGCGCAGGCGAGCGCCCTTGGTGGACGCTGGGGCGACGGGGTGCGGGTCGACTGGGCAATGCGCTATGGCAACCCGTCAATCGCCGACGCGGTCGGGCGAATGCGCGCGGCCGGAGTCACGCGACTGCTGTTCGCGCCGCTCTACCCGCAATATTGCGCGGCCACGACCGCGACCGCCAACGACGAATTGTACACGGCGCTGCGCAAGCTTCGCTGGCAGCCGGCGGTGCGAACGCTGCCGCCATATTACGACGACCCCGCCTACATCTCCGCCCTGGCGGCGTCGGTGCGGCGGCAGGCAGCGGCGCAGGGCGGCGTCGGCGACGTTCTGTTGGCAAGCTTTCACGGCATGCCCGAACGGACGCTGGAGCTCGGCGACCCCTATCACTGCCATTGCCGCAAGACGGCACGGCTGTTGGCGGAGGAACTCGGTCGCGATGTCGCGGTCGCGTTCCAGTCGCGCTTCGGCCGCGCGAAGTGGCTCGAACCCGCCACAGATCACGAGCTCGAGCGGCTGGCGGGGGAAGGCGTGCGGCACATTACGCTCGTCGCACCCGGATTTTCGGCAGATTGCCTTGAGACGCTGGAAGAGCTCGCCATTCGGGGTCGCGAGCAATTCCTCGAAGCCGGCGGCCACCGTTTCGATTACCTCTCGTGCCTGAACGCGACGGAGGAGGGCATCGCGCTCCTCGACACGCTCCTGACGCGCGAACTGTCCGGTTGGATTTGAGCTAGGCCGACATGCGCCGCGGGTCGCGACCGCTGGTGATCCAGCCGAGGTCGATCGCCTCGGCAAAGGCGAGCCCGCAGCGTCCGTCGGCCCACCAGATGCTTTCGACATCGATGGTCGGTCCGTCCTGGATGTCGACCTGTCCGCGTGTTCCGACCGGGAGGGGTGCCGACATTTCGACCATCATCCCGGTGACCGAGATGTTGCGCGCACGCACGTCAAACGCGCCACCGGGCAGGATCAGCCGAGCACGCCGCAACAGCGAGAGCCGCCGGGGACGCGCACTTTTGTGGCCGCTGCGGCTCGGGGTCTGCCCGCTTCGGCGCATCCTCTCGCGCAGATCCTCGGCTTCGATCGGCGGCCCGTAGTAAAAGCCCTGGATGTGGCTGCAGCCGAGGCGTCGGATGAGTTCGATCTGATCTTCCGTTTCGGCACCTTCGGCCGTGGTCTCCATCCCAAGCGCTTCAGCGAGCGTAACGATGGAGCGGATAATGGCGGCGTTCTGGTTGTGACCTTCGGTCGCGCCGAAGACGAAGCTCTGATCGATCTTGATCTTGTTAAACGGCGCCCGCTGCAGATAACCCAGCGAGCTGTACCCCGTGCCGAAATCGTCGAGCGCGAGGCGAACCCCCAGCCGCCGGAGCATATCGAACTGGCGTTCGACATTGCCGTCATCGGCCATGAACACGCTTTCCGTGATTTCGAGCTCGAGGCGATCGGGTGCAAGTCCCGTCTTGGACAACACCTGCGCGACGAGGTTGGGAAAAGCGGGATTCGCGAACTGGGTTGGCGAGACGTTGACGGCGACACGCGCTGCAACCGGCCATGATGCGGCCTCCGCGCACGCCGTGCGCAACACCCATTCCCCGACCCGTTCGATCAGGTTGGATTCCTCCGCCACGGGGATGAACTCCGCCGGGGAGATCGGGCCGAGGTCCGGATGGGTCCAGCGCACCAGAGCCTCTAACCCGGTGACCTGTTCGGTGCGGCACGTAACCACCGACTGATAGACGACACGCAATTTACCGCGCTCGAGCGCGTCGGTGAGGTCCTTTTCCAGCATGGTCCGGCGATCGGCGGCGGCGTGCATCTCCTTCTCATAGAAACGGTGCACGCCCCGCCCGGCGGCCTTTGCCGCATAGAGGGCCAAGTCGGCGTTGCGCGTCAGGTCGGAAACGGTCCGCCCGTCGTCGGGCGCCAGCGCGACACCAATCGAGACACCGATCGACACCTTGGCCCGATCAAGGAAGTAAGGCCTGGAAACCGAGCTGATAATCGCGTTGGCCACTGCCGCGACCTGCGCACGACTGTTGGTTTCGGATAGCACGACCTGAAATTCATCGCCGCCCAATCGCCCAACATGACCGTTGGCCGACACCGCATCAACCAGTCGTTGCGCGACCTGCTTCAGCAATTCGTCGCCAACCGGGTGGCCGAGCGTGTCGTTGACGTTCTTGAAGCGGTCGAGGTCGAGCAGCAGCAACGCCGCCGGGCGCGCGGCGCCGCTGCGGCGGCTGATCGCCTGCTTGAGGAGGTTGCCGATTTCCGCTCGGTTTGCGAGCCCCGTAAGCGGGTCGAAACGCGCCAAACGCGCGACCTCCGCTTCGGAACGTTTGGCGGCGGTGAGATCGGTCCCGGTGCCGATGAAGCCGCGCAACTGGCCGAAGCGGTCGTGGACGGGGCGGCCGGAGATGGACCACCACACTTCCTCCTCCGTCGCCGCGCGGGCGACATGGCCCTCGAATGCGGTCTGGGTGGTGAGGAGAAAGCTCAGCGTGCGGCCGCTTTCGCCCAGCCCGGTGTCGTCGGCGGCAAGCGATGGATCGACGATCGTGGGCAGCGGCCGGCCGATCAGCTCGGTCTGTCCCGCGCCCAATGCATGGGCAACGCGGGCGGAGACATATTTCAGTCGCCCGCGTCTATCGGTCTCCCAGAACCAGACGGATCCCCGCGCCTCGATCTCGTCGAGCAGTCGGGCGGGCCGGCTCGCCTCCTGCTCGGCCCGCCACAACAGACGCGAATCGGCGAAATCGAGCCGGGCGTTGGTCGCCGCCGCAACGAATGTCGCCGCGAGCGCCGGCGCCAGCACAAGGGCAAACAGCGTCAGCGAGGGGCCGGACAGAAAAATGACAGCCGCCAGCCCGAAGGTGAAGCTGATCGACGTCGCCGGAAGTCGCGCGAGCGCCACCACCACGACGAAGCAGGCGGCAGTCATCACCATCGCCAGCAAGGGCGCCGCCTCCATCTTGGCGAAAGCGTTGAAAAGCGCTGCGAACCAGAGCCCCGCCGCGGCCGACGCTATGATCAGCAGCCGCATGCGATTGACCGGCGCGAGGGCGCGACCGCGCTTCACCCACAGCAGGATGACCGGAGCAAGCGTCAACAGCCCCACCAGCAACAACGGGACAACGTTGAGCGCACCTTCAACCATCGCCGGGAGCGAACCGATGAGCATAGCGATCATCAGCACCGGCCATTGGTGCAGCGTCGCGTCGATGCGTCGATCAAGCGCTTCAGCATCCCACGACGACGTGCTCGGTCGCAGGCCGAGATGCACGAGAATCCCGGGATCCCGCTCATCTCCCGAAGCGGCGGGAACGCCTTCGTCGCGCAAGTTGAGGCGTGAAACCATCCACTGCCCTGTCGCAGCAAATTCCAAACAAAGGCTTAGTCGGGCGGCGCACGCATCGCTTGCGCGCAGGACTGGTCCATCTATCGTTCCGGAACAAGACAAAGAGCGGGAGAGACTGGGATGGGACGTGTGGCGGTCGTCACCGGCGGGACGCGGGGCATCGGGGCGGCGATCAGCCGCCGGTTAAAGGATCAGGGCGTGACGGTCGTCGCCAACTATGCCGGCAACGCCGAAACGGCAGCTTGCTTCACCGAGGAGACGGGCATCGCCGCCTATTGCTGGGACGTCGGCAATCACGAGGCCTGCCAGGCGGGCTGCGCCCAGGTCGCCGCGGAGCATGGACCGGTCGACATCCTCGTCAACAACGCCGGGATCACCCGCGACGCGACGCTTCAGAAAATGACCTTCGAGATGTGGGAGGATGTCATCCGCGTGAATCTCGGCGGATGCTTCAACATGGCCAAGGCCGTTTTTCCCGGGATGCGGGAGCGCGGCTGGGGTCGGATCGTCAACGTCGGGTCGATCAACGGCCAGGGCGGGCAATATGGTCAGGTCAATTATGCCGCCGCCAAATCGGGCATCCACGGTTTTACCAAGGCACTGGCGCAGGAGGGCGCGCGGTCGGGCGTGACCGTCAACGCGCTCGCGCCAGGCTATGTCGATACGGACATGGTGGCGGCGGTCCCCGAGGCGGTGCTCGAGAAGATCGTCGCGCGCATCCCGGTCGGACGGCTGGGGAAGGCCGAGGAGATCGCGCGCGGGGTCGCCTTCCTATGTTCCGACGATGCGGGGTTCATCACGGGGTCCACGCTGTCGATTAACGGTGGGCAACATATGTATTGATGCGGGTCGTGCGGAGAGCGTCGTGACCTCCCTCTCGCAACCGCCGGTGAAGCGAAGCGTGACGATCGCCGGTCACCCCACCTCGATTCGACTCGAGCCGCTGTTCTGGGCGGCGCTCGATTCGGCAGCGCAGCACCGATCGCTGCCGCTCAACGCACTCGTCGCTCGGATAGATGCCGAACGCTTGACGGCCGGGGGCGACGCGCCGCTCAACCTGGCAAGTGCAATCCGGGTCTGGCTGCTCGAAAACGGTCCATTTCCGACGAAAATCGGGGCGCCCCCGCCGTAGCGGGAGCGCCCCGATCGTCTCAGCGAGCGTCGCTCAGAGCGGGGGAATGGAAACCCCACCGCCGCCATTCGGCACTGCGAAGACTTCAGCGAGAATCGAAAGCATCACTGGCTCCCTCTGTTTTGCCGCGAAGGTTAACTCGCGGGTAACCAAGTTTCTGCCGGAAAAATCGGGGCCTAGCAACGCCGTTAACGCGCGCGCCTCCTCGACGTTAACTCCGATTTTACCGCTACGCCCGCACTGGTGGCCGGCGATGAGCGAAACTCCGCAGCGACCAACGGCCGATGATCGCATGGCCGATGCGCCTTATTGGCAGAGCGAGGTCGCGCGCGCATTGAGCGGTGACGAATTCCAACTGCATTATCAGCCGAAGCTGAACGCGCGTGAGGGGCGCGTGGCGAGCTTTGAAGGATTGCTGCGCTGGGACCATCCCGATGCGGGGATGATCCTGCCGGATCGGTTCATCGAACAAACCGAAGATGCAGGCTGCATTACCGCTCTGACGCTGTGGACCGTCGACCGCGCGATTGAGGATCAAAAGGCGCTGCGCGCGGCGGGGCATGACGTCCGCCTGTTCATCAACCTGTCCGCTCAGCTGTTGAACGATGCCGCGATCATCGCGGCGATCTGCGCCCGCGCCAGGACGCCGGGGGGCGATATCGGCATCGAGATCACCGAACGATCGGTGATCGGCGATCCGGAGCTCGCTTTTCGCAACATCCGCACGATGCAGCACGCGGGCCTGTCTATCGCCATCGATGATTACGGATCGGGGCTCTCGTCGCTCACCTACCTCAAGCAGATCGAGGCGGATGAACTCAAGATCGACAAGAGCTTCATCGTTTCGCTCGGCAGCAGTCATCGCGACCCGCTGATCGTGCGCTCCACGATCGAACTCGCACATGCCCTGGGCATGGTCATCACCGCGGAGGGGGTGGAGACATTGGCCGCCCATGCCCTGTTGACGGTAATGGGCTGCGACATGATGCAGGGCTGGTTGGTGGGGCGCCCAATGCCCGTTGCGGATGTGAGGCCTTACCTCGAGAACTTCGACCCGCAGAGCATCGCGACTCCCGCTGACCAGCGCGCGCTGCGTGACAAGCGCTTGTGGCTTCGCGCGTAAAACGTGTCCTTTGCGCCGTAGCGCTCTGGGCCACGCTGATCTCATCGCCTGCCCTCGCCGCGGCTAACCTCACCACCGAGGGCGCGGCCTTTGCCGCGGTACGGCAGATTGCGCTCGATCCAACCGCAGCACAGCAATGGGCGCGGTCTCAAGTCAGCGCGCGCGACGGCGATGCCCTTGGCCCGCATGTGGGGCTTGCAAACTGGGTCATAGCTCAAATCAAGTTTCGCCAAGGCGACGTGCATGGCGCCGCACGATACAATCGAGCGGCGCGCGGCATTGCGCGAGCGGGGGGCGACCGCCGACTGCTTGCATACTGCGACGTGCTGGATGCGTTGATCGCTCGCAGCAGCAACGATTATGGCGAGGCGCTTCAGTTGTTACGCGAGGCGCAGCAGACGTTCATCGCGCTCCAGGATCGACGTGGACATGGTGTCACCCTGCAAACCATGTCGACCATCTACAACGACGTGCGTGAATGGGAGGCATCGCTGGCGCTGTTGCAGCAAGCGACGGCCGTCTATCGCGGTGATGCGCAGTACGACGTTGTAACGACAAACAATCGTGGCGTTGCGCTTGAGGGCCTGAACCGCCTTAAGGAGGCGGAGCAAGCCTACACCGCAGCTGAGCGTGCGGCCGAGCGGGCCGGTCTTCCAGCGGTAGCGCGTCGTGCTCAGCTGAATCTCGTCAACCTCCATGTGTTTGCGGGTAATCTGAGAGCTGCCGTTGACGATCTCGCGCGCTTCGATCGAGCACAAGGGGAAAGCCTGATCAGTCCCGAGCAGGTGGCCCCGGTTCGGTCTGCGCTTGCGTTCGCGCGGGGCGACGCAGCCAACGCCGAACGGCTGCTACTGCTGGACCAAGACGCGAGTTCAGCAAACGCCATTCACAAACTGATGCTCGGTTACCGGATTTCCAAGGCGCTGGGGAGGGAGAAGGACGCGCTCGAGAGGCTGGAGCGTGCCAATGAGATGAGCGAGGAGGAGGCGCGGACGATTGCGCGCAATCGCGCGGCGTTGTTGGCGGCGCAGTTCCAGTTTTCCGCGCAGGAGGCGCGTCTTGCACAACTGCGGGCGCAGGCGCTGGAACGCGACCTTCAATATCAGCGGCGTCTGACGTGGATCCTGCTGCTGTCGACCGTCGCGCTGACGTTGGCAATGACGCTATACCTGCGCAACCTGATGCGCGCGCGCAGCCGGGCGGAGGCGGATGGCGCTCGGCTGACAGACGCCAACCGCCACCTCGAATTGGCGCTTGCTGCCCGTTCGCGCTTTCTCGCCGCGACCAGCCACGAACTGCGCACGCCACTCAATGGCATCCTCGGCATGGCGCAGGTGATGGGAGCCGACACAGCACTTGCATCAAGGCATCGTGAGCAGGTCGGGGTGATCGAGGCCGCCGGAAATGCGATGCGGGCGCTGGTGGATGATATTCTCGACGTCGCAAAGATCGAGGATGGCGGTCTGTCGCTGCATCCAGTTCCCACCGATTTGCGAGCGCTGGCAGAGGGGGCGCTGTCGCTGATGGCGGACGTGGCGCAGACCCGCGGGCTCTCCGTCACGCTTCACGTCGGACCCGAGCTGGGCTCGCGGAAGGAACCGCAGCTGCTCATGCTCGATCCGGGGCGAGTGTCGCAGTTGCTGCTCAACCTCATCGGCAATGCCATCAAGTTCACCGAGGATGGGGAGGTGACCGTCACGATTTCGAAGGTGTCGGACCGGGTGGAAATCGCCGTCCGCGATACGGGGATCGGGATACCGTACGAGCTTCAGCGCGCGGTGTTCGAACCGTTCCGCCAGGTCGATTCAGGTCGCACGCGCGCCCATGGCGGCACCGGCCTTGGCCTCGCCATCACTCGGTCGCTGGTGGAGGCGATGGGTGGCGAAATTCGTCTGGAAAGCGTCCCGTCGGAAGGAAGTTGCTTCACCATCTGGCTGCCTTGGATTGCCGCCACTGGATCGGCGACGGCCGATGCGAAAGGTGTCGCCGCCGGCCATGTCCGCTCGGTAAGCTTTTCGCCCAACCCCATGCGCGCCGCTCTTCTCCACGCGGCGCTCGAAAGTTGCGATCCGGAGACGGTGCGCGTCGCCAGCGCGTCGGATTTGATCGAAAGGTTCGGCCACCATCCGATCATGCTGGTCACCGATGCCCAGGACTGGCCGGCTCTCGCCGCGAACGCGGGGGAGGCCGCCGCGCTTTGGCATGTGGTTTGTGTCGCCCCCGAGACGCAGGCCCACTCCCCTCCGAGCGAGGTCACGCCGCTCCCGGTCCGCGGTGCCGCGGCCAGCGTCACGAGCGCAAGCCTCTCGAAGCGAGCGATTGCGCAACATTGGTCGCGCTTCCATCTCAATTGGTCCATTTTGGACTTGCCCGACGAGGCATCCGGTTCCACCGCGATCCCCAGCGCGGACCATTCGCCATCTGTCGGCGGGATCGCGCGGCGGGGCTGATGCGCATTTTATTCATCGAAGACGACGCCATGAACCGCAGAGTCGTGCGTGACATGTTGCATGTCGCGGGCCTTCCCCTGGGCGAGGCGGACGGCGGTCGGTCAGGGATCGAAGCGCTCGAGCGTGATCCGTACGACGTCGTGCTGCTCGACCTGCGCATGCCGGAAATGGACGGGTTCGATGTTCTTCGCGCTCTCCGCTCGCGGACCGATCACTTGGCGCGCATCCCGGTAATCGTCGTGACCGCCGATGCGAGCCCCGGGCTTGACGAACAGTGCTTCGCGGCCGGGGCCGACGCCGTCATGCACAAGCCGATCGCGATGCAGGCGATGTTCGACACCATCGCCCGGGTGCTGATGGACCGCGGCGAGGATGCGGGCGAAACCGGGTGAGCTGACTCAGACGGGCGGTTTTACCGAAGTTTCGTCGTCCGCGTCGAACGGATCTTCGATCGCTCCGTCATGGCCTGTCCCCGCGGATAGGAACACGAGACTCATCAACGCCGCGCCGAGCAGGACCGACAGGAACGTGCCCAGCCCGGCGGCAATGTAGAGGTGAATGCTGGCGTCGGGATGTCTTCTGGCCAGAAACACGATCGACGCGGCGGCGGTGAAAGCCGCGACTCCCGCCATCCAGCGCATCAACCGGCGAAACCGACCCCACGCGTGCGCCGAAACGTCGGCGGAATCGAGATGCGAGGTCCGTGGCATGGCTGCCGACATAGGGGCCCGCGAAGGCGCCGCCAACCAGCCTTGCCACACATGGGGCAGGTGCTAGCCTCACCAGCTCGTGGGCGAGGGAGGCGAGGGGTGACGATCGAATCGATCCTGAACGCGCAGCGGACCGCGCAGAACGGCGACGCCACCGGGCGCGCGATCCACAGCTGCACGCCCGACGAGCCGCTGCGGTCGGTCGTCGAGCGCCTCACCCAGGCACGGATCGGGGCCATGCCGGTGCTCGAGCCCGCGGCGGACGGCGAGGGCCCGCTCCGCATCGTCGGCATCGTTTCAGAGCGCGACATCATCCATTGTCTCGCCAGCCTAGGCGGAACTGCACTCGATTCGACGGTCGCCGCCGCCATGACCGCGCCGGCCATCACGATCGAGCGAAGCACGCATGCGCTCGCCGCGCTATCGATGATGACCCGCCGTCGCATTCGTCATTTGCCGGTGGTCGAGGACGGCCGCATGATCGGCTTCGTATCGATCGGCGATCTAGTGAAGCATCGCATCGAGCGCATCGAGGCCGAGGCGGAAGCGCTGCGCGACTACATCGCGCGCTGAGGGAGCGCGTTACCCACCCGTCACCGATTGGCGGCCGCGGCGCAGCTGGTGCCGCGCGTCGTCCACCAGATCCCGAGCCAGCATGAGCATGAGCGCGGCGTAGGCGCCAGCCCCCACCGTGGCCAGACCCAGCATTCGCAGGGGCGGAGCGAGCATCATCGGCTCGACCACGAACAGGTCGATGGCCTTGACGATGGCGGCCATCAGGATCGCGGCCATCGCCGGCCGCCAGAGCGCCGCGGCGAGGTCAGTGAACGCCACGCCGAGGTGCGGACGTGCGGCAAGCACTGTCAGGCCGAGAAACAGCGGCGAAGCCACCAGCCAGACATAGGCCATCGCCAACATGTCGAACCGCGATGCCACAAAGAAGCAGGCGGCAAACATGACCGCGCCCGCGAGAGCGATGCGCAGCGTGACCAGCTGTTTGCCCAGCGCGTTCAGCGCGGGGCCAAA